>NZ_AEVT01000107.1 GCF_000189275.1 Vibrio sinaloensis DSM 21326 | reverse complement strand
CTCACCAAGGGGGCAACGTGTTCAGCGTCAATAATAGTGAGTCTGTAAAACGTTATAACCTGTTGTATAAGATGGCGCTCACCGAACTACCAATAAGTGACGATGGCGGACATCTTTACGACTACCAATGGCAAGGAGACAAGAAGAGAACGATCGATGATTCGATCGTCATTCCACCAATGACACAGGAAATCATGAGTAATGGCTATATTCTTGGCGTTATAACCGTCGCACTATTAGATGATATCGGCTATATCGTCGATTACTCACAAGCAATGCCTTATTTACCCTAGGACATTTATTGTTAAGGTTTACTTTTAAGCGCGTGAGCCTTAATTTCTAAGGTTCACATAAAGATAACTTTGACTCTATTTATTATTAAATTTTCTCTTTAATGAAATATATAATTTCACTTTTATATCATGTTAAGAGATCAAGAGCTGTTAAATAATTTCATAGATCACAAATTCATTTTCCAAATAAGACTTTTTCTTAATAACGTGTACCATTCCCCAAATTAGAGCTTTAACTCAAAAATGATAAATCGGCACATCAGATTTATCTCATATCAATAATATCAGTAACTCCAGTCTTCAATAAGGGTGGCGTTTAGCTCTATACATCTATGTAAAGTAACTTCTATCGATAAATAAGGTTTCGCTATGGGGATTTCATCATTCAGTGTGAAGAAGAAGATTTATGGAACGGTATTATTAACGTTAGCCATTTTAATTGGCTTAGCGTTGTTTTTTGTTAGTCATATACAAATGATAAAACATCAGCTAGATGTATTCTCAGAAACAACCGTGCCGAGTGTGCTGTTAGTCAAAGATACTAATACCGCTCTCGTCAGCTTACGTAAAGACCAATTTTCACTTCTTCCTAATACTCAACACCCAGATTTTAACCAGTGGGTCAATGACTTAGATAGTAGCATCCAAACGATTGATGGTTATCTTTCAGAATATGAACAAGGCCTTTGGGACGAACGAGACCGCCAAGCATTCGATACTGTTGCCTCAAATTGGCGTAAGTACAGAGCAACATCAATTCAGTTTGCTTCACTGCTCACGCAAGGAAAGCTAGACTCGGCAAACACTCTGATACTCAACAGCTTTCCTGAATTTTCGGCAGTAAGTCTTGCACTGCAAAGCCTTACCGAGCTGAACCAAACCTACATAGTTGAAGACAGTGCCGCTGCAGAACAAATCGTTACAGAGACCTTAATTTACGGAACCATCGCAGTCATCGTTGCCTTGCTGTTAGCAACCTTACTGTCTGTCATCCTCGCTAATCAAATTTGTACTCCGCTAGAGTTAGTAAGAAAAATGGCCCTAAGCATTGCTGCAGGAGATCTAACCTATAAATTACAACGCGATAAGATAGCAAATGACGAACTAGGAGAGTTGGCAGATGCATGTGAAGACATGCAGCAAAAGTTGCAGGTTCTGGTCGGTAATATATCCAACACTTCAGTACAGATTGGCACAGCAATCGAGGAAGTCAGCGCCATATCGACCCAAACCTCGCAAGGCATGCACGAGCAGCAAGAACAAATAAGCTTAATCGCAACAGCAATGAACCAAATGCAAGCCACGGTAAATGAAGTCGCAGGCAACACCGAAGATGCCTCTACCACAGCAGGCAGCGCCCAAAAAGAGGCCACCAGCGGTTTGAGTATTGTCGAAACCAGTATGGAAAAAACCAGAGCTGCGGAGAGAGTGATCGCAGATACGGGTCATATGGTGGAAGAATTGGAAGCGGACACGGCCAATATCAGTGTCGTCGTTGACGTAATCCAAGAGATTGCAGAGCAAACCAATTTGCTCGCATTAAATGCGGCGATTGAAGCAGCGCGTGCTGGTGAGCAAGGACGCGGTTTTGCTGTCGTTGCCGATGAAGTGCGTACTTTGGCTAGCCGAACTCAATCTTCAACTGAGGAGATAATCAATATAATCGACAAACTGCAGAATCGTTCAAAACAGGCGGTAGAGGCCACTCGGCAAAGCAGTACTCTCATTCAGTCTTGTGTCGAGCAGACGCAAGAAGCCAGCAGCAGCATTCAACACATTGAACGCAACGTTGAAAACATCGCTGAAATGAGCATTCAGATCGCAAGCGCATGCAGTGAGCAAAGCTCCGTAACAGAAGAGTTAAACCGTAATGTCGAAAGCATTAATGTGTCTTCCAATGAGGTGGCAGAGGGCGCCAAACAGACCGCACAAGCATGCCACTCACTCAGTGAGTTGGCGACGGGTCTGCAAGATGTCGTACGCAAGTTTCGCATAGCTTAACCCTTTTAAAAACGTTAGCGACAAGTCAGAGCCTCTATTAAGCTCTGACTTGTTTTCTTATTCACTGCCAAACTCATTCCTCGCCCACACATACTCTACATAAATATCTGAATTTAAAGTAATAATTACTCTTACACTCGTAAAATTATGACCCCAAAAACAGGTTTCCACTCCGTTTTCATTAGAATTTAAAGCGCTTTAAATTATCCGCTACATAACGTTGCATTGGTCACGAAACAAACAAACCATAATTGAATAACTGCTAGTAGATCGATAAGTTTAAAGCGCTTTAAATTTATTTGAAAAGACCATGACAACATTATCTGAAGTATCAAAATACCTAGGCCTTTCTATGGCCACAGTAAGTCGAGCATTGAATGGCTACCCGGAAGTCAACGCCAAAACTCGTCAGCGAGTCTTGGAAGCAGCAGACAAATTAGGCTATCGCCCCAATAGCGTCGCGCAGAAACTTGCAACAGGTAAATCAAAAATGGTTGGCATCATGCTTCAGTCCCCTGATGAACTGGTTTGTGCGCCAACCTTTTTGAAAGAGCTATCGAACATCAGTAACTTTTTAGGGGTCAAAGGATATGATCTGCTGATCAACTCCTCTTTACATGGCAACAATCTACAAGCGCTGAAGAACTTTGTGTCCAAAAGCTCTGTTGATGGACTGATAATTAAGGCTCCAATGGTGAATGATGAGCGTATCCGCTTTCTTTTGGACAAAGGCATTCCTTTTGTTGTTCACGGCCATGATACCAGTGACCTTGACTATGCTTATTACGATATCGACAACGCATCTGTCACTGAGCAAGCCCTCAATTACCTCCATCAACTTGGACACCAGAGAGTGGCTTTCATCAATTCAGATGAGAAACTGGCCTTTGCACATACTCGAAGCGATGCCTTTAACAATAAAGTGAAACATCTAGGCTTAGATCCTGAACTATGCGAAGTCTTTCACTGCGCCCCAGAAGTAAAAGCTGGGCGCGAGTTGGCAAGTGATATTCTAAACGGCGAAGACCGTCCAACCGCTTGTATCTGCTCTAGCAGCAAAGTCGCTTACGGCTTGTATATGGCAGTGGCTGAACTTGGTTTAGAAATTGGCTCCGATGTGTCGGTCATTTCACACGATGACGGCATCAGTCACTTCGAAACCAGAGAGTTTAATCCACCATTAACGGTCACCCACTCCCCCTTGACCGATTCTAGTGAACCTATTTCCGATGCGATTGTGAAGCTTATTTCGGGTGTCAGCCCATCTGAGCTCAAGGTCGTATCCCCAGTTGATTTGATTGTTCGCGAGTCAACCGGAAAACCGAAATCATAAATCACAATCAAGAGGGAGATCCGCATGGACAGCTTTCATCATCCAGAGTGGACTAAAGATAAAAATATCTACGAAGTAAATCTGCGCCAATATACGCAGGAAGGAACCATCAATGCCTTTTCTCAGCACCTACCACGACTCAAAAGTATGGGGGTGGATATCCTATGGCTGATGCCGATTCACCCTGTCGGCCAAAAGAACCGTAAAGGTACTCTAGGTAGCCAGTATGCTGCGCGAGACTACACCGCGTTAGATCCGTCTCTTGGCAGTAAAGCTGACCTCAAAGCACTCGTTGATCAAGTTCATGCGATGGGGATGTATTTGATCATCGACTGGGTTGCCAATCATACGGGTTGGGATCACGTGTGGGTTGAAGCCCATCCAGAGTGGTACCAACGCGATAATAACGGTGAATTGTTTCCCTATACTTATGTGGATAGCCAAAAGACCGAATACTGGACTGACGTTATTGGTCTTAACTATGAAAACCCAGTGTTATGGCGAGGAATGAAGGATGCGATGGCCTACTGGGTAACCGAGTTTGATATCGACGGCTTCCGCTGTGATGTTGCGGGTCTGGTTCCCACCCCATTTTGGGACTACGTCACTACTGAGCTGCATAAACTCAAACATCTGTTTATGCTCGCCGAATGGTCAGCACCAGATCTCCATCGTCAGTCATTTGATATGACTTACGACTGGGGTTTCTATGAACTAATGGGGGCCATTGCTCGTGGCCACAAATCGGCCGCAGAGATCCCTAATTACCTAGACCAGCTTTACACACAATATCCTCAAGATGCCTATCGTATGGTGTTTACCACCAATCACGATAAGAACACTTGGGAAGCACACGATGACGAATTTTTTGGTGATAGCTTTAAAGCTTTCGCCGTACTTGCTGCCACACTCTACGGCATGCCGCTCATCTACAGTGGCCAAGAATCTTATCTCGATAAACGGCTCGCGTTTTTTGAGAAAGATCCAATCGACTGGAAAAACTTCCAGCTCGAAGCCTTCTATCGCGATTTACTGCTGCTAAAACGCGAGAACTCGGCCCTGTGGAACGGAACCTTTGGCGCTAAGCCCATTTTCCAACAGACTGAAAATCCCAATGTCATTCACTACATTCGTGAGAATGACAACAATAAAGTGGAAGTGGTGATAAACCTTTCCAAGCAAACTCAGCGCTATAAACATCAATCTACACAAGCTGAGCGAGCACTCACTCCCTACCAGTACGTAATTACCAAAGCGTAATAGATTACTAATCAAAACAAATAGGTCTGAACATGAAAAAACTAACTCTTATGAGCTTAGGGGTTGCTTGCGCCCTAAATTCCGTCAACGTCGCCGCTTTTTCTGATGGTGAAATCACTATTTGGATGCCGCTCGACAAAGGTCAAAAAGGCATGACTTACGCCGTTGAACAGTTTGAGCAAGATACAGGGGTGAAGGTGAACGTTGAGTTTCCTGAGAGCCTAGAAGAACGCTTTATTCAGTTTGCTTCTGTAGGCAAAGGACCGGATATCATGGTCTTTGCCCATGATCGTTTCGGTGGCTATGCCGAAGCCGGATTGGTTCGAGAAGTCACCCCTGAAGCCAGCTTCAAAGCTAAATTTGAACCCTATTCATGGGATGCCACCAGCTACAAAGGTAAAACCTATGGCTACCCAATTGCCGCCGAATCCGTCTCCCTAATCTATAACAAGGACCTAGTCCAAGAGCCATTGAAGAACTGGGAAGATATATTTGCACTCGATAAAGAGCTTGCGAAAAAAGGCAAGAAAGCCATCGCTTGGGCGGTCAAAACACCTTACTTCACTCACCCACTTTACTCCAGTGATGGCGCTTACGTATTTGAACTTAACGACACTGGGTTTAATCCAAGCAAAACTGGCGTAAACACACCAGAAGCGAAAAATACGATGGCCTTTTTGAAACGTATCGTTGACGAGGGTGTTATGTCTGCCGATATGGATTATGCCTACTCGGAAGGTGCTTTTAACAAAGGGGAAGTTGCTATGACAGTTAATGGCCCTTGGGCTTGGGCAAATATCGAGAAAACAGGCATCAATTACGGCGTCGCAGAATTGCCAAAATTCCATGGCAAAGACTCGCGTCCATTTGTCGGGATTCTGATGGCTGGCATCAGTACAGCATCACCTAACCAAGATCTCGCACAAGAGTTTATTGAGAATTACCTTCTATCGATGGACTCACTGCGCTTTATGAACAGTCAGGTACCAATTGGGGTTCCAGCTCGTATTGAATTTTCAAAAGAGCTCGCCAATGACCCTCGCATTCGTGCCTCGATCATTAACGCTCAAAACGGTGACATCATGCCAAACATTCCACAAATGATGGGCTACTGGCACGGATTGCAAGCGGCGATCACTAACGTGATAGAGGATCGTCAAACGGTCGATGAGTCACTGGTTGATTTGGAAAAACGTGTTTTAGACAAATAATCTCGAGATTAATAAGAGTAACCACATGAAATTGAAAACAATTAAAGACATGCAAACATCAGCGCTTGGTTTTGGCTGCTGGGCAATGGGCGGAACGTGGAATAATGTTTCCGACCAGTCCTCCATTGCTGCGGTTAAAGCGGCTATTGAACATGGTTTCAACTTCTTTGATGTCGCCCCTGTCTACGGTTTAGGCAAAGCAGAAACGGTGCTAGGTAAAGCATTGCAAGGTGTTGATCGCTCCGAAGTACTCATTGCGACTAAGTGCGGTTTGGTCTGGGACGACAACAAGAACGTAACCAATAACTTAACCGCTCAGAGCATCATCGCCGAAGTTGAACAATCCTTAACTCGACTGCAAACAGACTATATCGATTTGTATCAAGTTCATTGGCCCGACTCGAACACCCCAATTGAAGAGACCGCAAGAGCACTCGCCGCTCTTAAAGAACAAGGGAAGGTGCTCCATATAGGGGTATCAAATTACTCACTCGATATGACACGAGAAATGATGCAAAACGTTGAGGTTGCCACGTTCCAAGGGTTATACAACCTATTGGAGCAAGACCCAACGCATTACCACAATATCCCGTTGCAATATCGGGCAAAAAGCGAAGCGCTACCATTTTGCCAACAAAACGATATGAAGTACCTCCCATACTCTCCACTCATGCAGGGCTTGCTCACCGGTAAGTTTAAGCGATCTGGAAATTGGGATAATCACGATGACCGACACAACAATCCTAAGTTGAATGGTGAAGGGTTCGAACCTTACTACAACTGTGTCGAGGACCTAAAGCAACTTACGCAAGAGGCAAATGTTCCACTCGCTCACCTTGCTATCCACTGGTTAGTAGAGCAAGCGGAAGTCGGCCCCGTCATCGCCGGTGCCCATACCGTTGAACATGTAGAGAAAAACGCCAGCTTCATGGACTCATCAGTTAGCAAAGAATTGCTAAGCAGTGCTGAAGCCATCGTTCGTAAATGGAATCTCGACTAACACTTCTCAGCCCCGGCTTATAACCGGGGCATATCCGGGTTGATCGACATGAAAAAAATTGCAGTTATTGGCGAATGCATGATAGAGCTCAATGGCACACCATTTGGCACAATGGAACAAACCTTTGGCGGCGATACACTCAACACTGCCATCTATTTGAAAAGGACCGCTAAGCTAAATACAGCGACCGACAAACTTGATGTCCTATATATCACCGCAATGGGATGCGATCCGCTGAGTAAAGCCATGATTGAGCGTTGGCAAAAAGAGGGAATAGACACTCGCCACGTATTGGTTGATGACATGAGAACAGCAGGACTTTACATGATTCAAGTCGACGAGAATGGCGAGCGCACCTTTCTCTACTGGCGCAATCAATCCGCTGCTCGTTACTTGCTAAGCCATCCCAAGTTTACGCAGGTTAAACACTGCCTTGAGCACGTCGATGCCATTTTTGTCAGTGGTATCAGCTTAGCCATTTTATCCAGCCGAGATCGGAGTCGGCTACTGACACTGCTTGAGCAACTTCGTTCTCAAGGAATAGAAGTGATCTTCGATAGTAACTACCGCCCTGCACTATGGCCACACGATGAGTTAGCAAGCGTTAGGGCGTGCTATCTAACGATGTACCAAACAACCAATCTAGCACTGGTGACCTTTGAAGATGAACAACGTATTTGGGGCGACCAATCTGCGCAACAAACCCTGACACGTTTGCACTCTCTTGGCGTCAAAACCGTCATTGTAAAGCAGGGAGACAAGGGCTGTTTACTAAGCACATCTGAATCAACCTCTCCTTTCTATGTGCCAGCCTCAGCAGTCAGTAACGTGGTGGATACAACTTCCGCTGGAGACTCATTTAATGGCGGCTTTCTCGCCCACTACTTAGCAGGCTCAAGTCTAATCACAGCATGTGAATATGGTAATCACTTAGCTGGCATCGTCATCCAGCATAAAGGGGCAATCATTCCCGCACATATCACCCATCCAACCTATTCATAAGAAGGTTTAATGAAATCCATCAAACAACAGCTCACACAGGTCAAAATCATGCCTGTAATTGCGATTGAGCGGGCAGAAGACATCGTGCCATTGGGCAAAGTATTAGTCGACAACGGCCTACCTGCTGCTGAAATCACCTTTCGATCCGACGCCGCAGCAGGCGCGATTCAACTTCTGCGCGAATCACAACCTGACATGCTCATTGGCGCCGGTACTGTGCTCAATGAACAACAAGTCATTAAAGCCAAGCGGGCAGGCGCCACTTTTGTGGTTTCTCCTGGATTTAACCCAAACACAGCTCTTGCGTGTCAACGGCACGAAATCACTTATATTCCTGGAGTCAATAACCCCAGCGCAATCGAGGCCGCGCTAGAGATGGGGCTGACAACATTAAAGTTCTTCCCTGCAGAGGCGTCTGGTGGACTCGCAATGCTTAAAGCTCTGCTAGCCCCTTATGCGGATATCTGTTTCATGCCAACTGGTGGAATCAATCCAACGAACATTAACGATTACCTCAACCTTGACCGCGTCGTTGCATGTGGAGGAACATGGATGGTCGATAAATCGCTAATTCAAAACCAAGATTGGGTGGCACTTGCACAACTGACTCAAGAGGCTGTCGCACAAGTCAATCGCTAACATAGACATAACAATCTTAGATAATCCTTTGAAATTAAAAGATTAAAACGGCATTATAGCGCGCCTAAATGATGATAAGCGCAAATCATAATGCGCAACAATGGCCCATTTGTTTCAAATGTCAGTTATAACAAAGGATAGGTACTCTATGTGGATCCCAAATACCAAGATTGAAGGCGAACATGTCACGCTTGAACCATTAAGCCAACAACATACCGAGGACTTAATCAGCGCAGTAAACGACGGAGAGCATTGGAAGCTTTGGTACGCCAATGTTCCTCGTCCTGACGCGATGGAAAACTATGTTCAACAAGCGATTGAAGAGGGCCAACAAGGCAACATCGCTTATGCCGTTCGTAACAAGGCCTCCGGCCGGATTGTGGGAACCACTCGTTATTACAACGTCGATGAAGTCAATCGACGAGCGATGATTGGTTACACCTGGTACGCCAATGCTGCAAGACGTACACCCGTCAATACCGAGTGTAAGTTGCTACTTCTACAGCAGTTGTTCGAAGACCGACAAGCGATCGCTGTCGAGTTTCGTACCCACTTCCATAACACCACTTCACGTAATGCTATTGAACGCTTAGGGGCTAAGCAGGACGGTATTTTACGTAACCACATCATCATGCCAGATGGCTCGTTACGAGATACGGTGGTGTATTCCATCATTGCTTCTGAGTGGCTGGCAGTGAAACAAAATTTACTCGCAAAACTGGGGTAATCGTGGTTATGTCAACACAGAAAATCCACATCATTGGTGGTCCAGGTAGCGGAAAAACGTATATCGCCAGCAAGCTCGCTATTATGGACGACATTACCGCTTACGATCTGGACCAAGTGTTTTGGGATCAAAGCCAAGCGACCTATGTGCGAGCGAGCCAAGAGGTAAGATCAGCTAAGCTAAATGAGATATTAGCGCAATCCAGTTGGGTGATAGAAGGTGTATATCACAAATGGTTAGCCCCTTCCTTTGAAGATGCTGACGTGATCATTGTGCTAACAACGCCGCTGTGGAAAAGGCAATGGCGAATCAGCAAACGCTTTATTACACGTAAGTTTTTTCAAGGGCAGTATCATAAAGAGACACTGAAGAGCTTTATCGAACTTTGGAAATGGAATCGCGATTTCGATCGCGATAACCTTGCGCGTATCAAAACCTTTATCGCACACCATCAACACAAAGTTCGTTACTGTGACAGTTTAGAGCAAGTAAAACGAGAGCTTCGCTAGCCGTTTAATCGCGACCTCGATGTTTCTCTAAAATACGGGCGATTTCTGGATTGGTGTATTTGATGATCGGGCAGATATGCTCCTCGTCTTCAGAGTGATGATATTCACCACTGTCAAACGCAAGGTAAATAGCAAATGCAGGCTCAGGCAAACACTTCTGTCTTGCGTCACTCCCAAAATCGTCCAGCATGTGATCGAAGAGTAAATTGACCACAGCGTCACAAAATTCAAAACTGTACCGCCCTTGCTGGTAGTGGGTCGCAACATGTAGGCTTAGCTGATTGTATACCTTCTGCGCGGTCAGATTATTGATCCTACAGTAACATTCAACTTCGGCTCGAATATCATTGTTCTGGCTTGCTACGCGGGCTAAATCCACAAGTTCCATGCAGGCCTCCCTCTATTCTATTTAACGAAAAAGCAGCTCAACCCAAGGGTACGGTGGTTGAGCTGTAAAGTCTTGATTCAGCAAAGCTGCTCACGCCTGATAAGGAAAGATGATTTCTATCGTGACACCATCAGGATCGACAAAAAACAGCTGGCGTTGTTTGAGTTCTGGAACGAGTCTCTGCTGAAATTCGCCTCCTTCAACCTCGATTAAGCGCTGCTTCATAGCTTGGTAATCACTGCCTCTCAAAGAGATATGATCAACAACCCCCGAGCCACTTGCCTGCTCCCGTTGACCTAAATAGCGCTGCAAGTTCTCATCAGCCGCACTCTGCGTTTGCGCCACAAGATGCAAAATTGGCTGGCCACTGGCATACAACCAATAGCCAGGAAAATTGAAAGCAGGCCGTTCCCCTAAGTGTAAACCGACGACCTCTTGATAAAAATTAATGGAGCGCTCAGTATCGCTAACTCTAAGGGTAAAATGGTCGATCGCTTGAATAGGCATAATTCACTCCTAGGCATTACTCATCAAAAAGACAGGGAACCCAGCCATTCCCTGTCGGATGGTCGTCACTCTATTGATAATTCGGGTAGTCGGTGTAGCCTTTTTCATTACCGCCAAACAAGGTTGTCGGGTCGAGTTCGGCCAAAGGCTGTTGATTGGCTAAACGACTCACGAGATCAGGGTTAGATACAAAAGGACGGCCAAAAGCCACAAGGTCGGCGTAACCTTTGTTCAATACTTCATCCGCCCGCATCTGGTCGTAGCCACCTGCGACGATAATGGTATTGCTAAAGCGTTCACGCAAAGCAATCCTAAAATCCTCTGGGATCTGCGGAGCATCTTCCCAATCAGCTTCAGACAGATGCAGATAAGCAATGTCACGCGCTTGCAACTGTTGCGAGGCAAGTAAAATGGTTGGCACAATATCTGGGCAATTCATGTCTTTGAAAGTGATAAACGGCGCTAACCTCACCCCCACTTTGTCCGCACCAATGACCTCACTGACCGCGTCCACCACTTGCAACAAAAAGCGAACTCGATTTTCTCGCGAGCCACCATACTTATCTTCACGATGGTTAGAATTAGTGCGTAAGAACTGGTCGATCAAATAGCCATTACCACCATGGATTTCAACCCCGTCAAACCCAGCCTCAACCGCGCGTTTTGCCGCGTAAGCAAAGTCGCTAATGACACGGTCGATGTCTGCTTGAAGCATGGCTCTCGGCTCGACACAATCGACCATCTTACCTTCACCACTGTCATCAGCGATCCAGACTTTGGTTTCTACCGGCGCCAACGCAGACGGTGCGATAGGCTGTTCGCCATTTTGAAAAACCGGATGAGAGACCCGCCCAACATGCCACAACTGACAGAAGAAGTGCGCCCCTTGAGTCTTGACTTTGTCTGTCACCGGACGCCAGCCCGCCACATGTTCATCGTTATACACGCCAGGAGTAAACGAATAACCTTGTGAGTCATCTGAGATTTGAGTGGCTTCAGATATGATAAGACCTGCACTCGCACGCTGGGCGTAATAATCCGCCATCATTTCATTCGGGATGTTGCCAGGTTGACTGGTGCGAGCGCGTGTCATCGGCGCCATTACGATACGGTTATTTAACGCTAACTGTTTCAGTTGAGCGGTTTCAAATAGTTTACTCATCTTCATTCTCTGCGGTGTTCTAATATGCGTTCAGTATATTGATTCGACAAAGCTTGATAATTGGGTAATATTTGAATTGATTATTCGACCCAACTGAATAGTGAATACTCATGGACAAGTTAGCAGACATGGCGCTGTTCGCCAGTATCGTTAGAAACCAAAGCCTTGCAGGAGCTGGGCGAGAAATGGGCCTATCGCCGGCAACGGTCACGGCACGTTTGCAAGCGCTGGAGAGTCGTTATGGAATAAAGCTTCTTCAACGTACAACACGGCATTTGTCTTTGACCGATTCCGGGCACCTCTATCATCAGGCATGTCTTGAGATTCTTGCTAGCGTCCAGGAAACAGAGAACTTACTCCAAACAGGCAGCAAGGAAGTGCGTGGCAACTTAAAGATCTCGGCTCCTCGAGACATAGGCAAGCAATACATAGCGCCGCTGATCAACGACTTTGCCCACAAGTACCCTGATGTCACCCCATATCTCTATCTTGGAGATAATCTGACTAACTTGGCAGAATCCGGATTAGATATCGTCATTCGCTATGGTGAACTGGCGGACAGCAGTCTTATTTCGCGCAAACTCGCCTCAAGCAGACGCGTACTGTGTGCAACGCCAGAATATCTGCGCAGAAAAGGCACGCCAACTTGCCCCAGCGATTTGGCCAATCACGACTGCCTCGCCATGATCCGCAGTAACGAGGAGCTTAAGAACTGGCACTTTGAGGACGATGCGCAACACAATATCGTCACGGTTGTGCCGACCAGATATTCAGATGATGGAGAAGTCATTCGTCAATGGGCACTTTGTGGAGCCGGAATCGCTCTAAAATCTTGGCTAGATGTTCAAGAAGACCTTAAACACCAGCGCCTGGTGACTGTGCTAGATGGCTACATGAAGAACTTTAACGCCTCAACATCTGCTGCTGGCGCGGATCTCAATGTGGTTTACATGAGTCGCCAATACCAACCAAAGCGATTACAGCTGTTTCTCGACTTTTTATTGCAGCGATTTGAGAAGGACTTCCCTCGCTAACTCTAATGTGAACAGGCCAGCGCTACTCTTGCCAATTTGCAAAATGATTCACCAGAAAGTCGATAGCCATCCGAGCACGCAGGGGTAAAAAGCGGCGATTTTGATACACAATCCAACTGCTGGTTCCACGCCCCCAAAAGGGCTCCAGCACAGGTTGTAGCCGCCCTTGTTCTAGCGCGCCGTTAAAGCTGCTCTTTGGTAGATACACAATACCAAGCCCTTGCTCACAGGCTTGAATGACCGCCGTTGAGTTGTTACTTCGCCAGCGTCCATGTACTCGCAGTGCGTTGAGCGGTTTACCCTGTTCTTCAAACAACCAATGGTCATTGTTGGCAATAATACAGCTGTGCTGCTTAAGTTGCTCTGGGTGACTAGGACACCCATATTGGTCAAGATACTCCTGACTTGCCGCGGCAGCCATTGGCCTATCAACCAACTTTCTGGCGACCAAACCTGAATCCGTCAACCGACCATAGCGAATGGCAAAGTCGACCCCATCTTCAATGAAGTTAACCATTCGGCTGTTAAAGTCCATCTCTATGGTGAGATTGGGATACTGCTGGGCAAAGAGCATTAAAGCAGGTGCAACATGATTTTCGGCAAATGCCCCTGCCGCACTTACCCGCAATATGCCATTAAGTTCTATTTGCTGCGAGGATAGTTGCTCATTGGCTTGCTGTAGCCCTGTTACCAAGTCTTTGCACTGACGATAATAGATGTGCCCCGCTTCCGTTAGCGACACCATTCTGGTCGAGCGAGCAAGCAATGCTACTCCAACTCGCTCTTCTAAGCGCGAGACTTGACGGCTCACATGACTTGTACTGCAACCTAATAGCTTCGCTGCGGCAGAAAAACCTTGGCTCTCTGCCACCGCGACAAACTCATTGATCCCTTCGAAACTGTCCATAGTCACCTTTGCTAAATAGCAACAATGTTTTGCAAATAGCCCCTATTATCACCCAATGGAATTGCAATTAATATCAAACTATCCAATCAAAACGCTCAGCTACACAGGAAATAACAATGAAAAAAGTTCTGATACCCGTCACCAATCACGCAACTCTTGGCGAAACAGATCAAGCGAATGGCACTTATGCGCCAGAATTAACCCATGTATTGAACGAACTCATTACAGCGGGTATTGATTACGACATCGCCTCAATTGACGGTGGCAAAGCGCCTCTTTATGGCACTGATATTGAAGTAGATACTATTAACACTGAAATCTTATCTGATGATGATTTTCAAAATCGTATCAACAACACGATTCCTGTTTCACAAATCAACGGCGACGATTACGATGCCATTTTCTACCCTGGTGGATTTGGCTTGTTGTCAGACTTAGCCAATAACCAAGCGTTTGCGGATATTGCAGCAAAGCACTACGAAAATGGTGGTGTCATTGCCGCGGTCTGCCATGGTCCTGGGGCGTTGCTGCCTATCACTCTGAGCAATGGGCAAAAGTTACTGGCTTCCAAATCGGTAACAGGATTCACTCGTGAAGAAGAGATCGACTTCGGTACTATTAACGACATTCCTTTCCTACTGGAAGAGTCTCTAGCACGTACGGCCGCTCGTTACAGCAAGGCACAACCATGGCAAGATTTTGTGATTGTTGACGAGCGCGTGATTACTGGGCAAAACCCAACCAGCGCCCATGGGGTCGGCAAAAAGCTGGTTGAACAGCTAGGCTAGCCACGACTCAATAGCATAAGCGCCAAGGTTTCCACTGTCTTCCTTGGCGCTTATTCGTTTACGTCACCTTTCGTGCACCGGATTGCCGCATCGCCCAAAGGTGGGCTTTCTCCAACAAACCGATGCGCCTTCTCTTTCTAACCGGCTTGGCTTTGTTCCTTAGTTTACTGGGGGGTGAGGTCAGTTGGCTCATCGCTTGCCCTCCCACCAATAACATACTAAGCCCCCCACCGAATACGCCACGAGATCTCGCCAGTCAAACGTTGCGCCTAAGATCACGTGCAATAATGATGATGAATCAATCGCCAGCCATGAGGTTATTTGTAAGTACTGACCAAGCTCGACCAGATAGGCAATCACGACAACCAAACTGGCCAATGCGTAAACGGGCATCAAAACAACGCTGGCGAGTGCGTAATAGAGCCAGACGACCACCAGCAGATCACCGAGTGTCGGGCGAATGAAACTATCACGGACAAACAGCGCGATGACCACCAACAAGACGAGGTAACTCACGCTAACGATGAAATTACGTGCATCGAAGCGAAAGCTCATCGCCGAGAGAGAACCGCTAACTCGGCTGATATTATTTGTCGTTTGATCCATTTTCCTCACCTGTGCTGTGTGGCTTATTGTTGCTGGCAAGTAGACTTTGACTACGTGCATACCAGTCGACATGACGAGTAACAACCATCACAAAGCTTAAAATGGCAAAGCAAAGCAGCGTACCCATCAATAATGCGTAACTGTCTGCCTGTAGCAAGCCAAACAACAAGCCATACAAGAGCAATAGACTTGCACCAAACACACCGCCGTGTTTCGGGTTATTCAGCATACCGCTCACATAAACGCTGAGCAGGCCTGTCGACGCCACAGCAGAAACACAATACGCCCAATTAAATCCAATATGCTCGCTCATCGAGATCAACAACAGATAGAACAACGCCAATGCCAAGCCAACAAAACCGTACTGCACAGGGTGAACAGGGCGTGCTTGAAACAGCTCCAGTAAAAAGAAGCTGGCAAATACCAAAGTAATGACCAACAGCGAGTAATTGATCGCGCGGTGGGACTTCAAATAGTGATCAACCGGGTCAATCAAGTCTACGCCCATTTGACGCTGCTCTAGCTCGTAACAGGCATTGTTATCGGCCAAACAACTTTGAAACAGCTGCGCGATATTGGTTGAAAAGTTGTTACTCGACCAAGTGGCACTAAATCCCTCTGGACTGATGTCAGACGAGATAGGCAAATAGTCACCAATGAAACTTGGGTGCGGCCAACTTGATGCCAACTCAACATTGGATTGATGACCAATTGGCGTCACCTGCAATTGCCCCATACCTTGAAGAAGAAAGTTGAGATCGAAAGCCATGGGATTGGACATATCCAACTCATCGATATTTAACTGGCTGTGAAATCCTTGTGGCAATGCATTGAGACCAGTACCGGGCTCAAGCTCTAACGACAAATTCGCCAACGTCATATCATCAAGCCTTAACAGACCACGACTATCTTGAATCCCCACCACTAAACTGACCTTATCAATGTCATGCTGGCGCAGCGAATTAAGCTCGGTAAAGTCGAATGTTCCACTTAACTTGGTTTGCGCTTGATACAACCGAGCTTGGTAAATTCCACGATACTTCTCAAAGCTATCCAAGTCAGCGCGCAAGTCAAAAGTGGTGGGTAAAATGAATTTTTCGCGCTTATCTAAATAGGTTTTACCCTCTCGATGACTGGTCTCGGTATAGTTTATCAAGATAAAAGGACCAAGAATTCGCTGCTGGCCACTGCTACTGCGCGCGATATCATTGCGTACTTCTTCTTGTCGAAACGAACGCTCAGAGACCAACCCGCTGACCATTGAGATCGGGATCTGCAATAAAACAAACAAAAACAGCACGAAGGCGAACTTCATGCCGAGTTGATTATTAAGAATGTTCTTCATGTTTACTCTCCATTTAGCTGATAGATACAATCTAACTCAGCCATTTGGAGAGCAAATGGAGCTTATGTGGAGATTTTATGGAGTTGGCAGTGTCAATGTCACCTTCACACCATTATCGACATTGGCAATGGTCAGTGAGCCGCTATGCAGCTTAACAACCTGCTCGACAAAATTTAGCCCTAGGCCTGTACTTTTTACTCCATTTTCGCGTGCTAGGGAGTAAAAACGCTCCGTGAGCCTTGGCATCGCGTAGTCAGGGATGTGCGGCCCAATGTTGTAAATGGAGATCTGCACCCCTTGATCGCCGCTTTGCGACTGCCAATGAATTTCCGCCGCATAATAGACAAAGTCGAGTGCATTCTCCATCAGATTAAACAAGGCTTGCTTAAGCAAAAACGCATCGCCGAGTACGTAAACGCCGCTACTGATATCCAGCTGGCAAGAGATCTGTTTGTTACTTAACTTAGCGTCAGACGCTCGAACGATGTCTTCGACCATGCTACGGACATCAATGGGAGTCACGGATTCCAGCTCTGGCCGTTTCTCCAATCGGGCCAAATCCAGCAACTTATCAATCAGCGACTGCATCCGATCGCCTTCGCGTTCGATGTTGGCGGCAAAGCGATGGACTTTTTCTTCGGGTAATGGTGTCTGCAAGATTTCACTGGCCCCTTTGATTGCTGAAAGCGGGCTCTTCAATTCGTGGGTCAGGGTTTGCACATACTCTTCAACGTACTGCTTGCCATCGAGTTGGTTGCGCATTGTCTCTAGCGCGTCGCTTAGCGTGCCGTATTCGTAAAAGATACGAAAGCGCGGTTTGGTGACTTTTTGCCCTTCTCCGAGTTTGGTCGCGTAGTTTTCCAGTTTGTTCAACGCCGAATGTATCCGCCAAGCAAACAGAGCACCTGCCAGTAACACCAAGGCGCTCATCCAGATCATCCAAAACAGCACATTGCGTTTGGATAAGTCGATAAAGGGTTGCACTGAGCGATTCGATTTGGCGACGGTGACACTGCCAATGATCTCGCCATCATGATAAATAGGTGCAGCGACATGCATCACGGTAGAAAGCGGGTCTTTGGGATCTTCAATGGTACTGCGAGCACCGTATTGACCACGTAGCGTCAGATACACATCGTTCCACTGAGAATAGTCTTGCCCGACATCTTGCTGCCAGGAATCGGCGATCACTATGCCTTGCTTATCGGTAATATAGATCCGGTGATTGATGGCTTTTTTGCCTATTTCCCAGATCCTTGCTTGCGGCTCGCGGCGTCCATACGCTTGCAACAATTGAGAAAATCGACTGTCCGAAATTTGACCGTTAGCGACATCTTCTTCGGCCAGAACGGCCAGTAAATTCGCCATATCAACCAGCGTCTCTTCTGTAGTCTGACGAACGGTTGGCTTCAGCTCTTGAATGACGGTCTTACTCACCATGTAGGCCGTCATACCCACCAGCACAAAGTAGAGAAAAAACAGTCTTAATCCGAGCGGAATTTTCGGCCAACGATTCATCACTCACCTTTTTCACTGTAGTAATAGCCAAAGCCACGTTTGGTCACAATACGCTCGGCCATGGCAAATGGTTTGAGCTTATGGCGGATGGCCTTAATGTGCGTATCGATATTGCGCTCATACGCGGCTTCCGGAGCCATATCTGCCGCAATCATCAATTGTTCTCGATTAAGGACGTTGGCTGGAAGTGCGATCAGTTTATTGAGAATTTTAAATTCAACGGCGGTTAAACCCACAGCTTGACCCGCAACGTAGTAGTCGAAGCTTTGCGCCACAAGGCCGCCACTGTCAGCTATTGATGATACAGTCTCTGGTATTGAAGGCACTTTGGCTTTAATTCGCAATTTGATGCGCGCCAACATCTCTCTTGGGCTAAATGGTTTTGTCACGTAATCGTCGGCACCAATTTCCAAACCGACCACACGATCAATCTCATCATTGCGCGCAGTGAGAAAAATAATAGGGATATCGGAGAACTCACGGATGGTTTTGCACAGTTCAAATCCGTTTCCGTCAGGCAAACCAACATCCAGCACCAACAAGGCGGCACGGTGCTGTTGAACGTAGGCTAACCCTTCTCCTGCGGTGGTAAACCACTCGACCAGATAACCATCCATCTCTAGCACATGAATCAAGTTTTCAGCAATCGCTGACTCATCTTCAATAATGACTACGGTTAGTTGCTCGCTCAATGTCTCGCCTCATAAATCTTTGTCGCTAAAAGGAAAGGTAACTTGTCTTTGACTGGCCACAAGGCTAGCGGAATAGCCTCGTGATAGCAAAGTTCAGTGGTTAATTTGCACTTAGCGCCTGCTCGAAAAAAGCTTCAAGCCATTGATTTAAAAATCAAAACGCAAGCTTAACCAATCGCATCACTTTGTTGTTTGAGAAAATCAATTAGGGCTCGGACTCTCAGTGGCATCATCGCTTTTTCTTGATACACAGCGTACAAAGGGATTTTGTGGTTGTGTACCTCAGGGAGAATTCTCATTACTTGGCCTTGCTCCAAGGCCTCTTGCACCATAAAGCTCGGCATAATCGCGAAGCCAAGGTCATTCAACACAAATTCGCGCACTGATATAGAGGTTCGAACCTGCACTCTCGGAGCATGCTGCAACTTGGTAATCTCACCTTGTGCGTTAGTAAAGGTCAGCTGCTTTTCACCATGAACAATATGGTGGCTGACCCAATCCATCTGTAACAGGTCTTCAACGCTGGTAACTTGCGGAAACTGACTCAGGTATTTAGGCGTTGCACAAATCATATCAGTGAAATCACCTAGCTTAATGGCATACAGACTTGAGTCTTCCAAAGAAGAAGATGCGCGTAAGGCAATATCGCAACGTGATTCGATAAGGTTGCTGTAACTGTCACTCTCTATGATATCAAGTTGAATATCGGGATAACGCTTGAGGAAATCACTCAAAACAGAGACTAACGTTGTGCTCGGTGTTGATAGCCGAATCACCCCACTTGGCACCTGATTGACGTTTTGAATTTCGGTATTCGCTTCATGCGCGAGCTCAGAGATCGCTAGACACTTCTGGTAATACGCAACCCCAGAGTCAGTGAGGGATAATGAGCGCGTGGTTCGGTGCAGCAGGCGGGTGTTAAGCTCCGACTCTAGCCTAGTGACGATTTGAGAAACGCGCGCTTTACCAATGTTGAGATCTTCGGCGGCGAGAGTAAAAGAGCGCTTATCAGCCACTTTTGCAAACACCATCATGTCATCGAGAGAAATCATACGCGATATAGTTTATTTAAATTAAACAATGAGTTTATTTTATCGCTAATTATCTATCTAACAAGAAATAATATAGTAACTCCAACGACAACAACCGGCACTCATTACACCGGTTGATTTACGAAAACAGATTGGAGAACCAACAATGTTAGATAACAAAATTTTAGTTACAGGTGCGTCAGGCAAGCTCGGTCAACAGGTCGTCAAAGCATTACTCGATGAACTGAATGTAGATCCAACACGTCTAATCGTCACAACTCGCCATGCGCAAAACTTACAAACACTGGCCGATAAAGGGGTTGATGTTCGTGAAGCAGACTTTGCAGACCCATCTTCACTACAAAACGCATTCAGAGGCGCTCAAAGCCTACTACTGATCAGCATTGATGCTTCTGGGCCAAGAACTCAGGCACACTTGAACGCGGTAAAAGCAGCTGAGCTTGCCGGGGTCGAACATCTTGTTTACACCTCAATGCCTGCAGCGGATGAATCTCCCGTCATTTTCGCCCACGAACACCAAGCAACAGAACAAGCCATTCAAGAAAGTAAGATTGCCAACGCGACTATTTTGCATAACAACTGGTACTTTGAAAATCTGCCGGAGTACTTTGCCAGCATATTACAAACAGGCCATTGGTTAACCTCCGCAGCCGAAGGGCGTACCGCGCAATTGTCCCGCGCAGATCTCGCATTAGCAGCTGCCAACGCGTTACTAAAACCTGCGTCAGGCAAAGTAGTACTGCCAATGAATGGTGCTGAATCTCTGACGCAAGCGGAGATGGCTAAAACGATTGATCAGGTCCTGGGCACTTCAATCAATATGGTTCACCTATCTGATGATGATTACCGCGCTCAACTCACGGCTTTTGAGCTTCCAGCACCTATCATTGATCTGTGTGTCACCATGGATGCGCACAACCGCGGCGACCACTCTCACGGCAGCAGTGAAGCCTTTGAACGTCTAACAGGTAAACAGCCAACTCGATTTAGCGATTGGCTAGAAGAAAATAAGCCAGCACTCGCGGCCATCGCAAATGTGGGTTAACGCAACACTGCGTTAAATAGAGCGAGGGCGGTGGTTACTCCGACCGCTGCCCTCGCTATCTGTGAGTGCAAACTTTCGGTAAAACAGACAAAAGCAACTTGCCTCAAAGGGAAAAGCTCTATAAGGTTCGCGCGTTATCAACACAATTAAAGGGGGCTTTAGAAATGTACATGTCTTTAAATCAACAAATTATCCGCGTCCTTACGGCAATTTAGAATTACATTGCTATTCGTAATTCATGTAAGGACAGCATTACATTTTTAGCTGGAATTACACATGTTCAAAATACTTAATCAAGCAACAACCAAACCTGCACTATGGTCTGAGTACACCGCAGAGGTGCTGTGGGCTGATCCACATATCGCCACTCAAATGTTAGGTTTTCACCTCAACCCTGATCTCGCTCTTGCCTCTCGAACTCATCACTTCATTGAAGATTCAGTAAAGTGGTTACACGATGAGTTTAAGCTCAACCATACTTCAAGAGCTATCGACTTTGGCTGCGGTCCGGGGTTATATACACAACGCCTAAAAGCACAAGGGGTGGGGACTGTTGTAGGGTTAGATTTCTCTCAGAACTCTCTACGCTATGCAGAAGAGCAAGCACGTCTCGCCAATTTAGACATAACGTATCATCTAGGTAACTATCTGGATTATCAAGACTCGCGCCAATTTGACCTTATCACTATGGTTATGTGCGATCTTTGTGCACTCAACCCTGCCCAACGCTCGGAGTTAATCGGCAAATTCAAAATGCTGCTCGCGAAAGAGGGTCACATCGCATTAGATGTTTATACTCAGAGCCGATTTATCAAGCAGAAGGAAAGTGTAAACCTAGAGAAAAACGCAATGAACGGCTTTTGGAGCAACCAAGATTATTGGTGTCTCCAGTCTTCATTTACCTATCAAGATGAATCTGTCACGCTCGATAAATACGTTATTTATCAAGATAACAAAGAGTGGTCCGTATTCAACTGGTTACAACATTTCACCTTAGATAGCTTAAACAAAGAGTTGAATAAGCACGATTTAGAAGTCAAAGCCTACTACAGTGACTTACGAGGTACGCCTTACCAAGAGGGCGACGAGCTTGCGGTGGTCATTAGCCACAAATAAACAAGTTGTTAGAAAATGAAAGGGGCGATATTCGCCCCTCTTTTGGTTACTTTTCTCGTCTTTCGATTAGCCAAAGTCGAGTGTCATAATGAAGCGAGGCTTGTCTGCATCAATGGCAGGAGAACGGTGGACTAGCGCGGTCTCTTCATTGCCTTCCCAGCGACCACCTTTAAGCAAAGCGACATCACCGCAATGCAGTTGCTGCACGTCAGATTCATGTTGATATAAACCAGAAAGAGAGTCTGGTTGGCCATTACTGCCACGTCCCAATTTCGAACGATCTACAGTCGGATTAGGTAGCCACTCAGTCGCCGCACCATGATAGGTGGTGACAAGGCGACAAGGTACTTGATCAACATGGAATCGCGGACACATCGCTCCGCTTAACGTGGCAAATCGCAATCCTACCTCATCCAAGTCAAACAGGTAGCAGAACATATCAACAAGTTGGGCCATGTCTTCCAGCAAGGCTTTTGGTGCTTGACCATCGGTGGCGTAGTCAAGAACTTCGAAAGCATTAGCGGCAGAGACAGTCAAAGACTTACTCATGGTTGGATTCGCGGCCATATACTGGCTGATAGCTTTGGCAAAGCCTTGTTCGAAACGTCGTTGCCAGACCGCAATATTGACTCCGTCTTGATAGATATCGCTCAACACAGTTGGCTGCTCACCTAAACGAGCATCAATATTACCTATCGTCTGCTCAGCACAACCTGCTGCCATGGGTTCAGCTAAAACCGCGTTCATTATCTATCTCCTGCCTTGTTCAAAATATTATCTACCCTTGCAGCCAAACTCATATGAACAAACATGATCCGATAAGTTTGATATCACATGAGCTTGGCTGAAGGTGCAGAACACAAAGAAATGTTATAACATAACAATTAAGTTTGCCAATAGTAGTTTTTGTGACCATATGTTCCAACACAGCTCACCTTTGATTCGTCTTTTTAAGTCCACGCAGTGGGCACTCATCGGCATTCTATACCTAGGCTTTGTGCCCTTTGCTCAATCTCACCCACATTCTTGGGTAGACCTAAAAACTCATATCGAAGGCCAAGATGGCATGATCACGGGATTCAAAATGGAGTGGACGTTTGACGCCATGACCTCGGCTTATATGCTTGATGGGCAAGATATGAGCGCGGACAAGCAGCAGCAAACTCTGCGCGAGATTTCTGCCTCGGTCATGGACAACATGATGTATGAGCATTACTTCACCTACTTTTACGATGGCGAAAACCCGATCAAGTATAAAGTCGCGAGCAAAGATAAACTTAGCCGTGACAAAGCAAAGCTCGTGCTGAGTTTCGAACTTGCGCTTTCTAAACCACAACCCGTCAGTTCAGACTCGTTGAAGCTACTCATCTTCGAACCAAGTTACTTTATCGATATGTCGTGGAAATCTTCCAAAGATATCTCACTTTCTGCCAGCCTCGCACGCCAGTGCCGCTTGGAAATGGTTGAACCGAATCCAACTCCGGAACAAATGAGCTACGCGATGTCACTCCCTGCTGATGCCGATCCTGACAACGCCTTAGGTCAATTATTTACCCAAACCGTAAACATTCACTGCGCCAGCGTTCCCTCGGTGTAACCTTGTTGTAGAACCCTTACTATGAAGCACAACCCTACTCTCTCGATAAGCAAAAACAGCCAAACCCGCAAGCCAGAAAAGAAAACTTGGTTGCTCACCTTGATCATGTTGGTTTGCATGACAATAGGCTTTTACCAACTTTGGCTCGCTTGGCCAAGTTTGGTCATCGAAGCCGCTCACTGGCAAAGAGAGGCAAACTCTCAACTCGCCGATATATTGTATGAAGCTAAGCAAAACTCTTTAACCGCCGGGGCCTATCTTATCGGCTTTAGTTTTCTGTACGGAGTGCTCCATTCGCTCGGCCCTGGTCATGGAAAAGTGATTGTGTCCACCTATCTTGCGACGCATCCAACGAAAGCAAAAGCCAGTTTAGTGATCACCATTGTCTCTGCACTCTTTCAAGCATTAGTGGCGATCACTTTGGTGACCGTATTGCTGTGGGGATTCAGTGCATCGATGCGAATGGTCAACGAAAAAGCGATGCTGTTTGTGTCTGCCAGCTTTGCTTTGGTTGTTCTGCTTGGTGGCCTAATATGTTACAAAGCCTGCAAAATCATTGTTCACTCGCTTCGACCAACTAAGCCATCTAAGCTGACATTTACCGCCTTGCCCTCCGCCAGTAAACGTACTCCGGTTGGCGTGAAATCTCACCCAATGCGTCCCACCTCTCAGCCGAATGGAGCCACCTGCGGCTGCGGCCATAATCATGTCGCAGAAGCGGATGCTATAAACCATGCTTCAACTTGGCGAGAGTATGCGGCTATCATTGCATCAATCGGTATTCGTCCATGCACCGGAGCCATAATGGTGCTCTTGTTTGCCAATGTTGTTGGGCTATATTGGATGGGTGTCGTGAGTGCAATTTTGATGGCCGTAGGCACAGCACTAACAACTTCGACCATTGCCATCATGACCTTAACGGGCAAGCACCTTGTGAAACGCTATTTGGCAACGGGTAAACCTCTGAGCAAAGGCTGGCAACTCACTGGCGCATACATCCAACTGTTTGGTGGCTTATTTCTGATAGCGATAGGTTTGCTGCTTATGTCCGGTAACAGTTACGGGCTATCACCAGTCTTGTCGATATAAAAAATGCACAGGGGTTTCCACCTGTGCATTGAATCAATACCCTTGACTGTTAGGCTTCATCGCTAAACACGAACCCTTGCTGCTCGAGTGATTGTGCTACTTTCGGGAAATAGACTTTGTTGTAGAATTGCGCGGTTTGTGCCGTGTAGCTTGGCATCTCCGTAAGCCCTAAGCTGTCCCACCATTTACGCAAATCGAGATCATACTGTTTTACGCCTTGCGCCACTTTTTGTGCATCATAAACCTCATCCATGGCAAAGCTCTCTAAAGCGACACGTGGTTTAACCGCAGACGGGACTGCGTTATCTGGAACACCAATCGTTGAGCCAAGAGCCGGATAAGTATTTTGAGGCAACTCAAGTAAGTCAATCATGGCTTGAGGGTTGCTACGAATCCCCCCAATGGTGGTCGTACCGTAGCCTAGTGACTCCGCAGCGGTTTGCAGTGCATTCACAGCAATGCCTGCGTCAACTGAGCCAACTAGAATCCCTTCTGCAGAGCGAGAGATCACCATATCTTCGCCCGTTTCCGCCATAGCAGCTTGTGCACGATGGTAATCGATCACCACAGTGACAAACACGTCGGCTGTCGCTACCTGGGGCTGACCTCCAGCAATCTCGGCAATCTGTTTAATTTTGCTTTTATCGCGGGTCACGACCAAAGAAACCTGCTGGCCATTAATTGAAGTGGGTGCTTGCTGGGCAGCTTGAAGAATCAGTTTAAGATCGTCTGCTTTAACTGACTCACCTGTGAAATTACGGATTGAACGACGATTTAATATTTGCTCTAACGTTGGATTCATACCAATACCTATGCCTTCTAAGATGAACGATAAGCTTATGATAAGACGCCAGCTAATAACTGGTAGGCTAGTAACAGTTAAAATGGTTATTACCAAAAGTTAAAACAAAACGGTACTTCCGAGGATAAATGACTAGACCGATTCTTCACCTTTCATCAAATAATCAATCAGTTTTCTGACGCGAATAGGCAGATAAGTTCGCGACGGATAATACAGCCACACCGGTGATGAGTTAGGTTGGAACTCATTGAGTATCGAGACTAAATCGATTTCACCTTTTTCAAAATAGCTTTGCGAAATTGCAGTTATACCAAACCCCGCCTTTGCCGCTAAATAAGCGGAGTTAGGGTTATTAACGACCAATCGTGCCTCTGGAGTAATTTGTAAGGGCTTGCCCTGGTCAACGAAGTTCCATGGGTTGATGCGACCTGTAGTAGGTGAACGATAGGTAATACATTCATGATCGATTAACTGCTGCGGCGTTTCGGGAATACCATGCTCGTCAGCATAGGAACGAGAACAAACGTAAGTCAGTTGCAACTCGTAGTATTGACGAGCAATCAAACGGCTATCTTCATTAATTCGGTTTCCTATACCCAAATCAAACCCGTTTTCAACTAAGTCGATGGCTCTGTCATCAAAGTGCAGATCTAACTCGATGTCAGGATACAGATCTAAAAATTCCAACAGCTTTGGATAAACCAGTGTTTGGCCAAAATGGATCGGCAAATTTACCTTTATCTTGCCTTTCATTTCCGAGCTCGCATCAATGCTTAAGCTGACGTTTTCATCCAACGCTTCAACCAAGTCTACCGTTCTCTCAAACAATAACCGGCCTTCTTCAGTCAGAGTCAGTGAATGGGTTGAGCGGTGGAACAAACGCTGCTTAAGATGCTTCTCCAACTGTGAGATGGATTTACTCACCGCAGCCGGAGAAACGCCGAGATTTCGAGACGCTGCGGAGAAGCTACCTCGCTTCACCACATCAATAAAAATCGGTAATTGAGATGGGATCATTTTAACCTTTGGTTGAAACCGATATAAGCAATTGCTATTTACAGTTTAAGCCTTGGTGTTGATTCAGCACAACCTTATCGACATCATTGACCACTCTAAAGCAACGCCCCAAAGTAAGTTTGAGGCGTTATGAATTTGGTATGGTTAGACCATAGTTTCCACTCTTGTTCCCGTGTGAATCAACTCCTGCATTGCATCTGTGTGGTAGCTATAAGGAGAGATCGGCTCCATCGCGCTTAAACGGTTAAGGGATTCCACATGCTCCGAATCTAGATGAAACTCCAAAGCGAGCAAGTTATCTTCCAGCTGCTCCAGCTTACGAGCACCAATGATCGCACTGGTCACTCCTTGGTGTTTCAGCATCCAGTTGAGAGCGATTTGCGATGGGCTACGGCCAGTGACTTGCGCGATCTTAAGTAACTCTGCAATCAACTTAACGTTCTTTTCGGACGCAAGATTGGCAACACTGGGATCCGTCGTCCAAGTTTCTGTAAGCCTACCTGATCCTGTTAGCTTACCTTGCGCATCAACTTGGTACTTGCCCGTCAAAAGGCCATTGGCTAACGGGCTCCAAGCCGTGAAACCAATATTAAGTGCTTTACACATCGGCAGATGTTCATAGTCACTATGGCGCGCCGCTAGACTGTATTGGTTTTGAATCGCACTCACCGGGCTAAAGTGATTCTTCTCGGCGATGGTTTGCATTTTGGCGACATACCAAGCAGGGAAGTTTGATAAACCATAGTGAAGAATCTTACCTTGTTGTACTAAACGCTCGAAGGTATACAATACCTCTTCCAGTGGCGTTCTCATGTCCCATTGGTGTAAGAAATAAAGGTCAATATAGTCTGTCCCCAGTCTCTTCAATGAAGCATCAACCGCTTTAACGATATGCTTGCTACCGTTACCTCCACCATTTGGATCTCCGGCAAACTGGTTTTGCGTCCCCTTCGTTGAAATAACCATACGATCACGATTACCCGCTTGCTTCAACAGTTCACCAAGCCAGACTTCGCTCTGGCCATTTTGATAAATATCTGAGGTATCAAAAAAGTTGCCCCCCGCTTCAATGTAGCGACTGAAAATACGCTTCGCTTGCTCTTTACTGCTAGACCAAGCATCACCCCACTCTCCCCCGAATGTCCCGGCCCCGAATGCGAGCGGTGATACCCGCAGCCCAGTGTTGCCAAGTAACCGATAAGTCGTTAAGGATTCAATGGTGTTTTGGTTTGATTCGATCGTATCGAATGGTAAGTCTTTGCTGAGCGCGTCTGTCATCTCTATTATCTCTCTAATTTAATCGGCAAAACCAACACGCCTAAGCGTTATTGGATTTGTTGAAAGGTGGTTTGTCATGACAGAGAAATAGTGGCGCTTACTGGATAGATGAACAATGGGTTGGCGGTTGAATCAGAATCAACCACAAGTTAAGACTGGCAAGGACTTAAGCGCCCACGTTACGCTCAACCTTCAGCTAATCTAATGAAAAAGCCAGGGCATAACCTGGCTTTTGCGCTTATTTAGTTAGAAGGATCAGGCAGCAGAGATGTTTTCACCAATCTTTTGCCACATCGCAACCGGGTTAGAGTACATTGGGAAATGACCACAATACGGGATTTTCGCCAACGTCACACCGTGACTCTCAATATGCTCAAGGTAAGAAAGGTGGTCATTTTGCTCACCAAACATGAACATTTTCGGCATCGGTAGCCCGAGAAAACACGCCATCAATTGCCCATGATCAGACAGTTCAACCATCGAACTAAACACACTGCGCACAACGTCTAACTGAACTTTGTGCGGCAAGCTGGCTGCGTATAGCGCACTTGCATAATCGGCAGATTGACTGGTGCGCTGAATAAAATCAGTAAAAAACTGCTCATCACTTTCGCGATCGTATTCGACAATCTGGCGGCTCAAGAAACAGTCTTCCGGTGCGATGTTCCCTTCTATATCGGTAAAACTCAGCACACGTTCTGGAATCAACTGGGCAAGCATCAGAGCCGTCAGCCCTCCCATTGAGTGTCCTACTAGATGGAATCGTTCAAACTTAACTAATTCCAAAACCTTGAGTGCGGTTTTCACTAAGAAAGTAATATCTACCTTGTGTAAATTCTGACAACGAGATTGACCAAAACCTGGCGCATCATAGGCAAGGAATGGATGGCCATCGAAACGCGGAAAATTGACAATACCTGTGTAATCTTCTTTGGTTGAGCCAAATCCATGCAAGAACAAAATCGGCTCTTTGTCGCCATCTCGAGTCACTGCCGACAGTGCGACTTGCTCGCCATCAACCTCAAACGAATAGCTGCGTTGTTGTCTCTCTTCGCCCATTTTTACCTCTCAATCAGACTGTCGCTCTATCACTTGGAGGCTAGTATTCAGCTAAGCTAGTGATAGGTAAATTACTTTATGAGTAACGCTGTGATACTAATTAAATATCAGTACGAGCTCTGATCTCTGTATATCATAGTTGGGATATTGGTCGTACTGAATGGAAAGAGACAATGAGCACAATTAACTTCCGCCTAATGAAGCAGTTATGGATGTTTTTAGCGGTTGCTGAAGAAGAGCACTTTGGCCGGGCAGCCAAACGACTAGGCATGTCGCAGCCGCCATTAACCGAGCAAATTAAGATCCTTGAGAGCTCGTTGAAGCTCAAGCTATTTGATCGCTCGCGACGCGGTACTAAACTCAGCGCTGCCGGCAAAGCCATTTACCCGGAAGTGCGGAAGTTTGCCGATTACATGGCATCACTAGAGCGGGTGGTTTATGAGGTAGCTCAAGGCCAATCCGGTTTTTTACACATCGGCGCCGTCTCCACCGCTATGTTGGATATTGTGCCGAGAATGCTCGATTTCATTAAGCAAGACTTCCCTGAAGCGACCCCATTTGTGCGCGAAATTGATAGTGTTGAAGCTGCCGCAGACCTCGTGTCCGGAAAGCTAGACATGGCCTTCATCCGCTGGCAAGGAGAGGTCAACGAAGGTATAGCGATAAAGCCTTTGGTCGAAGATTCACTCGCCGTCGCGTTACCAAAAGAGCACCCCCTGTCACTGCGCAGCACAATTGCCATTACTGACTTGGCTGATCAACCCATTATCGCCACCTCACGCAGTGTCAGCCCAGCGTACTTTGATCTGATCACCTCCTCATGCAATGCACACGGTTTTTCTCCGAGAATTCTTCATGAAGTCCGTTCGATTACCGCCCAAATCGCCTACGTGAGTTGCGGTCAAGGTATCTCCATTGTTCCGGCATCCGCGAAGAAGTTATCACCAGAAAATGTGGTTGTGGTGCCGCTTGATGAGACCATCCGAATCACCACAGTTGCCGTGGCTTGGAACACTACCAACCCCAACGCATTAGTCGAAGCGGCGGTCGAATGGTTAACCAATCACTCGCCCCTTTCTGATAGCATTTCCGTATCACTGACTTAGCAACTTACAAATTCACCTTAATGCTGGCATCGCATAGATTTACTCGCGAAGTAACTACCGAGAAAAGAGGACAATATGAGCGAGTTTTCTGTGCTGACATCGGCGATGTGGATATGCTTGTTCGGTGTAATGAGCCCCGGACCATCTTTCGTCGCTATTACCAGTAAGTCTCTAATAGCCCGAAGAAAACAGGTGCTATGGCTCACTTTGGGTATCGCCCTAATTAATGCACTTTGGGCCGCATGCGCCTTGTTTGGTTTAAAGACCTTGATGATGCAGTTTCCGTGGCTACTGAACGTCGTCCAGTTCGGTGGCGCCGGTTATCTCGCTTGGTTCGGTATCCGTCTACTGCGCGTAAAGGTATCCACTTCTGCGGCTTCAGCCAATCTGCAACCGCCCACCATAGCGCATAGATGGTCTTGTTTTAAAGAAGGCGTTTTCGCAAACCTGAGCAATCCTAAATCCCTGCTGTTTTACACCTCGGTCTTTTCCGTTTCGGTTCCACACACAACCAGTCAAACTCTGTTATTTGAGCTCGTCGCTGTGGTCTTTGCTGTATCAATAACCTGGTACGGCAGCTTAGCAATACTGCTCACTACGTCTGCCATTCAACGACAATTTACCAAAGTACAAAACCTGATAAGCAAGGCCTGCGGGAGCTTACTTATCCTATTTGCAGGGCTTCAGATACTCTAGTGCCATCATCGTAACGACCACCAAGGCAAACGTTTGCTCAAATAAGAAGCGAAAAAAAGGCGTGCACCTTAACTGAGTGAACTGCTATTATCTTGGCGAAATAGTCGGGGGGCCCTTGCAGATTTGCATCGGCTGAGATCGAAATTCGAGACCCGTTGAACCTGATTCAGTTAGCACTGACGTAGGGAACTATGCATACTTTGCCACTCACCAGTCACGATAGAATTAGACTGGTTAAGATCGACGGATCCGATCAGCGATCTGTTCTTCTAGGCCAGAGTCAGTTCCTATACGTCTTGTAATAGGAGCGACCATGGCGCAGCCAACACAGCCACACAATCACGAGACGACACCTTCCAACACGCCGATTGTTTTAACTATCGCCGGTTCAGACAGCGGCGGCGGCGCGGGTATCCAAGCAGACATTAAAGCCATGTCCGCGACTGGCAGCTTTGCTTGCTCAGTGATCACTGCCATCACCTCGCAAAACACCCAAGGCGTTTCTGCCATTTTCCCTATCCCGCTTGACCATGTTGAAAGCCAGCTTGATGCGGTTTTTACCGACCTAAATATCGTCGCCGTTAAAGTCGGTATGCTTGCCGATGCCAATATTATCAATGTCGTGGCTAACAAGATTAAACAGTACCAGCCGAAGCACCTTGTCATCGATCCCGTGATGGTCGCTACCAGCGGAGATTTACTGCTAGAACAATCCGCCATCAGTACGTTAAAAGAAGTGTTAATTCCACTGGCAGACATTATCACACCAAACTTACCTGAAGGCGCGGCACTTACAGGTAAGCCTGTCCCACAATCCGAAGCCGAGATGGAAGATATGGTGGCCGACCTTCGCGAGTTAGGCGCCAAAGCAGTGCTGCTTAAAGGGGGGCACCTTGAAAAGGATGAGAACAGTAACGACTTACTTATCTTGCCAACCACGACCGAGCTCATCAGCGCCAAGCGCTTTGCGACCCAAAACACGCATGGCACAGGTTGTACACTTTCATCGGCCATGGCTTCTTACCTTGGTCAAGGCAACAACCTGCACAAATCTGTCCACCTAGCCAAGCAATACATTAGCCAAGCCATCTCTCATGCTGACGAGTTGAATGTCGGTCAAGGCCACGGACCCGTTCATCACTTCTTCGCGGGTCATAGCTATGTCCGTTAACACACTTGGTGTCGAGCTGAGTAACGCCAGCTTACGCTATCAAGGTAACTCGATCCCTACGTTGGCCAATCTCAGCATGTCGATTCCAGCGGGAAAGTGGACAGTGATACTTGGTCGCAGTGGCTGTGGAAAAACCACCCTACTTCGCTATCTTGCGGGCTTGCTTGAACCACACATAGATTGGCAAGGCCAGTTGACAACGTCCGATGGCGTTGGGCTCGATAGCCGCATCGCCTATATGGCACAACAAGACTTACTGCTGCCATGGCTGAATGTGTTAGACAATGTTTGTTTAAGCGCTCGTTTTTCAGCGTCGACAACCAATCGCACTGACGAACGAGCGGCATTGGCTCTACTTCAGCAAGTAGGGCTTGCCGATTACGCTAAGGCGAAGCCGGATCAGCTATCTGGCGGGATGCGACAACGTGTTGCTCTCGCCCGAACCCTAATGCAAGACAAGCCCTTGGTGTTAATGGATGAACCATTCTCTGCGCTCGATGCGGTCACTCGCCATAAGTTACAAACCCTTTCGGCCGAACTGCTCCAAGAAAAAACCGTTGTACTGATCACTCATGACCCACAAGAAGCGGTTCGACTTGCCCACCAGCTGTATGTATTGCAAGGCACCCCCGCTCTGGCTCACGCGCTGCCTGTTCCGCCAACCGCACCACCTCGAATCCTTGACGCTCAATGTGCCCAATTACAGCAGTCCATTTTGGAGCAATTGGAGAAAGACTATGAGTGATATGACCCAATACACCTCAATGTCGAGCCGGATCAGCAATAAAGAGCGCATCACCCACCCCGCTCTACGCATCCTAATTAGTACTGCCGTGATTCTCGGTTTATGGCAGTTAGTGGTGGTGGTATTCGCCATGCCGAGTTTCATTTTGCCTGCACCAATTGACGTGCTGGATAGGCTGATCTCACGCCATGACATTCTCCTCAAACACACCTGGGTAACCGCCCAAGAGATTCTGCTTGGGCTTGCTCTTGGTCTATCCATGGGCTTGCTGTTTGCCCTTCAAATGCTGATGTTTGAGCCGCTAAAACGGTGGCTGCTACCAATACTGATCGCCAGCCAAGCGATTCCCGTTTTCGCGATTGCTCCCGTGTTGATGTTGTGGCTTGGCTACGGTATCGCATCCAAGGTGGTTATGGCCGCCATCATCATCTTTTTCCCGGTGACAACCTGTTGCTACGACGGGTTGAGAAACACACCCACAGGCTACCTTGATTTGGCCAAAACCATGGGAGCTTCGAAATGGCAACGACTGCGCCATATTCAGTTGCCCGCGGCACTGCCAACCTTAGCTTCGGGCATTCGTGTCGCCGTCGTGATTGCGCCAATTGGTGCCGTGGTAGGCGAATGGGTTGGCTCAAGCGAAGGTTTGGGTTACCTGATGTTGCAAGCCAATGCACGCATGATCATCGATGAGATGTTTGCTGCGCTGTTCATTCTCGCCGCTCTCTCCATCGCCCTTTATTTCACCACAGACAAAATTTTAACAAGAGCCATCCCTTGGGAAAGTAAATAACCCCTAATTGGGAACATTAGAAAGGAATAACCTAATGAATAAAAACAAACTAATCAGCGCTGCTATCCTTATCGCTTCTGCCACCTCATTTCAGGCGTACGCGGCTGACAAAGAGATGACCCTGATGCTTGACTGGTTCGTCAATCCAAACCATGGACCAATCGTGATTGCGAAAGAGCGCGGTTACTTTAAACAACAAGGGCTTAAAGTCGATATTCAAGAGCCAGCAGACCCAAGCACGCCCCCTAAGTTGGTCGCGGCGGGTAAAGTCGACATGGCGATCTCTTATCAACCTAGCTTAACTATCGACGTTGCTGCGGGTCTCCCTCTGATTCGATCCGCAACGCTAATCTCCACGCCGCTGAACACACTAATGGTGCTCGATAATGGCAAAAACGAAACCCTTGGTGACCTGAAGGGCAAAAAAATCGGTATCGCAATCGCCGGTAACGAAGAAGCCACCATCGGCACTATGCTGGCGCAAGAGCAGGTTAAATTCTCCGAGGTCGAAATCATTAACGTTGGCTGGGCACTCTCGTCATCTCTTGCGTCAGGTAAAGTCGATGCAATCTGGGGCGGACTACGTAACTTCGAAACCAACCAACTGGCGCTAGAAGGCTACAAAGCGAAGGCCTTCTTCCCAGAAGAGCACGGCGTTCCAAGTTACGATGAACTGGTGTTTGTTGCCAATGCGAAAACCTACGATAAAGAAGCAATCATGGCCTTCAACAAAGCGTTAGAGCAAGCAACAACGTACATCGTCAACCATCCAAAAGCCTCTTGGAAAGAGTTCGTCGCCTACTCTCCAGACACGCTCAACAACGAATTAAACCAACGCGCTTGGAATGACACCCTGACCCGCTTCGCTCTGCGCCCTTCAGCAGTGGATCTAAAGCGTTACGATGACTACGCAGAGTTTATGTACTCGCAAAACATCATTGAAACGCTGCCAAAAGCTAAAGACTACGTTCCTAGTTTTAACTAACACTGAGGCAGAGCCATTATGCAATACCAAGACCTCATCGACGCTTGTCACCAAGACTGGCAAGAGTACACCCAGCACTCTTTCGTGCAGCAGTTGGCGAAAGGGACATTGTCTCAACCATGTTTTTTGCACTACTTAAAGCAAGATTTTCTGTTCTTAAAGCAATACGCGCGGGCGTATGCTCTGGCGATATATAAAGCGCGAACATTGGACGATATGCGCCGAGCCCTGCCTAGTGTTCATGCGTTACTGGATTCCGAAATCGCCCATCACGTCACCTATTGTCAGCAATGGGGTTTAAGCGAATCTGATCTTGAAAATGAAGCGGAAGATTTTGGCACGGTCGCCTACACCCGCTACGTACTGGATGCTGGCATGACTGGGGATCTGGTCGATTTATATGCCGCACTGGCACCTTGCTCGATCGGCTACGCGGTGATCGGAAAAATGTTGCTTGACGATGAAAACACCCAACTCGAAGGGAACCCTTACGCTAGCTGGATCAATTTGTATGGCGGAGAAGAGTTTCAAGCAGGTGTCGCTGAAGGCGCCTCACACTTTAATCAACTACTGGCCGACATTGATCTTAATAGCCAGCGCGGACAAAACCTGATTCAAGTGTTCAAGACCGCTACTCGTATGGAAGTGGCTTTTTGGCAGCAAGGCCTTAATGCTCACCCCGTTTAATTGGAGACAACCATGTTAACCCAACATATTAGCCAAGCTTTAGCGGCGGTTCGTCAGCAAAAGCCATTGGTCGTCAATATCACGAACTATGTCGTTATGAACAACACGGCTAACGCCTTACTCGCGATTGGTGCTTCACCTATCATGGCCCATTCTAAGCAAGAGATGGCGGAGATGATGTCGTTTGCTGGAGCGTTGGTTATCAACATTGGCACCTTAGACAGTGTTTGGACACCGCGTATGAGCTTCGCGGTGGAACAAGCTAATGCCAACAGCAAAGTTGTTGTACTCGATCCTGTCGGATGCGGTGCAAGCATGCTACGCACAGACATGTCGCGTCAAATTGCCCGTAGTGCCGATCAGTTGATCATTCGCGGCAACGCTTCCGAGATCATTGCTCTTGCTGGCGAGCAGGCGCAAAGCAAAGGTGTCGATGCACTCGACAGTAGTGAGGCGGCCCTAGGTGCTGCACGCTTCTTAGTCGCGGAGTTCGGCGCCAACGTGGTTATCTCAGGAGAGACAGATTACATAGTGACTGATGAGCAAACCGTTAAGCTGAGTAACGGTCACCAGATGATGCCTTATGTCACTGGGATGGGTTGTACACTAACGGCATTGACTGGAGCCTTTGCTGCAGTCGGGGAAACCACTGGCTTAGCGGCAGCGGCAGTATTAGGTGTTGCTGGCGAGATGGCGGCCGAGCAAAGCCATGGGCCGGGGAGTCTGCAAGTCAACCTGTTAGATGCACTATATCAACTTGACGAAGCAACACTCATCAAGCGACTTAACCTGCACATAGACTAACTATATCGCCTCTCATCTTTATCCGATGAGAGGCGCAAAGGAACCGAGATGAACCCTTATCGTTTGTATCTGGTCACTGATGATCAGCAAGATTTAGCCACGCTTAAATATGTTGTCCAACAGGCCATTGAAGGTGGTGTCACTATGGTCCAGGTTAGAGAAAAACACGGGGACGTGCGAGCTTTTATCGAGCGAGCCAAAGCCGTAAAAACGATCTTAAAACAGACCGATGTTCCCTTGATCATCAATGACCGTGTCGACGTCGCACTCGCCGTGGATGCTGATGGTGTCCACCTTGGTCAGTCTGACATGCCAGCCAGTGTCGCTCGTGCACTGATAGGCCCAGATAAACTCCTTGGTTTATCGATTGAAAATGAACAGCAATTGGCTGAAGCAGACTCGCTACCTATCGACTACATTGGCCTCAGCGCTATCTTCGCAACACCGACAAAAACCAATACCAAAAAGCATTGGGGGATAGAAGGCCTTCAATTGGCATTAAGTCGAACCTCATTACCGATTGTCGCAATTGGTGGTATTAACCAAGACAATATTCCACAACTCTGCGCAACGGGAGTCCAAGGGTTGGCCTTGGTCTCTGCTATCTGCCACGCTGATGACCCGAAAAGCGCCGCACGATATTTACGTCAGTTGATGAACTGATTAGCGCTTTCTCCGCTATGAGTGGCGATATGATTTTTAACCGCGTCACTCACCGAGAAACCATTGGTTAGGCACTCTTACTGCAATCACTTGGGCACGGCAACACAGCTTATCCTGCGAGAAAAGGTCACATTCAATAACCATCTTCTTCTCTTTCACTTCAACAATGCGCGCCTGTAAGCTCACCGGGAAACTAAGCGCGACAGGCTGAAGGAACGAGATATCTAGCTGGCCAGTAGCGAACCAAATAGGCTCACCTTGGCCAATTTGCTTGCCGCTCAGTTGATAACCTTTGGCAATGGCCATACACACGCAGTGACAATCGATAATAGTTGAGATGATGCCACCGTTTAAGAAATGGGTCGGCCCTGCACAATGATGAGGCTGGGCGATAAATTCGCAGCTAGCGGCATCTTCAGTCTGCCAATAGCTTTTAATTTGTAACCCTTGCGCGTTGTCGCTGCCACACCCATAACAGTGATTGTTGGGAATCTGATCTTGAATCGCTTGTTGCATAGCGCCTCCTCTAACGGCCAAAGACTCTTTGACTATAGTCGCTGGTAGCTTGTATGTGTCTGCTATTCAATCACTTTTTCCAACTCACACTGCAACCAGGCTCTGCGTAAGCGATGCAATGTGAGGCATATCGCGGCGATAGATTATTAAAACGATATGCTAGGATTAACGCTTTCCTCTGTATGAGCCTTCAACGATTAAGGAAAACATCAATGAAACTCTCTAGCGCCTTATTAACCGCAGCTTTGATATTAGCTGCTCCACAAGCTTTCTCTTCTGAACGGGCTCAAGTCGGTTGGCAATGGATAGAACAAGGTGCACTCATCATTGATGTTCGCACTCCGCAGGAGTTTGCCCAAGGCCATCTTAATAACGCGGTCAACTACCCTTTGTCTGAGTTAGATAAACACTTTGCCGATATCGATAAAGAGGCTCACATCGTGCTTTATTGTCGCAGTGGCAACCGTTCTGGCATTGCGTTTGAGCATCTCAGTGAGCAAGGGTTCAGTAACCTCCACAATGCCGGCGGACTCATCGAGATGCAGAACGCCCAATAAACCAAAGACACATTTCGAAACCTTATTGACGATTTTATTAGTGATTTTTTCGGCTTTTTTCACAGAGTCTAGCGCACAACACTCTAGATCTAGGCTTAGCTTGGTGATTTATAGTAGAGTCCTAAACCTTAATTTATAAAATAAAATCAAGCTTAAGGAATGGCGATGAAGTTAAACGCCTTGGTATTGGCGCTCTCCGTGACTTTCACCGGAGCTGCGCCCGCCGTTTTTGCAGATGAAACCACACAGCAACAGGTACAACCGATGACAATACAATATCCGACCACCAAAAAAGTGGCCGTCGTGGACGAGTACTTTGGCACTCAAGTTCCTGATCCTTACCGTTGGTTAGAAGATGACCGCAGCGCCGAAACGGCTGAGTGGGTTGAAGCCCAAAACAACGTGACATTTGGCTACTTAGACCAGATCCCTTACCGCAACCAAATTGAACAGCGTCTTACTCAGTTAATGGATTACGAAAAAGTCGGCAGTCCATTTAAAGAGGGGAAATACACCTACTTCTACAAAAATGACGGCTTACAAAACCAAGATGTGCTTTATCGCCAACTGGGTGATGCCGAAGCCGAAGTCTTCTTAGACCCGAATACCTTCAGTGAAGAAGGCACAACCTCACTCGGTGGAATCAGCTTCTCTAAAGATGGCTCTCTATTCGCTTACAGTATTTCAGAAGGTGGCAGTGACTGGCGCAAAGTAATCGTTCTCGATGCAGAAACCAAACAGCCTATCGGTGAGACTTTGGTAGACGTTAAGTTCAGTGGCATCAGTTGGTTGAACAACGAAGGCTTCTTCTATTCCAGCTATGACAAACCACAAGGCAGTGAGCTCTCCGCCAAAACGGATCAACACAAGTTGTACTTCCATAAGTTAGGCAGCAAACAGAGCGAAGACACGCTTATTTTTGGTGGCAGCGACACGGAAAAGCATCGTTATGTCTCCGGTTACACCACAGAAGATGGTCGTTACCTAGTGATAGGAGCAATGGAGTCAACGTCAGGCAACAAGCTGTATGTGAAAGATCTGTCCAATCCTGACAGCCCACTCATCACAGTATTGGATAACACGGACTCTGATACTTGGGTCATTGATACTCAAGGTGACACCCTTTATCTAGAAACTAACCTAGACGCTCCAAATGTACGCGTAGTCAAAGTCAACTTCGCCAAGCCTCAGCCTGAACACTGGGTCGATGTTATTCCTGAGACAAACAATGTACTGACGGTATCTAGCGCTGGTGGCAACTTATTCGCTCAATACATGGTCGATGCCACCTCGCAGATCAAACAGTATGACATGACAGGTAAGTTTATTCGCAACATCGAATTACCAGATATTGGCAGCGCACATGGCTTTGGTGGCAAAAAAGACGACCAAGAGCTCTACTACACCTTCACCAACTACAAAACACCAGGTACCACTTACAAGTTGGATATTCAATCGGGTAAAAGCGACGTCTACCGCGAGTCCAAAGCGCCATTCGATGCTGATCAATTTGAGTCAAAACAGGTGTTCTATACCTCGAAAGATGGCACAAAAGTACCAATGATTTTGACCTACAAAAAAGGCGTTCAGCTCAATGGTCAAAACCCCACAATTCTGTACGGTTACGGTGGCTTTAACGTAAGCTTAACCCCTGGTTTCAGCCCGAGCCGTGCGGCTTGGTTAGAACTTGGTGGAATCTACGCCGTCGCTAATTTGCGTGGTGGTGGTGAATACGGCAAAGAGTGGCATGATGCGGGAACTCAAATGCATAAGCAGAATGTATTTGATGACTTCATTTCCGCCGCCGAGTACTTGATTGATAAAGGCTATACATCATCGGATAAGCTAGCGATAAACGGCGGATCAAATGGTGGATTGCTAGTCGGTGCGGCCATGACTCAACGACCTGAGTTATTCAAAGTCGCGCTACCTGCCGTGGGTGTATTGGATATGTTGCGCTATCACACATTTACCGCTGGCGCAGGCTGGGCTTATGACTACGGCACTGCAGAACAGAGCAAAGAAATGTTCGAATATCTCAAAACTTACTCGCCAGTACATAACGTGAAACCGGGGGTTGAGTATCCGGCAACGATGGTGACGACCGGCGATCACGACGATCGCGTGGTGCCTGCACACTCATACAAATTCGCGGCAGAGCTACAGGCCAAACAAAGTGGTTCTCAACCGACACTGATTCGAATTGAAACCGATGCAGGCCACGGCGCGGGTACACCGACCCATAAGGTGATCGACCTTTACGCTGATATGTACAGCTTTACCCTATTCAACATGGGTGTAGAGAAAATCTAATCTAGATCGAATCGCACACGAAAAGAGGCTTAACCATAAGCCTCTTTGTTTGTCTGCAATCTTTACAGTTGATAGCGAAGTACTTGCTCTCGTTTAGTTTGATAGACTTTTTTCAGCTCAGCGAGTGTCTTGCCTCGGTTATGGTAGAACAGACCACCTTGTTCGTTGAGCATCGAGTAATGACTTGCGAGCATCGTCAGCACCATATCGACACGTTTAATCGTGGTTGGTGTGCAGCTTTTGCCTTCCAGATCATCTTCAATATCCAACACATGAGAGCGGAAAGTTTCTAACACATACAGGTGTTCCAATGCGGTGTGGCTTTGCAGCGCCGTTTGATACTGGTTCAGCAGTAGCTCTTTCGCATAAATCACATCTAAACTCGCCTTGTTTTGCTTTAACCACGCGATCTGCATTTCAAGTGCCGCTGCGGCTTGACGCTTCACTTCAGCAAATAAAGCCAGCGACTCCTGTTCACTTAGGTTGTGCGCCAATAACCAACCAGATAGAAAACGCGTCTCGAAGCGTTCACAAAAGTGGAACAATGGTGCGTCCATACCGTTGCTGTTCAGGCTTTGTAAGGGATCAAAAGGATACATATAACCAAAATCAAATAACTTCAGTTTTCCACGGCTATCAACCAGTAAGTTACCAGCGCATAAGTCCCATTCAAACAAGCCTATCCTTTCACTCGCAAGTAGAGTTGAAAATAGTTGCGACAAGATTGCCGGAGTAATCTCTGTGACGGGTTGGCCTTCAACCCACTCGGAAAGGATAATGCCTAATCGGTAGTTGGCGTAAACCGTTGTAACGATAGAATCAAACTGCGCTGAAGTTGCAGAGTTGTCTTTTTGTTGTTGAAAGTCTCTCCGTCGCTGCACTTCGTTGAGGAAGGAGTATTGGCCATCAAGGTTCTGAACTCTAGCCTGCGGACGTTTTTTCTTCAGCGTAAAGTCCTGCCCTTCAACTCGGATGCGAAACACTTCAGCAGTCAACCCGCTGTCAAAACTTTCGACAACATAGCTAGACTCGGCCGTCGTGGCCGCAAGCTGCTCAGGAGATAAAGGACAATCACTCGCGCTGCCCAGAATTAAGTTTTCCCCACTCTGGTCAAACTGCTGTTGTTCACTCTGACGTTGGTTCATTGTTCGCATCCTGCTTTGATAAAGTGTTGGTTACTTTATCAACAATGAAGCACATCACCTCCCCCCTTTGGTTTTTCCATGGGGATGAGAGCTTGGGCGCAATACGATTAGTGTGCTTTTTATTCAGCGTTGTGTAAGAGATTGGTTTAGCTGAGCAAAATAGTCGCTCAGTCGTTGCTCACCATAGACAGGAGCAACGCTATCTTGGCCTAGCATAGTCAAAAAGAACTCAGCGGGACCTACCCATCTCTCCGGCAAACGCCTTGCTACACCAAGCGCTAACAGACGCCAAACATCAGGTATGTGCGTATTACGGATCGCTTTACCCTGCGCTTCAAACGCCAAGCTTACTATGTCATTGACAGATAAGACATCGGGCCCTCCTACCGCCAATTCAGTCTCTTTGCGCTCAATAGCATCAATACAAAACCTTGCTAGATCGCTACCATGAATCGGGTTGAGAAGATTGTCCCCTCGACCGAACGTAAACACTCGCCCAGATTGAGCCATATTGAACACTTCACTGATGTCTGAAAAGAAACCATTCGGGCGAATCACACAAGGAGTAAGCCTAGTTGATTGCAGCAGTCGACGAGCAAAACGTTCTTTCGCGTTGAGCAGCCTCACTTGAGGGTAAGTTTGTGCCTTATAAGCAGAAATATAGATAAACTTGCTGACACCCGCTCGCTCAGCTTCTTTCAACAGATTGAGATTGGCCTGATAGTCAACATCCACATACCCTAAGCCATCTCGCTGACGTGTAATACCTAAGCAGGAAATCACCACATCAACCCCCTCGAAAATATCCGCTAACTCATCGGGGTGAGTCACTTGAGCTTGGATGATTTGCGACTCTTCCAGCCCCAGAGCCAACAACTTAGTGTTGTTTCGAGCCAGCGCTTTAAACTCAGCGCGTTGAGCCAGTAACTGCTTGACGATGTAGCCGCCCAAATATCCTGTCGATCCGGCGACCAATACTCTCGGTAATGTTTTCATCTCATTCTCCTTTACTCGTGATCGGGACGGTAAGGCTCTTCACGAAGAATATGGCTCACCAGCAGTTTCAAATAGAACAGAGGAACAAACCACTCTAGTCCTTGTGGCGCGGAGTCCCAATACAGCGCGATGACCAAACTCAGCGAATAAAGAGCCAACGCAACGGGGCGTTGTAAATAAAGCGTAACTTGCATAATGAAGATGCACGCCAACACCATATAGCCTCCAATGACAGCAACCCAGATGGCATCAAAGTCTAAAAACGCCCAGCTATACAGAGACAATTGAACAAAGTGAGTGACGATAAAACTTAAGTGTTGTTTGAACCCTTGCCCCTCTCGATGAAACCAACGCTTAGCACTTGAGGTGGCGTTAGTAATGATTCCACCAACGATATCGACCGCGAGTAAACCCGCAATAAGCAATTGCACATTCGTCCAACCCAATTGAGCATAGTGGGCATAAAGAACCATCATAAACCCAGAAGAAAACGGCACATAAAGCTGCAAGTTCTTTTCTGCTTTCGTTGCGCCGGGACCAATCAACTTATCGATTCCACCCCAGAACCCCGCTCTTACTTGAGGAATACTCCAATCAATTTTCATACTAAAACCTTATTTAGACCACTTGGTCTTTTTAAATTAATACGCTTTGAGTGCCAGGTAAAGATCTTTTTTGTCCACTTGGTCTAAATAAAAGATCTTGTGTTATACTGCGAGGCATTGCGCTAATAAGAGCTGAGAAGAAAACCATGCCCAAGATCGTCGATCATGAAAGCAGACGTAGAGAAATTGCCTTAAAAGCAACCGAAGTGTTCCTTGAGTTCGGTTACAAAAACATTGGTATGAGACAGCTGTGCGAACAGTTAGGAATGAGCAAAAGTGCGGTTTATCACTATTACAAAAGTAAGGATGAACTGTTTAAAGCCGCAACAGAGGCCATCGTCAACTTTGATGCAGAAGTACTAGCAGATAGACCGAACTCTAGTGAAGCGAATACAGAGCAGCAAGTTGAAAACTTCGTATTGATCTTTCAGCAAATGGCTCCGCGCTTCTTCCAAGAAATGAAGCTTGTCTCTGATTACATTGATGTAATTGGACAAGAAAACGTAGCGACCGATCCATGCATGTTACTTGCGAATCAAAAGTACATGACGATGCTAGAAAACTACGTTTCAGCGAAACACAAAGAATCGCTTTATACCCTTATGCTAGGGCTATTGAATCATCAATTGATGTTGGGTAAAGCGCTAGAAGATTCGTATGTTATTGAGCAAGTTGAGCGAGTGTTGAGATAAGTAAATTCATCACAACTTGTTCTTCTCTGTCTGGACTCTCTTGGGGTCTTACATTAGGTTTGAATAAGACACTTTTGTAGGACAAAATCATCATGCACATCAGTTATGAGCAAGTCACCGCCTTTGTCGCTGTTGCCGAGTGTGGCTCCTTTAGCGCAGCAGCAAAACAATTAAATAAGCATCGCACGACGCTTGGTCAGGTGATCACCAACCTCGAAATTGAAATCAACATGACCTTGTTTGACCGTTCAACCCGCTACCCTCAATTGACGGAAGAAGGCTTAGCACTGTATCAACATGCTAAAAACCTCTCGGAAACGACCAAGTCTTTTGAGCGTCTTTGCCAGAGCACCGAACAAGGGAACGAGAGCCAAATTACTATCTGCCATAGTGAATTGGTGCCGGGAAAACTGATTCAAGATGTGATGATTGGGATTCGAAAAAAATTCCCGTTAGTCAAAGTGAACTGGCTTCACAAAAACAATCATGAAACGAAAGCGTTGTTCGAACAAGATGCTGCGGACCTTGCTGTCATGCTCGTTCCTACGGGCAATGCCACGACAGCATTCAGCTACACCTATCTGCTCAATCTTCCCTTTGTTGTTTGTGCCACCAGCGAATTTATTAAGCAACATCAGATTGTTGACCTCACCTCTCTAAAGCGAGCAAGGCAACTGCTGATGGCGGATTTTCACCATACTGGCATCGCACAAACGCTGACGATATCAAACCTCGCCCAACAAATCGAAAGTGTGAATGTGCTCAAAAACCTGTTAGTCGCAGGTGATGGCTGGGCAATTGTCCCTACCCATTGCGTGGAGGATCTTTTAGCAACCCAGCAATTACAGACAATTGAGATAGACGAACTCCATGCCGTGCTTCAGTTCCCCATCAACCTTTGGCAACACAACCGCTTAGCTGGCCCTGTCACGCGAGAAATGATTCGACTGTTTAAAGAACACAGTCACACTCACACCATTCGAAGTGAGGATTGAATGCTCATAACGTGATTTAGGTATTTTTGTTTTCCACCGTACACTCCAAATCGTTCCTAAACATGAATCGGAGTTACTATGAAATTGAAAGCAATCACCCTGGCCCTTCTTGCTGGCACTCTTACTACTGGTGTAGCGCACGCTTGTACCTCAGTCGCATGGAATACCGACTTGGGCACTTTCACTTCTAGAACGATGGATTGGATGGAATCAACCTCACCTGTACTAGGTACGATTAACAAAGGCGACGTTCGTTCGCTTCAAGGTAATGGTCTGGGCAATACCTACACGGTGAAATACGACATGGTTGCGGTACTGGCTTATGGTGAACTGGTTGCCGATGGTGTAAACAGCGAGGGCATGCAAGTCAACGCTCTGTTCTATCCGGATATGACCATGAAAAAGGCGGAAACAGGTTCAGAAGTCACGCAATTTACCATCGCTGAATACCTACTGGCTAACTACGCAACGGTTGATGATGTGGTTAAAGCGCTGCCAACATTGGAATACGCGACTATCCCTATGGAAGGCATGCCCGTCGAAATCAAACTTCACTGGTCTGTCACAGACAAAAGTGGTGATCGCCTAGTGATTGAGATGGATGAAGACGGCTTGCATACCTACCGCGGCGAAGAAGCGATGGTAATGACTAACGATCCTTCGATGAAAGAGCACATCGAAATGCGCAAGAAGGTTCAACCAACGTGGGAAAACGCGAGTCGTGATACCGACTATGGCTCCATTGGCAACGGTAACTCACACAGTCGCTTTGTTCACGCGAGCTACTTTATGAGCAAACTCACGGAGCCTACCAGCATCACCAACGGGATGATGAAGCTGTCGACAGTTCCTTATCGCGTACCTGCGGATGCGCCATACAAAGATTTTGGCAACGGCAATGGTATGTCTGGTTACGCAACAGAATGGACCATGACACAAAGCTTGGATACGGGTGACAGCGTATTCGAATACAACTTTGAAGAAAACTGGAACACGGTAAAATTCAACGTTTATGAAATGATGGGCAAAGATTTCCGACTACCACTGACGAAATCATTTATGGCGAAGTTCTAGTCGCGAGCAAAATACTGAGTGCCATTTCGCACTCAAACAAAAGCACCGCGATGTCGGTGCTTTTTTCGTTCGAGTACCAAGCCACTACTTTCCTCGTCCATACATCTTGTCGAAGTTTGGAATGTTCTTTTCCCAAATGGGCGTCTCTTCTCCCACAATAGATTTGAGTGTGTCGATAAATAACTTGGTTTTGATTGGTGCATCTCGGTGCGGGTACACGGCGTAAAAGGTACCGAAATCATCAATGTTCAAGTGCGTCATGATCGGCACTAGCTTGCCTTGTTTGATTTCGTCTTGGACCATTTGTGCGGTCACCACAGCAAGCGTATTTCCTCCAGCTGCGCTTCTTGCCAACATTTCCACATCATTCACTTTATAAGCGACATTAAGCTGAAAATGCTGTTGTTTACCTTGCTCATCTTGATAGCCGAATTTATCGAATAACAAACCTGGGGCTGCGTAAATAGTGGCGGGTAAAGATTCCAATTTCTCAAGACTGTTCACCTCACCATGTTTTTCTAAAAACGCAGGGGCAGCAACAATCAGCAGACGGCTTCGCGCAATCTTACGGGTAATCAAGCTCGAGTTTTTAGGTCGTCCGATACGGAAGCCAATATCAAAGCCCTCTTGCACCATATCCACCATGCGATCTTCTAAGCGCAGTTCAAACTCCACATCTGGGTATTGTTTTTGGAACACCGAAATCGCATCTTGAACATATTGACGTCCGAACATGGTCGAACTGGTAATACGCAAGACACCGCGAGGCTCTTCGTGATAATTCTGTGCCAAACGGTGAGTATCACTGAGAAGTGACCGAAGGGATTTGGCTTGATTGACCATTTCATTCCCAGCAGCCGTCAATGATAAGGAGCGCGTGGTTCGGTTGAGCAATCGAACACCCAACTCCTCTTCCAAACGGCGGATCTGCTTTGAGATCACCGAACGATCCACATTCTTCTGTTCTGATACCTTGGTGAACGAGCCGAGTTCGACCACTTCAAGTAGCAGCAATAAACGACTAGAGAAATCCATAACGTCTTACCTAAAAAACTATTGTTGCTTTTATAGCACCAATTATATGCCATTTAGCTTATTTTTCTCATCTTATAACAAATCTATAGTAGCTGCACACAACGGGAGAGAGACAAACCTCCTCAATACCAAACCAATAAATTCGCGTTACCGAGGTCTGCTGATCTTACTAACGTTGAGGAAACAGCTATGAAAACTCTATCAATCACAACACAAAACGGCATCGCTACTGTTGAAATCAACAACCCACCAGTGAACGTACTGACCATCGATTTGATTGATGAAATCAACGAGTTTGTCCTATCGCTTAAAGATGACCGCGATACGAAAGTGGTGGTATTCAAATCGCTTCATGAGTCTTTCTTCTTGGCGCATTTAGATTTGAACGTTATCAACGGCACACAAGGTGGTCAGGCAGCATCAATTGAATTCAACCACATGATTGCCAACATCAAAGCGATGAAACAAGTATCGGTTGCTGTGGTTGATGGTGTGGCTCGTGGCGGCGGTAATGAGTTTGTGATGGCGTGTGACTTGGCTTACGGCACAGAAAACGCAGCATTTGCTCAGCCAGAGATTCACGTCAACATCCCAACGGGTGGTCAAGGTGCGGTACAGTTCGCTCGTCGCATGGGCAAAAACAAAGCGCTTCAAGCGCTGCTACTTGGTAACGACTTTACGGCACAACAGGCAGAGCAGTTAAACATCATTACTCAGTTTGTTCCTAAAGCAGAACTGGATGGGTTCTTAGCGGCAACATTGGGCGTGATTAGCCAATTAGAAGTGCGTGACATAGTAATGTACAAAGAGATCATCGCAACCTCTATTAAAGATGAAGACGCAGGTGCAGAGCTAGAGTTGCGTTACTTCTTAGAGCGCGCAAAAGAGCAAAAAACCGCAGCGATCATCGACGCGTTCCTAAAACACGGTGGTCAAACAGAGCGTGAAGCGAAAGACATCCAAGGCATCTTTGTTGATACCGCGGCTGAGCTAAATAAACAATAGAACTTGGTTCATCTTCGACCTAAGGCACCGACAGTCCGTTGGTGCCTTGTCTATTTGCAAACTCTGGCGAATCTTATTGCGCGAAAAATGATTTGTTGCCGTAATCAGTAAAAAAGTCGAGGTTGGACGCGCCGTTAGCGTATCAGGACACTTGAGCGTAAGCCTTGCGAATCAACTTTCTGATATCGACGCAGTCTATACCGACTCTCACGATCTCGACAGCGAACCACCCAACACACCGGAAGCCGAGCTAGAATATTTGGGTATCTGCTTGTTCAGCGAGGCTGAAACACTTCGAGAGTTGACCATGAAGTTCAGCTTATATCGCTAAAAGAGCGTGATAGCTTGGTGATCCTCTCATCAATTTTTCATCAAGCTATCTGTACATTGCCACTTTTAGGGTTAGAATCTAGCTCACGGATCAACCAAAAGTGGCAACACTTTCTCATAAAATAAAGGAGGAACTTATGTCTTTGTGGTGTTCAATCAACCCACGCTTTTATGGCATGAAGGACCGCTCAAGAGTTTCAGATTTCGCGCTGCGATAATCTCGACTTGAGCGAATAATTACCTTTCGACGAAAACACGTCACCCGAGTACTATCCCTCAAGCTCGAAGAATTATTGTCAGCCCTGACAACGGCCACTTGCGCCCAAAATTCTTGAGAACACTATGAGTACTTTTTTAACTGCACAATCATTAACCCTTAACTACACAGCAAAACCTTTATTTGAACAACTTAGCTTCACCATTCAACGTGGCGACAAAATTGGCCTTATCGGTCATAACGGTTGTGGTAAAAGTTCGCTGCTAAAGCTACTCAATGGCCAGTTTGAGCCAAGCCAAGGCAACATTGCGAAAGCCAACTCCTGTTTAATGCGTTATGTTGAGCAACACCTTCCTGACACCATTCAATCGAATACGGTACTCGCTGCACTGGCTGAAGCCTTAGCGGAGGATGAAATATGGCGTGCGGAGCTACTACTGGATGAGCTGGGCTTTTCTCTCCAAGAACGAGAAATGCCGGTTGCCAATTGCAGTGGTGGCCAACAAATGCGTTTACTGCTCGCTAGGGCCATCATTCACCAGCCTGATTTGCTTCTGCTCGATGAGCCGAGTAACCACTTGGACTTACCTTCGCTCCTTTGGTTAGAGCAATTCCTATCCAATTGGAAAGGCTCTTTTGTCTTAGTCTCTCACGACCAAACTTTATTGGATCGAGTGACCAATACCACTTGGATAATGCGAGACCGCGCTTTGCATCACTTCTCTCTGCCTTGCTCATCGGCAAGACAGGCACTGGATGAAAAAGATCACGCAGACCGCCTGCGCCACGCCAGCGAGCAAAAAGAGATCGATAGAATTGAAAAGAGTGCTAAGCGCCTGGCCACTTGGGGCAAAGTCTATGACAACGAAGACTTAGCCCGTAAAGCCAAAACCATGTTCGCACGTAAAGAGCGATTGGTTGAAGAGCAAACCGAACTTTCTGAAGGTACTCCTTGGGTACTTGAGTTAAAAGGAGATGCGCTCCCAGCCAATCGACTGCTTGAGGTTCTTCCTTTTTCAGTCAAGCCGCCACAAAGCGATCTTCATCTGTTCGATATGATTGAAAAGCGCGTGAAAAGTGGGGATCGCATCGCGGTCTTGGGCAGCAATGGCTGTGGAAAATCAACATTGCTGAATTTGCTCTATCAGCAGTATCTCGACGTTGAGAAAAGCTCCTCGAAGCAAGCGATCCACTTTCACGAGCGTTGCCGATTAGGCTATTACGATCAATCTCTGCAGCAGCTTAATGACCAAGACTCATTAATCGATGCCCTGCAATCATTCGCATCAATCAGTAGCGAAATCGCGAAACGAGCCTTGATAGGCGCTGGGTTCGAGTACACTCGTCATGATCAGCAAGTAGCCAGTTTGAGTGGTGGAGAACGCGCTCGCGTGTTGTTTGTTGGTTTAACTCTTGCTCGATACCATATGCTATTTTTAGATGAGCCAACCAACCATCTAGACATGGAAGGTAAACAAGAGCTTATTGCCACCTTAGCTGGCTTTGAAGGCGCAGTACTGCTCGTGAGCCACGACCGCAGTTTGATTGAGCAGAGCTGTAATCGATTTTGGTTAGTTGACCAAGGCCAATTGACCGAGTATCTCACCGCAGAAGAGGTCTACCAACACATCGCTTCAAACAGCGCGCAAGTCAGCCCCGCACGGCCATGCCGAGCGCCAATTGTTAGCAACACGCAGCCAAGCAAAGCGGAAACGCTCGTGAACTCTGAAGAGGAGTTGCTAGCAAGGCTGATTGAACTAGAAAGCTTGCTAGAAGCGGATTTAGCCCGCAAGCCCAAACACCAAAAACCGGCTATGCAACAGCGCTGGCAAGAGGAAATTCATACCATCAACCAGCAACTATAAAATGCAAAAGGCACCGATAATCGGTGCCTTTTCATATCAGGATAAAGCCTTATTGCTCGGCTTCATCATGCTGTGGCGCATATTCGAGAATATCTCCCGGCTGGCAATCCAGATGCTTACAAATCGCCTCTAACGTTGCCAATTTTACCGCCTTTGCTCGGCCATTTTTTAGCACCGAGAGGTTTTGTTCCGTAATCCCGACCAACTTGGCTAACTCATTCGAGCGCATTTTTCTTTTCGCCAGCATCACATCAAGATTGATTACAATCGCCATACCTATTCCGTTATATCGTCAGCTCACTCTCTTCACGAAGTTCTGCTGCTCGCTCCATCACTACCGCAATCACTCTGACGATAAAGCCAATCACCATCATGGTTATATCAACATCATCGACTTCGATAGAAAAATACCAAGAATCGCCATTATACGACAAAGCGAGGCTAAGCAGTAAGTCACTGATTGCGCCAATAAAAGGAGTGGCGATCAAAAGGTAGCTGAGCTTCTTATAGCACTCCGCATTTTTCTGTTCAAAGATCTGACCTTTCTCATAGAGGCGGAATAATACGATCAATTGCCATAACATCGCCATAGTCAAAAACGCAGAAAACATACTTGGAATATACCCAACCAAGGAACGTGTCACTGACAGCGGCAATTCAACTTCAACAGGGAAGGTTGCAGTAAACCATTGCGCATCAAACATAGTCGCACTGAACCATAAGGTTGAATCCAGCAGAGCGACAAATACAAATGAAAACCAAAATAAAATGAGTAACTTGCGGCTAAAACCACTAATAGATTGCTGAGACATATACAACACCAATAACGAATAACTTGAGAGCATATTAATGAACGATTCATAAATTAAC
>NZ_AEVT01000108.1 GCF_000189275.1 Vibrio sinaloensis DSM 21326 | reverse complement strand
GAAAAGCCTCGCTACTGCGAGGTTTTTTTGAATCTACAGTGTGATAAACTGTAGCCTCTACAGGGGTGTAGCTCCAATTGGCAGAGCAGCGGATTCCAAATCCGCGTGTTGGGAGTTCGAATCTCTCCACCCCTGCCATATACTTAGCCTCAGCAGAAATGCTGGGGCTTTTTTACATCTGTTGCTTCTACGAAGCAATCTTGGGAGTTGGAGTGCCAGACCGGTCGAATCTCTCAACCTAGCCATATCTAAAGCTCTAGTCGAAAGGCTGGAGCTTTTTGTTTATAGCAAGAAAACCTCTGCTGATTCTGCGAATAGCAAAATAACAAAGATGGACGTTGGGATCTGGAGTGACAGGCTATTCGACCCTTGAGCCAATGGTTACATTATGTATTAACTGGAGGCGTGTTCGGACAAGCTTCACTACCGTATGATTAAGAAGTCCCTGTCAGCTATGCCTCATACCACACGCGTCTTATCTCGCTGAAATAGAAGCGACGACGCGTCCTTATCGCTAGGCAAAGGGAAGGAAGTGTAGTGTGGGGCATAGAGCTATTCTCGAGCGCCTTCATCCCTATTGGAGTTGTATAGGGAGTTCTAGCACTTTCTATATAAATCCTCAAAAGAGCTCTTATAACGACTTACAGAGCTAGTCATGCGTTTGCTCCTAGCTGAAGTTATTGATTAATGTGTGTTATTCATCAAATACCAGTTGTCGTGGCCATCATACTGCTGACTTATGCGTAAAGGGCGTATTGAATAATGCTCACGAATTCATAATTCTTCATTTCTAAAAGTACTCTTATTAATACTAAAAACAAATCAAATTAGCCTCACTGATGCTTACATAGGGTGAATAATGCGCGCATTGTTTTAGCGGGAAGATGCCCAGATATGCTCTCTATGTTCAAAAGACGCGCCCAACGTAGTCACTCTAACTCATTACTGGAACCTCAGATAATACTGTCTACAGAGAGCCAGTTGTCACAGCTTACTGTTGAGGGAAGCCATCAGCTGGTCATTGCGTATTTATCTCCTAACTGCGCAAATCCTGAATCTGTCGTAAAGCAGATAGGACAGATCCTTTCAGATGTTCCTAATCGCTTAGTACTGATGAGTTCCGGGATTATTGGTGGCGACGATTTTTACAATGCGTCATTAAGCAAAGACCAAGTATTGTTGCATTTGTTTCCTACTGCGCTAATTGCAAACATCGCAAGTTATGAAATCGTTTTAGAGCGTGACACGGAAGCGTTGGCAAAGAATATTTCAGCAACAGTAAAGCTCCCTTTTGATGTCGACACGCGAGATACATTTGGCTTGGTTTATTTTCCTGGCTTAACGGCGACCGAATCGTGCTTTTCTGAAGCGATGCTTAAGTCGTCGGCACCATTGACCCATTTGATTGGCGGTAGTGCAGGAGGGAAACTTGATTTTTCGCGCGCAGATATCTTTTTTAACGAGCGAACACTGAGCAACAAGAGTGTGCTTTTGTACTGCAAACTGGCAAAAGAGTATTATTACGATATTTTCCGCAGCCATAATTTCAAAGCCACCCAAGATTTCTTCGATGTCGTTGAGTTTGATATGTCGTCTAGGGTACTTAAAGCTGTGAATATGCGCGGTAGTTGGCAAGCGATCACCCCCGTTAATGCTTTGTGCCAGCTCTTGTCTTGCAGCCAATCACAGCTTTCTGAAAAGTTATCTCGCTACTCTTTTGCGATTAAGAATCAAGCAGGGGAGCTGTTCATCAAATCCGTCGCAAGCATCAATCAAGACGGTTCTATCGCATTTTTTAGTGATATGAACTTTGGTGAAAGGCTTTATTTGGTCAAGCAGCATGATCTTGCCAATCAGACAGAGCAAGACTTGCGACAGTTTCTTTCTGGCCATCAACCAGTAACCATGTTGTTGAATGATTGTGTGCTGCGTAGGCTAAATAACACTGATTCATTGAGCAAAGTCACCTGCTTCTCTGGTATCAAAGCATCTGGCTTTTCTACTTTTGGTGAAACCGCGTTTAATCTTCATCAAAATGAGACTCTGGCAGCTTTAGCTATCTTCAAGCGCGATCACCAACGTTGTTTGAACGCACCGTTTGAATCTGCATTGCTTTCGACCATGCAGTATAAAAATGAGCTGGAAAACAGACGTAACGAACAAGTCATCGAAGTTCAATCAGCACTAATAGATGAACTGCGAAGTTATGAAAGTGCGATAGCCCATACTTCGAGCAGCCTCAAACAGATTCACGATACGATTATCCAGTCCTCTCAAACCTATACAGGTTTTGAAAGTCAAATGGATAACTTGGCCATTCAAACTCAAGAACAATCGCAACTGCGCTCTGATACGCAAGCAAAGATTCAAACTCTGATCGACCATAGTAGCCAAGTGAATAGCATCATGGACGAGATTGGCAATATTGCGGATCAAACTAACCTGTTGGCACTAAATGCGGCAATCGAAGCGGCTAGAGCGGGTGAGCATGGCCGAGGTTTTGCTGTGGTCGCGGATGAAGTTAGAAAATTAAGTCATACAACACAAGCGAGCTTAGAGGAGACAAGAAGCTTGTTTTCTCAAATGCTTGCGAGCATAGCGGGTATTGAAAGCTCATCTAACTCTCTTTCTGGTGTTACCGAGCAGCTTGGTCAATGCCAGTCTGAGTTGACGCAGATCTTTGACATCATTAAGTCTGATTCACACCAAGCGATTGATCATGCAGAACGATCGTATCGTGATGCTAGTGAATCGGAAGATAAGATCGAGATGATCCAGGAATCGTGCGATAAGCTAAATACTTTCCTTGCCTACAGTCGGGTTTAATACACTCTGGCTCTTTCACTAAATGCAGCGACGAAATGAGAACTGTTATTAATTATCTGTTACATTTGGCTTTGGTTTATTTATTAGTCGAATCATTATGGATATCTCCCGTCGTCGCTTCATTCAATCTTCATTCGCCTTATCTGCGTTAGCGGTATTACCAGCCTGTAGTGTCACCCGCTCTCAAGATGCTAAAGGGCGTTATGTTTACGACCTCACGGCTCAACCTGCAACAGCGGAAATTGTTCCCGGCTTTCAGACATCAGTCCTTGGGTTTGATGGCCAGATCCCTGCGCCGACGATTCGTTGTCGTCAAAATGAAACCGTGACGATTCGTTTTACCAATAAACTCGATGAGCCGACGACTATCCACTGGCATGGCTTGAGAATTCCAATTGAAATGGATGGCGTGCCGTTCTTGAGTCAGCCTCCTATCATGCCAGGTGAAACATTTGTCTATGAGTTTACCCCGCCGGATGCCGGAACTTTTTGGTATCACCCGCATATGAACAGTGTCAAACAGTTAGGAATGGGCTTAGTTGGTTTGATCATAGTGGAAGAGGCACAGCCAGTTGTATTTGATGAAGAGCATGACTTGATGCTTAAACATTGGCACTTAGATAAACAAGGGCAATGGAAAGATCTCATGGTCCCACGTCTCAGTGCTCGCATGGGTACCCCCGGAGAGTGGAGCAGTGTGAACGGTGTTCATGAACCTACTTATACGTTAAAGCAAAATGCAACGACAAGACTACGTATAGCTAATGTTGATAATACCATTACTTATCCTATAGCGATTGAAGGTGCACAGGCTTGGGTTATTGCGATAGATGGAAATCCAGTTGAAAAGCCTTATCGACTTACTGAGCACAAAATTGGCCCAGGGATGCGCGTGGATATTGGCTTGTTGGCTCCTAAAGCGGGTGAGCGTGTCTATGTTAGACAGATGAAAGGGCGCTTTCCTTTCCCGTTATGTCACTTCGAGGTGATCGAGTCTAATTTGCCTGCTGAACAGCCGATACCGGCTTTACCTCTCAACCCAGTGCCGAACTTAGATTTAGCGAACGCGATTGAGATAGACTTCGTTTTTGAATGGGAAGGGGCGGTAACACCTGCAGGTAAAGATGGTAAAGCCATGCCTAAGTTCTGGTTGACCAATAAACGAGCTTGGGAGGGTATGAGTAAGGATTATGTGCCAGAGCCATTAGCAAGCTTAGAGTTAGGTAAAACCTACATATTCGATTTAAAAAACGTGACTCAATATCATCATCCCATTCACCTTCATGGTCATACTTTTACCGTGTTGGAAATGAATGGTAAGAAATTGGCTCAACCATTCCATACCGACACCGTTCTACTGGGAAAAAACGGCAGAGCCAAAGCCGCGTTTGTTGCCGATAATCCAGGTCGTTGGATGTACCATTGCCACGTTATCGAGCACATGAAAACCGGTTTGATGGGATACATTGAAGTAAAGTGACTCCTGTAACTTTTTAAATTTCAAACTTTGATTGAGATAAGTTAGCCATTTTCTGATCGAAAAATAGCGAGTAAAAGCTACAATAGTGAGCAGTTAAATATGGGGGTATCATGGGACAACTGTCTATTCTTGGTTTTATTGCACTCGGTGGTGCATTTGGTGCGTGTTCTCGTTACCTGATTTCTGAACTTTGCGTTGTATTGCTAGGACGAGGTTTTCCTTACGGTACGCTAACGGTTAACGTGGTCGGCTCTTTCGTTATGGGGTTACTGATTGCGGCGTTTGAAAATGAAATGCTCGCTACTGAGCCTTGGCGCCAAATTATCGGGTTGGGTTTCCTTGGTGCACTGACCACCTTCTCTACTTTTTCGATGGATAACGTCCTACTAATGCAACAAGGCGCATTTTTTAAGATGGGGCTCAATGTATTGCTCAACGTCGTCCTGAGTATTTCTGCAGCTTGGATTGGCTTCCAGTTGTTAGTAAAAAGTTAATTTAACTGCTTGCTTTGTTATTTTTTGTACACAACGGCTTGGTTTAACCAAGCCGTTTTTATATACTGATTTTACTTGTCGGAGTGCCATAAGGCTGAGACCGTTAATTCGGGATCCGTTGAACCTGATCAGATTAGTATCTGCGAAGGGAACAAGAGAAGAGACCATTTTATATTTCACCCTCTTGGTCTATCTAAAATCTTTGCAAACCATTTTTCTAGGTTGCATTGATTCCTCTTGTCGCATCTTTCCGCCAAGCATTTTTATCCAAACTAATTACAAAGCAAGGAAAAATGCTATGTCGAGTCGCAAGCAAGCGAGACTGGAAGCAAAACAGTTTATTGATACACTCTCGGTACAACCGTACCCAAATTCAAGCAAAGTCTACGTAGAGGGCTCCCGCCCAGATATTCGTGTTCCGATGCGTGAAATCTCACTCGCCGATAGTCTTATTGGAGGCACAAAAGAAGCGCCTATTTTCGAGCCTAATGAGCCGGTGCGCGTTTACGATACCTCAGGTGTATACACAGACCCAGAGCACACCATAGACCTCTACAACGGCTTACCTAAGCTGAGGGAAGGGTGGATTGAAGAGCGCGCTGATACTGAGCTACTGGATGAAGTAAGTTCGGTGTACACCAAAGAGCGCTTAGAAGATGAAACGCTAGACGAGCTTCGTTACGGAAACCTACCGCGCATTCGACGCGCGAAAGACGGCCAATGCGTAACCCAATTGCACTATGCTCGCAAAGGTATGATCACGCCTGAAATGGAGTATATCGCGCTGCGCGAAAATATGGGGCGTGCTCAATACCGTGACGAAGTGCTGAATCAACAGCATCCGGGTCAAAGCTTCGGAGCGAACCTACCTAAAGATATTACCGCCGAGTTTGTGCGTAAAGAAGTTGCCGAAGGTCGCGCAATTATCCCTTCTAATATCAACCACCCCGAATCTGAACCGATGATCATTGGACGTAACTTTTTGGTCAAAGTGAACGCCAACATCGGTAACTCATCGGTCACTTCTTCGATTGAGGAAGAAGTAGAAAAGTTAGTATGGGCAACGCGCTGGGGTGGAGATACCGTTATGGATCTCTCTACGGGTCGTAACATTCACGAAACTCGCGAGTGGATTCTACGTAACAGTCCGGTTCCTATCGGTACCGTACCTATGTACCAAGCGCTTGAGAAAGTGAATGGTGTTGCCGAAAACCTTAACTGGGAAGTGATGCGCGATACTCTGATCGAGCAAGCAGAGCAGGGCGTTGACTACTTCACTATCCATGCCGGTTTATTACTTCGTTATGTGCCAATGACGGCTAAACGCGTTACTGGCATCGTCTCTCGTGGCGGTTCTATCATCGCGAAATGGTGTTTAGCGCATCACCAAGAAAGCTTCTTATACACCCATTTCCGAGAGATCTGTGAAATCTGTGCTAAGTACGATGTGGCACTGTCTCTCGGTGATGGCCTGCGCCCTGGCTCGGTAGCCGATGCTAACGACGAAGCGCAATTTGCAGAGCTTCGCACTCTTGGTGAGTTGACCAAGATAGCGTGGGAATACGACGTACAGGTGATTATTGAAGGTCCGGGTCATGTTCCAATGCACATGATCAAAGAGAACATGGAAGAGCAGCTAGAGCATTGTCATGAAGCTCCGTTCTACACGCTTGGTCCACTGACGACAGACGTTGCTCCTGGCTACGACCATATTACTTCAGGCATCGGCGCTGCCATGATTGGTTGGTATGGCTGTGCAATGCTTTGCTACGTCACTCCGAAAGAGCACCTTGGTTTACCGAACAAAGAAGACGTGAAAGTAGGCATGATCACTTACAAGCTTGCTGCGCACGCCGCTGATTTAGCGAAAGGGCACCCTGGTGCACAAGTTCGTGATAACGCGCTTTCTAAAGCTCGCTTCGAGTTCCGTTGGGAAGACCAATTTAACTTGTCGCTCGACCCTGATACTGCTCGTGCTTTCCATGATGAAACCTTGCCTCAAGAGTCCGGTAAAGTTGCTCACTTCTGTTCGATGTGTGGACCAAAGTTCTGCTCGATGAAGATCTCGCAAGAGGTACGAGAGTATGCGAAAGACACTGAGCAAGTTGCTGCGGACCAAGCTATCTCAATCAAAATGCTGGATGACCCTCTTGAGGGGATGCGTCAGAAATCGCAAGAATTTAGAGACACAGGTTCTGAGCTATACCACCCAGCAGCACATGCCGAGGTAAGTGACTAATGAGCAAAATCCTTATTCCGTCATCATTGATTGAACTAACAGGTTTAGTTCAACACTGTTTGTTGTTGGCGAAAGAACAGGGTTTTAGCATCGAAGACATTGAGTTGGGTGTGAGCCCAACTCAATCTATTCAGCTTGTTCGCGACCAACAGACCACACGTATAACGACAGATCTTATTGATGGTTATGACTCTGAGCATGAGAGTTCATTTGTGCTCTATTACCGCTCTGCTTTATCGGTAGAAGCGTGCGCTAAGCAACCGTCAAAAGCTATTTATATTGGCATTGCTGATACGCAGGTTTCTGATGAAAAGGAGAAAGGGCGTCAGCTTGATATCTGGCGTCACCCGATTAGCGACGAAGTGAGAGCGCTTTCCGTTGAGTCCAAGCTCAATGCAATGTTCGATACTGAACATCACCTTGCTTGGATAGTAACCCTGACAGTACTCGATTTTCCTATCGAAGATGCGTTAACACTTGCTCGAGGAATGCTAATTCAACAAGCGAATGTTTCACGTGAAACACGATTGGGTGTGAAACTCACTGATGGAGAACACACTCAGTGGGCTGACCAATTTGATGATTTCCCCACACCAGTGCTTGAAGATAGCCGTCTGGGTATTAAAGTTGGTTGGTCTGCACAAGGCGAGAGCGTTAGCTTTCCAACTCTTACTAAGCAAAGTCTTGGGCTCTATCCAGTCGTTGATGATGTTGCTTGGATTGAGCGTCTACTGCCACTCGGCATCAACACTATTCAACTGCGCATCAAGAACCCACAACAAGCCGATTTAGAGCAACAGATCATTCGAGCAATTGAGCTAGGTCGTCAGTATCAAGCACAAGTGTTCATCAATGACTATTGGCAGTTGGCAATCAAGCATGGCGCTTATGGCGTTCACCTAGGACAAGAAGACATAGAAGAATCGAATTTGGCTCAGCTAACCAAAGCCGGCATTCGTCTTGGTCTTTCTACGCATGGTTATTATGAACTACTGCGCATCGTACAAATTCACCCTAGTTACATCGCGCTAGGGCATATTTTCCCAACTACCACTAAACAGATGCCATCGAAACCACAAGGTTTGGTGCGCTTGGCTCTGTATCAAAAGCTGATTGATAGCATTCCTTATACAAATACAGAGGCTGCTTTCCGTCCTGCAAAAGACGAAGCAGTTAGTGACTATGTGCTTGGCTTTCCGACGGTCGCAATTGGTGGCATTGACCAATCTAATGCTGACCAAGTTTGGCAAACGGGCGTCTCTAGCTTGGCAGTAGTGCGTGCTATTACCTTGGCAGAATCACCTCAGTCCGTCATCGAGTTCTTCGCACAACTGATGAAGGAAAGACAGCTAACGTTTACTGATCAGAATAGTAAATTAGCGCATACCAAGAGAGGCGAGCATGCTCACGGATAAGCAGTTCCTTCGCTACCAGCGCCAAGTCGCTCTGCCTGAAATTGCTGAAAGTGGGCAAGAGTGTTTGAGCAAATCGCATGTGCTGATCATCGGTTGTGGTGGGTTAGGAAGTGCTGCGAGTTTGTACTTAGCATCAGCGGGTGTGGGTAAACTGGTTGTGGTCGATGACGATGAAGTTGATAGCAGTAACTTGCAACGTCAGATCATTTATCGTGAACAAGACCTCCAAGTTGCGAAAACAAAAGCGACTGTAAAGCAACTGACTGACCTTAATTCTATGATTCAAGTTCGTGCTCTCAATAAGCGATTGGACAAAGCACAGCTGCAGCTTGAAGTGATGCTAGCGGATGTGGTGCTCGACTGCAGCGATAACATGCCAACGCGCCAGCTAATTAACCAAGTTTGTTTCGAGCAAAATACGCCGCTCATCTCGGCGGCGGCAATTGGTTGGCAAGGGCAATTCGCTGTTTTTGATTACCAAACACCAAGTGAACAAGAAGCGCAGAGTAAAGGCTGTTACCGCTGTTTGTATCCGTTCGACGAATTACCGCAAATGCAAAAGTGCAGTGAGAGCGGTGTCGTCGGTCCGGTGGTGGGGACACTTGGTAACTACCAAGCGATAGCGGCAATTCAAAAACTGGCGACGGGAAAGTTTCATGTCGAGAGTTCCAAGTTGCATCTGTTTGATGGGTTGAAACTGCAATGGCAAACCATGGCGATTAGCAGAGACAAACAGTGCCAAGTGTGTACTCAGATTTAGCTTACGAGTAATGGGCAGAGTTAAGAGAGTTGGAAGCAATGACTTTATCAGAACAACAAACAACACAAATGACCGCTGCTGACTTAGGTGTGATCACTATTGTCATCAATGACCAGTCACATCAAGTTGCCAGTGAGTCGAATCTACAGCAAATCATTAGTCAATTTGCGCTGCCTGAAATGGGCTGTGTTTTTGCAATTAATAACAATGTTGTACCGCGCAGTGAGTGGGCTAGCACTGTTCTTTCACAGGGAGATAGCATCTCTTTGTTTCAAGCGATCGCAGGGGGTTAACGTCGATGCTTAAAATTGGTGATAAACAATTCGAATCAAGACTGTTCACGGGAACAGGGAAGTTTGCCAACAGCCGACTAATGACAGAAGCGATTCAAGTGTCGGGATCTCAACTTGCGACTATGGCGTTGAAGCGTGTCGATGTGAACGACCAACAAGACGATATTTTACTGCCGCTAGTACAAGAGGGTGTGAATTTATTGCCGAATACTTCGGGTGCAAAGAATGCTAAAGATGCTGTGTTTGCTGCACAACTGGCGCGAGAAGCGTTGGGTACTAACTGGCTAAAACTGGAAATTCATCCAGACCCGAAGTACTTGATGCCCGATCCAATTGAGACACTTGCAGCCGCTGAGCAACTGGTTCGTGAAGGCTTCATTGTGCTTCCTTACTGTCATGCTGATCCGGTTCTGTGTAAACGATTGGAAGAAGTAGGCTGTGCTGCAGTAATGCCGTTGGGTGCGCCGATCGGCTCTAACAAAGGGATAGTTTCTCACGACTTCTTAGAGATCATTATCGACCAAGCTAATGTTCCCGTGGTTGTCGATGCAGGTATTGGTGCTCCTTCGCATGCCGCGCGTGCGATGGAAATGGGCGCAGATGCTGTGCTCGTTAACACTGCGATTGCAGCGTCGAGCGATCCCGTTGCGATGGCGAAAGCATTTAAGTTGGCGGTCGAGTCGGGGCGTATGGCTTATGAAGCAGGTCTTGCGGGTAAGGTTTCTCATGCGGTTGCGTCGAGTCCACTGACATCATTCCTAGATGAGCTTTAGTTCTAGATTGGTTTAGCTATTAAGCGAGGAAAACATGAGCTTCGTTAAACAATTTAAGCAGCTGAATTGGGATGACATTTCGATGTCGATCTACGCGAAAACGGCACAAGATGTCGAGCGAGCATTGAATAAACCCAAGCGTGATTTGGAAGACTTTAAAGCGCTAATTTCACCCGCGGCTGAAGCGTACTTAGAGCAAATGGCGCAGCTGTCATACTCGGCAACTCGTAAGCGTTTTGGTAATACCATGTCGCTTTATATCCCATTGTACCTTTCTAACTTGTGCGCCAATGCTTGTACTTATTGTGGCTTCTCAATGGAGAACAGAATCAAGCGTCGTACCTTGAATAGGGACGAAGTGGCTGCAGAAGTTGAAGCCATTAAACGCATGAAGTTCGATAGCGTATTGCTGGTGACTGGTGAACACGAAACCAAAGTCGGCATGAAATACTTTCGCGAAATGGTGCCGATGATTAAGAAGCGCTTCAACTATTTGGCGATGGAAGTGCAGCCGCTAGATCAAGACGAATACGTAGAGCTCAAGACATTGGGTTTAGATGCGGTGATGGTCTATCAAGAAACGTATCATCCTTCGACTTACGCCGAGCACCATCTGCGTGGCAATAAGATGGATTTCGAATACCGATTGGATACACCAGACCGTCTTGCAAAAGCAGGCATCGATAAGATCGGTATTGGCGCTTTGATAGGGTTGGAAGAGTGGCGAACAGATTGCTTTTATGTGGCAGCGCACTTGGACTATCTTGAGCGCACGTATTGGCAGACACGTTACTCTATTTCTTTCCCACGTTTACGTCCTTGTGAGGGTGCGCTCCAACCCAAATCAGTCATGACGGATAAGCAACTTGTTCAGCTGATTTGCGCTTATCGTTTGTTGAATCCAGAAGTGGAGTTGTCATTATCGACTCGTGAGTCACCGAAGTTTAGAGATAACGCATTGCCTTTAGGCATTACCAGTATGTCTGCAGCATCGAAAACTCAGCCGGGTGGTTATGCGATGGATGATGTTGAACTCGAGCAGTTTGAGATCAGCGATGAACGAAGCGCGGGCTCTGTGGAAGATATGATTCGAGCTAAAGGCTTTGACCCAGTATGGCGAGATTGGCACTCGGCGTATTCTGGTTAAGTAGTAAAGAAAGCCACTGGTCATCGTTATGTTTCACGTGAAACATAGGTAAAAAAGAGGGTTGATGCAAAACATCAACCCTCTACTTTTTCTAGCTTCTAGCTTCTAGCTTCTAGCTGTGTGCTACTGGTAGCGTTGCTTGACGAAGCCACTCTTTCACATCACCTTCAACTAGCGGGCTGATCTCATCCCATACTTTCTGATGGTAGTCATTCAGCCAAGCAAGTTCTGGACGAGTTAGCATATCAACGTTGATATTGCGCTTGTCGATTGGACAGCGCGTTAGCGACTCAAATGACAGAACAGGGAAGTCACCGTTAGTTGGGGTTTCAACAACAAGCTCTAGGTTCTCGATGCGGATACCAAACGCATCTGCACGGTAGTAACCTGGCTCGTTGGATAGCACCATACCTTCTGTTAGAGGTACGTCGATTTGCTTCTTCGAAATGCTCGCTGGACCTTCATGAACACTTAGGAAGTGACCAACACCGTGACCAGTACCGTGGTCGTAATCGTAGCCTTCCGCCCATAGGTGTTGGCGAGCTAGCGTATCGATTTGGTAACCACGTGTGCCTTTCGGGAAACGTGCACGAGCAACACCGATGTGACCTTTTAGCGCGAGAGTGAATTGTTTAATCATCTCTTGTGAAGGTTGACCGATGGCAATGGTACGCGTGATGTCTGTCGTGCCATCTAGGTACTGACCGCCTGAATCCACTAGGTAAAGTGTGTTCAGTTCTAGTTTGCCAGGTTCAGGTTGGTTCTCGTGGTTGTAGTGACACATTGCCGCGTTACCGCCGGCAGCTGAAATGGTATCGAAGCTAAGATCCATCAGTGTTGGGTCTTCGCTACGGAACGCTTCAAGTTTGTCAGCCAGTGTTGCTTCATCATGCAGGTTACCCGCAACGACTTCTGCATCTAACCAAGATAGGAACTTGCTCATCGCAACGCCATCGCGGATATGACAGGCTTTCATGCCTGCGATTTCGACGGCGTTCTTCGCTGCTTTTGGCATTAGACATGGATCTGCTTTGCTTACCACGGTTGCGCCGGCGTTTTGCAGAACCAACTTAAACCATGCGTTACTTGTCGCAGGGTCAACCAATACATTCTTGCCAGTCAGGGTTTCTAGTCGTGTTTGCAATGCTTCAGGGTGGTGAACTGTTACGCCAGAGCCAACGTGAGCGTCAAACTCAGCCGGTAGGCGCGCTGGATCTAGGAAGTATTCCACGCTTGAGTCTGAATGCAGAATCGCGTGAGAAAGCAGAACTGGTAGGCGTGATACATCAAGACCACGAACGTTGAGTAACCAACAGATAGAATCAAGTGCGGTGATCACTGCGCTGTCTGCGCCTGCTTTTTTCATGAGCTCAGCGATTTCTTGGCGTTTGCTTTCACTTGATTGACCTACCGCTTCTGTGGCCATCAGACGGACTTCAGAAATGAAAGGTGCAGGGCGATCATGCCAAAGCTCATCAATAGGATTACTGTCGAGAATTTTAAGCTCGAATGAACTCGCCAGTTTCGCTTGCGCCATGTCTAACCATGCTGAATTGTGCATGCGAGGGTCGATTGCGACAGACGCACCATTAGCAAGCTGGTCTTTAATCCAATCTAGTGCAGGCTCTTCAATTAAATGACGGTATTCGAATAGATCTGCAGGGACTTGTTTGGTCACTTGTACCGTGTAGCGGCCATCAACAAACATTGCTGCTTTGTCTTGAGTAATGACGGCTGCGCCAGCTGAGCCAGTAAAACCTGTTAGCCAATGAAGGCGCTCATTGTGAGCCGGAACATATTCGCCTAAGTACTCATCTTCATGGGGGACAAGTAGGGCATCAATATTGTGTCGTGCTAACCATTCGCGAATAGCAGCGACGCGCTGTTGGGTAGAGTTTGGCATCTGTTAATCCTTCAAAAATGTTCAGCGTCCTTACGGTATTGGACGATGGCAATAAGCTACTCTTTTTGCTTAGTCGCTGCAAATTATCTAAGAGTTTCGGTTTTATCTTGGATGATCTGTCGCAACCAATTTAAAGCAGGGTCATTTTCTCTATCTTTGTGCCAAAAAAGAGTATATGCCATGGGAGGAAATTCCATCGGTAAGGGCAGCACGGCCAAATTAAGTTGTTTGCTGGCGAGTTTCACGAAATGACTCGGAGCGGTGAAAATAAAGTCGGTATAACTGCATATACTGGCTGCGCTGTTGAAGTCTGGCACGGTAATAGCGATGTCACGCTCTTTGCCAATGTCGGCCAGTCGATAGTCGAGCAGCCAGCGATCGTTACCATCACAGCGAACTTGTACGTGGCGATGAGCAAGAAAGCTCTCTAGGTTCCAATCAGCTCGAAGCGCCGGATGATCGCGTCGCAATAGACACATCTGGCTATCACGGTAGATCTCGGTTTCGCAGATATCGTTAGGAGGGAACATAGTTAACTTGGCATCATTAATGTCGATATCTTTACCTGTAATGCCAAGATCGAGTTCGCCTCGCTGTAACATTTTAAATGTGGCATCGGACCATGCGTGGGTACTGATGGTGACCCCGGGCGCTTGTTTAAAAATCGCGGGTAAGAAGTGTGGCAGGATTAATGGATAAACGCTTTCTACGGCGGCAATCTTAAAACGGTAGTTACTTGAATCGGGTGTGAAAATTTCTGGCTGTGTGATTTGTTCAATTTGATGAATCAAGGCCTCTAGCTTAGGCTTTAAAAACAAGGCTTTGGGTGTCGGGTTTAAGCCATGTGCATGACGAACAAAAAGGGGGTCATCAAATTGGTTTCTCAACTTAGCTAAGTTTTTGCTTACCGCGGATTGACTAAGGCATAGGCGGTGCGCTGCTCGGGTGACATTTAACTCTTCGATCAGGACCTTTAAACAAATCAGCAAATTGAGATCAAGTCGGGCCAAATTTTCCAAGTTCATTAAAATTCCTCACTGGAATAACTATGATGATTACTAATCATTGGTTTTCATAACATACTCTAGCTTAAAATACGGCCAGATTCATTAATCCTGTGGAGAAAGCTGTGCATTCCGCTAACGATTTGCCGTCACGCAAAATTCAACTCACTTTATTGACCTTACTGGTGCTATTTAGCCCCTTGGCAATCGATATATATTTACCCGCTTTACCGCAGATCTCGACGGCGTTTCACGTGGAACACGCGTTAGCGCAGGACACGATTACATGGTTTCTGTTTGCAATGGGTATCGGTCAGTTATTTGCTGGACCACTTGCAGACAAATACGGACGTCGAACAGTTGCATTGTCAGGGATAACTATCTACGCATTGAGTGCTTTATTGGCGTGGAGTGCTCAAAACATTGAGTGGATGTTAACTGCTCGCTTGCTACAAGGCTTAGGTGCGTGTGCAACATCTGTAGCAGCCTTTGCAACTGTTCGCGACATGTTTGGCCCAGAAAAAAGTGGCAAGATGATCAGCTATCTGAATGGGGCGATCTGTTTCATTCCAGCACTTGCTCCAATACTGGGCAGCTGGCTGACGCAGCAGTTTGGCTGGCGTTCAAACTTTAGCTTTATGGCGGGCTTTGCTGCGGTGGCGCTTGTTGCAATGTTTATTGGTTTAAAGGAAACCAATCCGGAGCCGAGTAAAGAGGCGGTATTTAAGCCTAGTCGCTATTGGTCTGTGCTAAAAACACCATCGTTTGTATTCCATGCTTCTTTGTGTATGTTAGCAATGGCCGTCATTCTTGCGTATGTGACTTCAGCCCCCGTCGTATTGATGGAAAACCTAGGCTTGAGCATGAACGAATTTACCATGTGGTTTGGTGTGAATGCGGCGATTAATATCGTTGCTTGTATGTCAGCGCCGAAGTTTATGGATAAATACGGAACACATAAAACCTTGGTTGTGGGTATCAGCACTCTAGCTCTTGCGGGTGTGGTTATGTGGTCATTAGCAACACAAGCGTCTGCGCTGGCCTTTATGTTGCCTATCTTCATGTCTTCGGTTGGCTTTGCTTGGATTATGGGCGCCGCAGCAGGTAAAGCGTTAGCGCCATTTGGTGACAAAGCGGGGACTGCGGCGGCACTACTGGGGTTATTCCAAATGAGTGGTGCCGGCCTTGTGGTTGGAACCGTGCAACGTATTGGAATGGAACCACAAATCATGATTGCGGTTCAGATGCTGATTTTAATTCCTGGCTTATTCATCTTAATGAGTAACAGCGGTAAACAATGGCATTATGCCTCGGCTCAATAACGTGTTAACTGCTTTGAAGCGCAGTGAAAACGTTGTATATTTGAGCTCCTTTGCTAACTAAAATTGTGGATCATAAACGACGATGTCGATGACGACTTATGAAATGGCTCGTGTTCTGGAACAGCTTGAAGACTCTCCAGAAAAAATCATGTTCGGTAAATTACTCAATGAACTGGGCAATCAGAGCGGCGAGCGAATCCGTAGCGCTGCGAAGCAAGTTCCTTTGCACATGCTGCGAGACATTGTCTATCAGTTCCAGCAAGTGATTGAATCACGTAAAGGAGAGCAAGTTGAGTTAATGGCGCAGTCATTAGCTGAGCAAGGCATCAGTGCAGAAGAGCTGAAAAAATATCTCGAATCTAAATAAAACAAAGGCTCGCATCGCGAGCCTTTGTTTTATGGATTTACATTCCGATTGATCGGGTTCTGCAGAGAGATCAGCGTTTCTGTCGATTGCACTTCATCAATCGCCTGCAACTTATCGATCAATACATATTGCAGTTCTTCGATAGAGCGGCACATCAGCTTAACGAAAATATTGTAGGCGCCCGTGGTGTAATAAGCTTCCACCACTTCTTCTAGGGCATTGAGCTTCTCTAAGGCAGAGTGATAATCTCGCGCGGCATTTAGGTTAATGCCGATGAAGCAGCAAACGTCGTATCCCAGCTTCTTGGTGTCAACAATGACCTCTGTTCCTTGAATGATGTCGGCCGCTTTCATTTTCTCAATTCGGACGTGGATGGTGGCAGGGCTTACATCAAATTGCTTCGCCATTTCTGCATAGGGCGTTTTCGCGTCTTCCATCAAGGTTTTCAAGATGGCTCTATCTAAGTCATCCAACTTGGCAGTTTGTATCGGCATCTTTATCTCCCAATAACCCTGTAGCTTTAGTTCAAAATATCGACAAGAGTGATACTATTAAAAGAGTAATTTACTCATTGAGAACTATTTTAGTGCGTTTTTATCTGCTTCTTCTAGCTGTATTTTTCTCTTCTTTGTCTCATGCGAAAGATAATGACGTGCTTATCGTCCATTCCTACCACCACGGCTTTTTTTGGACCGATAGCTTTCAAGATGGTCTTGAAATTGCGCTGAAAGGCAAGGACGTGTCCACGCGAGTGGTTTATTTGGATGCGAAGCGCAATCAAAGCAAAGAGTTTCTCGATCAACTTTATGACCTGTATCAGACCAAATTTCAGCAAGAAACTTTCCGAGCGATCGTTGTCAGCGATAACACCGCGCTTAACTTAATGAATCGCCTTGGCGCTGAGCTAAAAGGCACCCCTGTTATTTTCGGTGGCATTAACAATTACCAACCAAGCCAGCATGATAAGTTGAAAGCCACTGGGGTGATTGAGGATATTGATCTCTACAGCAATATTTCTCTCATTGAACGACTACAGCCTGATTTTGGAACGGTTCACGTTGTTAGCGATAACTCCGTGACGGGAGAGGCTGTGCGCCAGCAAGTGATTAAGTTTCTTGGTCAGTATCCGAAATACCGCAGTAGGATTAACCAGTTGGTGCCAGACAGTGAAGCAGAGTTGATCCAGACTTTGAGTCAATTAGATTCTGGCGATGCCGTGTTGTTCTGGATTTACTATCGCAACAAGCAAGGCGAAGTGGTTGATGAGAATGCGCAGTGGAAGTTGCTCAATAGAACCTCGGCTGCACCACTCTATATGGTCCATGATCTTGGTTTAGGCTATGGCGCGGTTGGAGGCGTAATACAAAGTGGCTTGCTCCACGGCAAGCAGACAGGAGAAATATTGCTTGAAGTGCTCAACGATGTTGAGCAGCGTATGCCCAAAGTTAGAGTGGGTACGCCCGAAATCAAGCTAGACTACCAAGCAGTTCAACGCTGGGGCTTCACCGCAGAAGACGTTGCTAAGTCGATGTTCTTTAACCAACCGCAATCTTTTGCTGACCGCTACCAGCAAGAGCTTAAACTTGCGGGAAGCTTAGTGCTTATCTTACTGTTGATTATCCTTGCCTTGGTTTACTACATGAGCCGTTTGAAGCGCAGTGAGCAGTTAGCCACAGAGAGCCAGACCTTGATCGAGATGGTGTTTGACCAGAGCTACCACTATATCGGTGTCTTGGATGAGAAAGGCGGCATAACCTCGAGCAACAGCAAACTGCAGGAGCTTCTCTACAACCAAGATTTCACTCACGAACAGCCCATTTGGCGTCATCAATATTGGCAAAATGACGCCGTTGAGCACTTCAAACGTTTTTTTGCTGAGGAAGACTATGATGCGGTCGCACAGTTTGAAGCTGAGATATGGCATGCTGAACTGGGCGCTCTCGTTCTTGAGGTGTCACTCAAGCCCATCCCTTCTGGAATTGCTTCTGCACGTTACCTGTTAGAGGCCAGGGATATTACATCGCGCAAAATCACAGAGGAGCGTTTGTATCAGCGTGAAGCAAACCTGAGTCACTATTATGATCAACAACCTGTGATGATGGTAACGCTGGATGACCAAAACCGTATCCAACAAGTGAATCATTTTGCGGAGCAGCTTCTGGGGTATACGCCTGACCAAATACTGGGTCATCGCCTAAGAGAATTCTATCTGCATGAAGATGCGCTGATTCCAAGGCAGGTACTGCTTCAACCCAAACAGGTTATGAAAGGGGTTTGGCGTCGAGAAATTGAATATCGCCACGCGGATGGACGAGTCCTGTGGATACGAGAAAACATTCGACCTTTAGTGGAATCGGGCCATTTGTTGATCGTTGGCGAAGATATTACTGAGACTCACAAGCTATCCGAGCAACTCGCTTACCAAGCGCGCCACGATATGCTTACGGGGGCTTTTAGCCGCAACTATTTTGAAAAAGAGCTCGATAAAGCCTTGAAGGAAGTAGAGAGCTTCACTCGTACTCATGCCATGCTGTATCTCGACCTCGATCAGCTAAAGGTACTGAACGATACTGCAGGCCATGAGGCAGGCGATGCGGCGATTCAATTCTGCGCCAGCATGCTGGAAGAAGTGCTCCCTTACAACACTGTGTTAGCGAGAATGGGTGGGGATGAGTTTGCCATCTTACTCAAAGACTGTACTGAGTTTGATGCTAAGAAACTGGCAAAAATGATCATTGATACCCTCAGTGAGCAACCCTTCATTTGGGAAGACATTCGACTTAGCCTTAATTGTTCAATAGGGATTCGTCTAATTGACCATACCGCGTCGTCACCGCAAATGGTGCATGCTCAAGCGGATACCGCTTGTCACGTTGCCAAAGAGGAAGGGCGCAATCGATTCAGCTTATACTGCTTGGATGATAAAGAGTTGCGCCGTCGCGAGCAGGAAATGGAAAGCGTTAACTTGGTGCATAATGCATTAGCCAATCAACGAATCGAGCTGTTTGCTCAGCGAATTATCTCACTGGAAGATGATGAAGAAGGAATGCATTTTGAAATCCTAGTCCGGATTCGCAACGCTAAGGGGGAGTATATTTCTCCGGGCATTTTCATGCCTGCCTCTGAGCGCTACAACATTGCCCACCTGATTGATAAACAAGTCGTGAGCCAGACATTAGATTGGTTTGCCGATCACCCCGAGGCATTAGATAAGCTGAGCCAAGTGGCGATCAACTTGTCTGGTCACTCCATGGGCAACAAGGAGTTCACTCAATTCCTGCTTGCTCGATTGGAAGAGAGCCCAGTGCCTTGCAGTAAAGTCTGCTTGGAGATCACGGAAACCGCCGCAATGAGCAATATGAATCAAGCGATTGAGTTCTTCTCTCAACTTAAGAGTCTTGGCTGTGTTATCGCGTTGGACGATTTTGGCTCAGGCTTGTCCTCTTTTGGCTATTTGAAAAAACTGCCGGTGGATATCGTTAAGATTGATGGCATCTTCGTACGCGATATCGATGTGAACGAGATGGATCATTTAATGGTTCGCTCGATCAATGACCTCGCCAAACAGATGGGTAAACGAACCGTTGCTGAGTTTGTCGAAAACACGCGTATCATCGATCAATTGATGGAACTCGGAGTTGACTATGCTCAAGGTTACATTATCGGTAAACCTATGCCATTACAGCAGCTGGTCAGTGACTTGATGAGTGAGAACAAGGTTAGTACCAAACCTTAAAATCCATTACACTTGCGCCTGATGAATTCCCTGTGGTTTGGAGCCAACTGTGCAACTACAACTTATCTGTGAAACCCCCCAACAAAGTGAGCAGCTTGAGCGCATCGCAACGCGCTGGGGGCTAGAGCATTGCCAAGATAGTCTATTTGCTCTGGTTCTGACCGATGAACGCTTAGAGCTGAGAAAAATCGATGAACCGAAACTAGGTGCTATTTTTGTTGATCTGGTTGGCGGTGCCGTTGGTCACAGGCGTAAGTTTGGCGGCGGTAAGGGGCAAGCTATTGCTAAAGCCGCGGGTTTAAATAAAGGTGCGATACCGACGGTATTGGATGGCACGGCCGGGTTAGGGCGTGATGCGTTTGTGTTGGCATCTTTGGGTTGTAAAGTTCAGATGGTCGAGCGTCACCCTGTGGTTGCGGCTTTGCTGGATGATGGCTTAGCACGCGCGAAACAAGATCCTGAAATCGGTCCTTGGGTAGAGGAACGAATGTCTTTGATTCATGCCTCAAGTCATCGCGCTCTGCATGACTTGGCTCAAGACCCGGATTTCATCCAACCTGATGTTGTTTATCTCGATCCCATGTATCCCCACCCGGAGAACAAGAAAAAGAGTGCGTTAGTGAAAAAAGAAATGCGTGTTTTTCAGTCTCTTGTCGGGGCAGATACCGATGCTGATGACCTGTTAGAACCCGCGTTAGCCCTTGCAACTAAAAGGGTTGTCGTTAAACGCCCCGATTACGCTGACTGGCTAAATGGTCTGCGACCTGCCATGGCAATTGAAACGAAAAAAAACCGTTTTGATGTTTATGTTAATGCATCAATGAGTTAGCGACCTTCGTTGAAAAAGGGATAGATTTAGTGCTTGCTTAACGTCTGGCTTACAGGTATACCATAGTAAGAATTATTCGTATTCTTAGCTGGAGTGGTAACATGGCTAAACGTCTTTGTAAGATGAATCGTAAGCAAATTGCTGAAAACTTAGGGGAAATCCATCGATTAGTGGTTGAACCTAAATTTGTTTGTCGCTCTTGCGCGCGTTCTGCTTCATCGTCGTCGAATCTATGTAAGCCTGCCGCGATTCCACCTCAACAATGCCAAGACAAGCCGTTGGAGCAGCAAAGAAGCTGTGGTCTATTGGCTGAAGCCTTGCCGCCAGCAACAGAAAAATACGCCGAACAGAAGGCACAAGCGGTGCGTCGTGTCATTGACCGAGTAAAGCAAAAAGCTCAGCAAGAAGTGAAGCCTGCTCCGCTGGAAGTTCCAGCAAGCTTACTTGATGTGTCCGATAAGAAGGCGATTAAAAAAGCGAAAAAGGCATTGAAAAAGCAGTTTAAGCAACAGAAAAAACTGCTGAAGCTCGCCAAGAAGCAACATAAATTACTCAAGCAGCAAAAGAAACTTGAGGCGCGCCTAGAGTCTGTATCGCCATTGATTGTGCCAGAGTTACTCGATGTCCAGTCACAGTCGCACATGCACTAGCTTTTAAAAAAACGCTCTCCAACCGGAGAGCGTTTTTATTGGTGATTATGCCGCTTCATAGCTCTGGGCAACTTTCTTTTTCACCCAAGTTTCGTTAATCCACAAAGAGAGCAGAATAATACCGCCCCCCACGGCTAGCCGTCCAAGGTCAGCGTCTCGGTTCCAAATCAGAATATTAACGATAAGCCCAGCAGGAACCAAAGCGTTGTTCATAACGGCTAATGCACCTGCATTAACGAGGGTCGCACCTTTATTCCAGACAAAATACCCCACGCCAGACGCAATCAAACCAAGATAAATCAGAATGCCCCATTGTGTGCTGGTGGTCGGCAGCTTGTCTAAATTGCCCATCAAGGCGAACGCAGTGGTTGCGACACACAGGGCACCTAAATAGAAGTAACCAAAGACGGTATGCTGAGGTAATTCAACAGGCGTGCTCTCCATGATGTATTTGTAACCGACTTGGCCAATGGCAAAACAGATATTGGCACCTTGTACAACCAAGAAGCCAATAAGGAAGTTCTCATTGATTCCTGCAAACTTGATAAACGCCGCTCCCGCAACGGCAATGGCTGCTGTGACTAAGTACCAAGGTGAGAAGCGCCCCTTGAGAAAATCGTAAATCAAGGTGACATAGATAGGGGTGAAAACGGTAAACAGTAATACTTCAGGAACGGAGAGTAACAAGAAAGATTGGTAATAGAAGCAGTACATCAAGCCTAACTGGAAACCACCGACGGTCATCAGCTTCATAATTAGGCTTTTATCCACGCCTTTGAACTTTAAGAATGGAATAAACACCAAGCTAGCCAATGCCACGCGCATCAGCACAGAAAACCAAGAATCTACCTGACCGGCGAGGTAGACGCCAATCAAGCTAAATGAGAACGCCCAAAGAAGCGTAACTGCAGAGAGATAACCCATAACTAATACTCATTATCAAAAAGTGCTCTGCAGTTTAGCTGAATTTGAGTGACTGATCAGTCTTTAAGTGGCACGACCAACATGTCTACTGGAGAGCAGTTAATCAACTGACGCGTTGAAGAGAGCAGCTTACTCCAAAAATCTTGATGATGGCCACATACCACCAGGTCGATGCTGAACTCTTGGATGGTATCGCACAGCTCGTTACCCAGATCACCACTGCCAACCAAAGTATGTTTGATTGGGTAATTGGCGTGCTCAGCAAACTCCTGTAACTGGCTTTGAGAGGCTTGAATTGCTTGATGTTGAGTCTCTGCAAGATTGATGTCGATTAACCCAGTGTACAGTTCAGCATAATTCACATCGATATGAACAAATGACACGGCAGCTTCGAGTGGTTTAGCCAGTGCGACGGCTTTTTCGATCAAAAGTTTACTGTCTTCAGAAAGATCAACCGCAACTAAAATGTGTTGATAACTCATAGTGCTATCTCCTTTATGTGTCTGATTACAGATTAGCACCCTAGATCGATTAATTGTGTTGTAGTGATCTCAGATCCACATTCATACGTCAAAGTGTTATGGTAGTGCTGATGATATAGTCACTTTATAGTTCATAGACTTAGTAGGAGAGGTAAATGCTTTCACAAGCAATGGTTGAACAATTGAATGAGCAAATTAATCTCGAATTTTTCTCATCCAATCTATACTTACAAATGAGTGCTTGGTGTGAAGACAAAGGTTTTGAAGGTGCAGCTGAATTTTTACGTGCTCACGCCGTAGAAGAAATGGAGCATATGCAGCGCCTCTTCACATACGTAAGCGAAACGGGTGCTATGCCAATTTTAGGTGCAATTGAAGCGCCTAAGCATGAGTTTAATAGCCTTGGTGAAGTATTCCGTGAAACATACGAGCATGAGCAGATGATTACGCAAAAAATCAATAAGCTTGCTCACGTGGCGTTTACGTCTCAAGACTACTCTACTTTCAACTTCTTGCAGTGGTACGTTGCTGAACAGCACGAGGAAGAGAAGTTATTTAAAGGGATTTTAGATAAGCTAGAATTAGTGGGTGAAGATGGCAAAGCGCTATTCTTTATCGACAAAGATCTAGCGGCTCTAGCGAAAGAAGGTTCATCTTCTATCATGGACGCCCCTGCTGAATAACCTTCAGCGAAAGACTCTCTAAGTAATAGATCGTCTTTTTCTTCTGGGCATCCTTTGAAGATGTAGGGAGGAAAAGATGATCAATGCTGACACCATTCTATTCACGCTAATGCTCGTTACGCTTGTTAATATGGCAAGATACCTGACCGCGTTACGTTCTCTCATCTATATCATGCGTGAAGCCCACCCTTTGCTTTATCAACAAGTTGACGGTAATGGCTTTTTTACCACCCATGGTAATGTCACTAAACAGGTTCGCTTATTCCATTACTTGAAAAGCAGAGAATACCATCACCATCATGATGAAATCTTTACCGGTAAGTGCGAGCGGGTAAGAGAGCTGTTCATTCTCTCGACTTCTTTATTGGGTGTTACGCTGCTAGCTGCATTTATTCTCTGACTTGGCGATTTGGCAAGCTGCGACATTACCGTTAGAATAGCGCTGTTATTTGCGAAGGATGTGTATTATGCACATCCTTTTTTATTGGCTGGAATGAGTAGTTGTCATGGCGGAAAAGTTCGACGTAGTCATCATTGGAGCAGGGGCTGCAGGGTTAATGTGTGCAGCGGAAGCCGGTAAACGCGGGCGTAAAGTGTTGCTTCTCGATCATGCCAAAAAGCCAGGTCGAAAAATTTTGATCGCTGGTGGCGGTCGCTGTAACTTCACCAACTACGATGTCAGCGCCAAAAACTTCCTGTGTCGTAACCCTCACTTCGTCAAATCAGCGCTGGCTCAATACAGTAATTGGGATTTTATCTCGATGATCTATCAACACGGTATTGAGTTTGAAGAGCGCGACCATGGCCAGTTGTTCTGCGTGGGAGACTATGACTCCAAGGATATCGTCAAGATGTTGTTGGCTGAATGCGATCTTCCTACGGTAGAGCAGCGTTATCGCCAAGATATCCACCATGTCGAGCAGACGGATTCAGGCTTTGAATTGCACGCCAATACCAATGTTATCCATTGCGAGTCTTTGGTCGTCGCAACGGGTGGGTTGTCGATGCCTAAGCTTGGCGCGACCCCTTTTGGCTATAAAATCGCTGAGCAGTTTGAGCTGGATATTGTGCCAACCACGGCAGGGTTAGTACCATTCACGCTGCACAAAGAAGACAAAGAAGATTTTGCAGAGCTTTCTGGTATCGCAATTCCAGTCGAGATTACAGCGGCAAACCAAAAGGTATTCAAAGAAGCCTTGCTGTTTACCCATCGAGGTTTGTCTGGGCCATCGGTACTGCAAATTTCCTCTTATTGGCAACCGGGTGAGAAGGTGACCATTAATCTTGTCCCAGATGTCGATGTAGAGCAGTTGTTGCGCCAGAATTTAGAAAAGCATCCTAATCAAAGCCTGAAGAACACGCTGGCTAAAGTTCTGCCTAAGCGGCTTGTCGAAGTCTTGGTTGAGCGCAAGGAGTTGGAAGACAAACCACTCAAACAGTTCAATGCTAAGCAGCTAGAACACATTTCGACTTTGCTAGAAAACTGGCAAATTACCCCAAACGGCACTGAAGGATACCGCACTGCGGAAGTGACACTGGGTGGCGTCAATACCGATCATATTTCGTCAAAGACCATGGAGTGTAAATCCGTTAAAGGTTTGTATTTCATAGGCGAAGTCATGGATGTAACAGGTTGGCTAGGTGGCTACAACTTCCAATGGTGTTGGAGCTCTGGTTACGTTGCGGGCCAGTGGGCTTAGCCAGATAGCAGATAAAAAAGCGGAAGAGGGAGAGCTCTTCCGTTTTCCAATTTGGGAGAAAAAAGCAGAAAGGGTTAGTGGACTACAGTTTGTCTGCGGCCACAGGTTTAATGGTGGTCCAATTGCTGTTTGCATCTTGGATAAATCCTGCCGTATCTTCTAGCCAGCGCTTCTGCACGGTTTTATCCAGATTGAGATACAGCTTTCCGTCCTCAATTTTCCAAGCGTGCGGGTCGGTATCAAACTTTTTACCCATTGCCACCCCAAAGGCACAATAACCTCCGTATTGCGGCGCGTAAGCTTGCGGGTTAGCTTTGAATTGATCGCGATTAGCGCTGCTAGAAAAGTGATAAATAGCATTGTTGTATGTCGCGGTATATTGCGGGTTGCCTTGCACCGCACCTTTATCAGTAAAGTACGCCACGGGATCATAGCCTTTAATCGCCAAGTCATTGGCATCGACACTCATACCCACATCCGCTGCCAGTAGTGAAAAACTGGTGCCGAGTAATGCGGCCATTAAGCTGAGTTTTTTACCTGTTGTTGTAAAGCGAGCCATAACACACTCCTTGTCTGTGTTTGTTTACCTTGTATGAAATAAATTAGCGGACTCACCCGGTCTATTGGGGGACTAAAAGCCAAAAAAGTAGGCGAATCGTTCGGAGGTAATATGGATCTGCTGTCTCAACTGATGGAGCACTGTTCCATTCGTACTGGTGTTTTTTATTCGGGGCACTTGTGCGGTATTTCTTCATTTAAAGAAGGCGCGCAAAGCCAAGGTCACCTTCATGTCCTTAATTCCGGCCAGCTTAACCTTGTGAGCTCTTATCACGCTGAGCGTACATTAACTGAGCCTTGCATTGTCTACCTACCTCATAGCTTGCCTCATGCCATAGAAGGCGTCGGAGAAGGGGCAGAGTTGGTGTGTGCTAATGTGGAGTATCGAGCGGGGCAGATGAATCCGTTGTTGTCTGCACTTCCACCAGTGATCGTGATTCCTTTTGCTAAAGAGCCCAACTTGATGCCTGTTATCGACATGTTGTTTAACGAATCGCATCGCTCCTCCGCTGGGCAGCAATTTATGATGGATAAGCTCAGTGACAGCCTAATGACTTTGATCTTCCGTTATTTGATCGAGCAGCAAGCGATAGAACGTGGATTGTTTTCTGCACTAGCACACCCTCGTTTATCTGCAGTCGTGAGTGCGATTCATCAGCTTCCTGCGCGTCATTTCCAGATAGCGGAGATGGCGTCCATTGCGGCGATGTCGCGAACCCAGTTTATGGAGACGTTTAAGCGTGAAGTCGGCGAAACTCCGGGTGATTACGTGCAAAAGTGGCGTGTATCGGTCGCGCAGTCGCTGTTACTACAAAACAAACCGCTCAATTGGGTGGCCGATGCAGTGGGCTATAGCAGTTACTCTGGTTTTGCGCGTGCATTCCAACATGTTTCAGGTCAATCGCCGCGGCAGTGGCTAAAGTCACGTAGTTGTTAGATAAGCCGTTATTGATCTCTGGCTCAATTTCTGTCCTATAGTAAATGGGAAGAGAGTGGAAGGAGTAACGTATGAGCTATCAAGCGCTGATTTCAAGAATTAATGAGCTACCGAGAATAGAGAGCGTACTGCAAGAATTGCTTGAGATGGTTAACCAAGAGCAAATTGATTTTGGTGAATTGGCAAAAAAAATGGCGATGGATCAGGTGCTACTGGCGCGAGTTCTGAGAATGGCCAATTCAGCGCAATTTGGTGGCATTAAAGGGATATCTAACATCAATGATGCCATTGTTCGTATCGGGGTTGGTGCGATCCGTAACCTTATTTCCTCTTCCATTCTTGCCACGACATTCCCTAAATTAGAAACCCTCAATATCAAAGATTATTGGGCCGGAACGTTTGAAGTCGCGACCATCGCAAGTACGATCGCCAAAGACATAAAACTCGATCCAAATGAGGCCTTTACGACTGGGATCTTGCATAACATCGGCGAGTTAATGATTCACAGCTTGGAGCCAGAAAAGGCACTAGATATTCAGCAAAGGGTGCTTGCGGGAGAGAATGCGCTTCATGTTCAGCAGGAAGTGCTTGGTACCGATGCGCAAGCGCTTGGCGCAGTGTTGGCGGAAAGCTGGAAGTTTCCCAATGAGTTGGTCGATGCAATAGCCAACGTCAATCACCCAGCGAAAGCGGTTGAATCTAAACGTCTGGCCTGCTTGCTGTATCTCGCCCGTGACATCAATCATCACTGGGACAATATGTTGGACGAGCAAGAGAAATACGCTTACCTCGCGTCGAGTAAAGCAGCGTTGGCACTGCATGTCTCCCCTGAGTTAGCCAGTAAAATCGATCAGGTGCGTGGTCAGGGGAGTGAGATGGCTTATCAACTATTCTAATGTTAACAAGTCGTTACTTGACGCTTGGGGCAAGATCTTTTTTGCCAAACTTGATCTGTTGGATCACTAAGCCGCCAATTATCAGCACCAACCCCATTAACGTAGATGGATGAATTTCCTCACCCAAAACGCTAGCCAGTAGAGCCAGTGAGATAAAAGGGGAAGCAAAAATGAGGTTACTGATCCGTGCGGTATTTTGAGTTAGTTTGAGTGCGCTGAGCCAAAGGACAAACGTTACGCCCATCTCAAATAGGCCGACATAAGAGACGGCTAACCAACCTTGCAGCGAAATTCCACTCCATGTCGCTCCTTCATGTAAGCTCAATGCGATGGCGCAAGGAATGGCAACTAGGAAGCCAAGCAGCACACCGACAATAGGGTCGGCTTTATTTTTAGTATTCAGGATCCAGTAGCTGGCCCAGAGCAGTGTGGAAAGTAACGCCAATCCGACCCCTAATGGGCTGGCAAAGTTTAATCCTAAGATGTCTCCTTGAGTGGCAATCACTATCACACCGACATAGCTCAGACAGCATGCGATCCAATCTTGTCCGCGTATGCGTTGCCCGAGAAAAACAGCGGCCATCAAAGTTAGCGTAATCGCCCAACTGTAGTTAATCGCCTGTGCCTGAGAAGCGGGTAATAGATCGTATGCTTTGAACAGAATGACATAGTAAGCCAATGGGTTAATTAGCCCGAGCAGTATGTAGTACCAAGGGTTGGCGAGGAAGGTGTCTTTTAACGTCGATAGCTTACCTTGCAATGCACAGATACACGTCAACGCGATTGCTGAAACCACACTGGCTACGGTCAGCATTTGAATCGGTGTAAATTCAGCCAGAGTTAATTTGAAGGCGGTAGCCACAGTAGACCACAACAGGACAGCCGAAAGGCCAAACCCTAACGCACGACGCTCGTTCATGATGCTCCTTGAGTAAAACCAAAGGCTTACAAGCCTCGTTTTTATTTGATGGGATAGAATACGGTTGGCATAGTCTAGCTGCTCGATATCTAGCCTACAAACTGGACATTTATCCAGTGCTAAAATACCATTGAATCAAGACTGATATAACGAGCTAACCCTTTACTATGCAATGGATTCTAGATAATCAGAATTTACTTTTTACCGCGCTTGGCAGTGCCGCAATAAGTGGTGTTGCCGTTGGCTGGTGGATTAAGCAAAAAATGCAGTTTCACCAACAATTACTGCAACAGCAATTAGAGTCCAACCAGCAGCTGACTTCTCAGCAAATCAATCAACTGCAAAAAGAGCTGCTAGAAAGTCAGCAAGAACTAGATGAACTGGATAGTGAGCGAGATAAAGCCGCGTATGAGCTGAAACAAGCGCATGGCAAGTTGATGGCCGTGCTGGAGAAGCTACGCTACTTCGAAGCCGTGAAGCAAGAGCGCCAGCAATATGCTGAAGATCTGAACGTCATCCGTGAGCAGAAGTCTCAACTGGAAGGCAAGTTGCGTGAGCAAGAAGCGCGACATGAACAAGAAAACAAAGCAAACCAAGAAAAACTGCAGCTGCTGGAGCAAGCGGAAGAACGTTTGAAGCAACAATTTGAACACCTCGCCAACCAACTGTTTGAAGCCAAAACGGCGAAAGTGGACCAGCAAAATAAACAAAGCCTTGAAGGCCTACTTAGCCCGCTTAAAGAGCAGTTGGAAGGCTTTAAACGTCAAGTGAACGACAGCTTCAATCTAGAGGCCAAAGAACGACACACTTTAGTGCATGAGCTGAAAAACCTTCAACGCCTAAATGAACATATGACGCGAGAAGCCGTTAATCTCACTCAGGCGTTAAAAGGTGATAACAAGCAGCAGGGTAACTGGGGAGAAGTGGTTTTAGCGAGAGTATTGGCTGAGTCGGGTTTACGTGAAGGTCATGAATATCAAACTCAAGTGAGCTTACAAAATGAAGCTGGCAAACGTTACCAACCTGACGTGATTGTTCACTTACCGCAAGACAAACAAGTGGTGGTCGATTCTAAAATGGCACTAGTGGCGTACGAACGTTACTTTAATGCACAAACCGACACCCAGCGAGAGCAAGCACTAAGTGACCACTTACTTGCACTAAGGGCTCACATTAAAGGGCTATCTAACAAGGATTACCATCAGTTAAAAGGCATTCAAAGCCTAGATTACGTACTGATGTTCATCCCTGTGGAACCTGCATTCCAAGTGGCCATTCAAGCTGACCCTAGCTTAGTCAAAGATGCGATGGAGCAGAATATCATTTTAGTCAGCCCGACGACGTTACTGGTCGCCTTAAGAACTATCGATAATTTGTGGCGCAATGAAAGACAAAACCAGAACGCTCAGATTATTGCCGAACGCGCAAGTAAGCTGTACGACAAGTTACGTTTGTTTGTCGATGATATGGAGACGTTGGGGGGAGCACTGGATAAAGCCAATCAAAATTACCAAGGGGCGATGAACAAGCTAGCAACGGGACGTGGCAACGTGATTCGTCAAGCTGAAAGCTTTAAACAGCTTGGCGTTGAAGTGAAACGGCCAATCTCGAGTCATTTAGCCCAAATGGCGCAATACGATGGCCTCACAGAAAATCATCCAGTGAGTGAAAATGAGGCTAACGCGGAAAGACATCCGTCTGAGGATAAAGTAAACTAATCGCCCGCAGTGCTCCGGTCGTAGTTATTAACAGGCGCTGCTCGAAGAGGAACCATCATGACGGATACAAGCGTGCAACCAAATACAGCTTTAGAATCAAGTGAAACTACCCATTTTGGTTTCACTACGGTAGCAAAAGAACAGAAAGTTGAAAAAGTGGCAGAGGTTTTTCACTCTGTTGCTGCGAAATACGACATCATGAACGACTTAATGTCGGGTGGTGTACATCGTCTTTGGAAGCGCTTTACCATTGATTGTAGTGGCGTACGTCCTGGTCAACGCGTACTTGATCTTGGTGGTGGTACGGGGGATTTAACGGCTAAGTTCTCTCGTATTGTCGGTGAAAAAGGACACGTTATTCTTGCGGACATCAATAACTCCATGCTTAACGTGGGCCGAGATAAACTGCGTGATAGTGGCATCGTTGGTAACGTGCATTATGTTCAGGCGAACGCAGAAGAGTTGCCGTTTCCAGATGATTACTTTGACGCGATTACCATCAGTTTCTGTCTACGTAACGTGACTGACAAAGACAAAGCGCTGCGTTCTATGTATCGGGTACTCAAACCAGGCGGTCGATTGCTAGTACTCGAGTTCTCAAAACCGATACTAGAGCCACTATCTAAAATCTACGATGCTTATTCCTTCCATTTACTTCCCAAAATGGGTGAATTGGTGGCGAATGACGCAGAAAGTTACCGCTATCTTGCAGAATCGATCCGTATGCACCCGGATCAGGAAACGCTGAAAGGCATGATGGATAACGCTGGCTTTGATAGCACCAGTTACTACAACCTGACAGGCGGAATAGTCGCGCTACATCGCGGCTACAAATTCTAAAGGTGCTTACTATGCCATTTGAACCCTTAGTAACCGCGGTGATCGAAACTTCATTAAATACCCTAATTAATGACGACCCTGAATTGGGTCGTCGTCTTGGGCGTTTAAAAGGTCAGGTCATTCAAGTTAACCTTAAAGAGCTCAATAAAACGTTAACTTTCGTGTTTAGTCAGCAAATTGATGTATTGGCGAATTATGAGGGGGATCCGGATTGTTACCTTTCTCTGAATTTGGCCGTTCTGCCTGAACTGCGCGACCAGTCCAATATTACTCAGCTGATCAAACAAGATAAGTTGGTTCTCGAAGGAGATATCCAACTGGCGCAAAAATTTTCCCAGCTCATGATGGACTGTAAACCTGACATCGAAGAATGGCTGTCTCGTGTGACAGGTGATGTGGTGGCCCATACCTTAGTGAAAGGTGCCAACAATTTTGGTCAATTTGTCTCTGGCCAAGCATCCAAACATCAGCGTCATTTAGGTCAGGTGCTGACTGAAGAGTGGCGTATGGCTCCAGCTCCGCTTGAAGTGGTCAACTTTTGCGATCAAGTGGATGAGGTGAAAAGTCAAACGGCTCGTCTTGAAGCGAGACTGAATCAGCTATTGGAGCGAGCATGACGCCAACTGAGTTACGCCGCCTTTATCGAATAACTAAGGTTCAGCTCGAATACGGTCTTGATGAGCTGTTGCCTAACCACCAACTAGCAAAAGCGCCTCTGATGGCGCGCAAAGGGCTATTTTGGATTAAAAATAAGCATCAAGATAAACAACTTGGTGAACGATTACGCCTCGCATTGCAAGAACTTGGTCCGGTATGGATTAAGTTTGGTCAAATGATGTCGACGCGACGTGACCTCTTTCCTGCTCACATTGCTGACCCTTTGGCGCTACTGCAAGATCAGGTGTCTCCGTTTGATGGGCAACTGGCCAAACAGCAGATTGAGCAGGCGCTGGGTGGCTCGCTTGAAACCTGGTTTGATGATTTTGACATTGAACCGCTAGCCTCCGCCTCGATTGCTCAAGTCCATACCGCGAAGGTCAAAGCCACTAACCAAGAAGTGGTATTAAAGGTCATTCGACCAGATATTCGCCCTGTCATTGATGCAGATCTAAAACTGATGTACCGAATGGCGCGTATAGTCGCCAAAGCACTTCCTGAAGCACGTCGTTTGAAACCGGTTGAAGTCGTCCGCGAATACGAAAAGACCTTGTTGGATGAGCTTGACCTTCGTCGTGAAGCAGCCAACGCCATTCAATTGCGTCGTAACTTTGAAGGCAGTGAAGAATTGTACGTTCCTGAAGTTTTAACCGACTTCAGTAATGAAACTGTCATGGTTTCTGAGCGAATATATGGCATCCAAGTTTCTGATATAGAAGGCTTGCGCGCAAACGGCACCAATATGAAGCTTCTGGCTGAACGCGGAGTGAGTGTGTTCTTCACTCAAGTGTTCCGGGATAGTTTCTTCCATGCAGATATGCATCCTGGCAATGTTTTTGTTGAACCAGAGCATCCAGAGAACCCGCGTTGGATTGGTCTTGATTGTGGCATTGTCGGTACGCTTAACAGTGAAGATAAGCGCTATCTAGCTGAGAACTTCCTTGCATTCTTCAACCGCGATTACCGACGAGTCGCTGAACTGCATGTTGAGTCTGGTTGGGTTCCACGTGAAACCAATGTGGATGAATTTGAGTTCGCTATCCGCATTGTGTGTGAGCCTATTTTTGCCAAGCCATTGTGTGAAATCTCATTTGGCCATGTATTACTGAACCTGTTTAACACCGCTCGACGCTTCAATATGGAAGTTCAGCCACAACTCGTTTTGTTGCAAAAAACGCTGTTGTACGTCGAAGGTTTGGGGCGTCAGTTGTACCCGCAGCTTGACCTTTGGGAAACGGCTAAACCATTCTTAGAAGAGTGGATGATGAATCAAGTCGGCCCTCAAGCTGTGATTAATGCGGTAAAAGATCGCGCGCCATTTTGGGCTGAGAAGTTACCTGAGCTACCTGAGCTTTTGTATGACAGCTTACGCCAAGGCAAGATGATGAATCAGCGCATGGATGACCTCTATCAAGGTTATCGTGCAAGCAAGCGTCAGCAAGCGACGGGGAAATTTTTATTTGGTGTTGGGGCCACATTAGTCGTATGCTCGGCAATATTGGTCAACAGCACTTATGAGCAACTTTCTATGGCTTGCGGCTTAGGCGGGGTCACATTTTGGTTGCTTAGTTGGCGAGCTTACCGTCGATAGACGTTAAACTCTTGAAATAAATTTGTTTAATAAGACCCGAGGTAAAAAGAATGGGTGGTATTAGTATTTGGCAACTTCTGATTATTGCTGTCATCGTCGTTCTACTATTTGGTACTAAGAAGCTACGTGGTATCGGTGGCGACCTAGGTGGTGCGGTAAAAGGTTTTAAGAAAGCAATGAGCGAAGATGAGTCTGATAAAGATAAAAAAGACGCAGACTTCGAACAGAAGAACCTAGAACAGCAGAAAACAGACGCTTCTGCTGACACTAAGAAAGACAAAGAGCAGGCGTAACACGTGTTTGATATCGGTTTTTGGGAACTGGTATTAATATCTGTCGTCGGGCTGGTGGTTCTTGGGCCAGAACGTTTGCCACATGCAATTCGCAGTGTCTCGAAATTTATAGGCGCGGCAAAAAATATGGCAAACAGTGTGAAAGATGAGCTTTCACATGAACTTAAGGTGCAAGAACTGCAAGAAAACCTGCGCAAAGCTGAGCAGATGGGAATGGAAGACCTTTCCCCAGAGTTGAAGTCTTCGGTTGAAGAACTCAAACAGGCTGCCCAAGATGTGCAACGCCCATATGCGAGCAAAAGCGACTCAGCAGCTCATGTTGCCGAGGATCAGAGCGAACCCGTTTCCGTTCAGAGTGCCAATGACTCAGCAGGTTCGGTGGAAAATTTAACGACTTCCACTGCACCACAGGCAGATAAAAAAGCCGAATAGTCTCGCATTAGGAGGAGCTACTCATTCAGTAGCTCCTTTTTAGATCTTTTAATAGTAAGAGGTTTCCATGTCTTCTGTAGAGCAGACACAGCCTTTGATCAGCCACCTACTTGAACTACGCAACCGCTTATTGCGCGCTATTCTAGCGGTGTTGGTTGTGTTTGTTGGCCTGATTTATTTTGCAAACGACATCTATGAATTTGTCTCTGCGCCTTTGGTAGAGCGTCTACCTGAAGGGGCGACCATGATTGCAACGGATGTTGCTTCGCCTTTCTTTACGCCATTGAAGTTAACGCTCATCGCGTCTATTTTCATTGCCGTTCCTTTTATCTTGTACCAGGTTTGGGCTTTTGTCGCCCCCGGTCTTTATAAGCATGAACGTCGCCTGATTATGCCGCTGATGTTTTCCAGCTCTATGCTGTTTTACTGTGGCGTTGCGTTTGCCTATTTTGTGGTGTTTCCGCTGGTGTTTGGCTTCTTTACTGCGATCTCATTAGGTGGTGTTGAGTTCGCAACCGATATTTCAAGTTACTTGGATTTCGTCTTAGCGCTGTTTCTAGCGTTTGGTATCGCATTTGAAGTACCTGTTGCCATCATTCTATTGTGTTGGACAGGGGCTACGAATCCAAAAAGCCTTAGTGAGAAAAGGCCATACATTATTGTTGGTGCCTTTATTGTCGGTATGATGCTGACACCGCCAGATATGATCTCGCAAACCTTGTTGGCGATCCCAATGTGTTTGCTGTTTGAGGTCGGATTGTTCTTTGCCCGTTTTTACGTTCGTAAAGATGAAGACGAGCAGGAAGAAGTCGAATAGAGAATGAACGAAACTGAAAAGGCTTGCCGATGTGGCAAGCCTTTCTTTTTTGGGACAGTTCAGTACGTCTAATCCAATTGTAGGTATCTACTTAACCTTAATCGTATGTCCACATTGAGAGCATATATAGATTTCTTTAATACCTAGCAACTTTTGCCAAAACGTACGGTGCTGTCTTTGTAAGTTACTACTATGGTTACACATTACAAGACGCCTTCTAATTATTGAGACGCAATATTAAACCAGTAGCATCATGAATTATAGTTATAAGTGAGATTCATATCACATTGTTGTGAAATTTAGTGCATTTACTAATGTTAATTTTCACAATAAGAAGAGGTTGTTAACGTTTTTATTTGTAATTTTATGGACGTCTTCAGTGGAGCAATTACGCAGATCCGCGATTCTTTGCGAGACTAAAGACACGTAAGCGGGCTCATTACGTTTACCTCGATGCGGCACTGGTGCTAAATAAGGGCTGTCCGTTTCGAGTATCACGTAGTCCATATCTAAGTGTGGGATGACCTTGTCCATGCCACCATTCTTAAAGGTAGAGACCCCACCGAGACCAAGATGAAAGCCAAGACCGTTTATTGCTTTTGCTTCTTTTAGGCTGCCACCAAAGCAATGAAAAACGCCGCGCAATGACCCATCTTGCTCTTTCTCAAGTAGACCGAGGGTCTCTTCGATTGAGTCTCGGGTATGGATCACGACGGGTAAGTTGAGTTCTTTAGCCCAGTTAAGCTGAGTGATGAATGCCATTTCTTGCTCGGCTTTATAGGTTTTATCCCAATAAAGGTCGATACCAATCTCGCCCACGGCAATAAAAGAGTGTTTCTCAAACCAAGCGCGGACGGTTTCTAGTGTTTGGTTTACGTTGGCATCAACGTAGCAGGGATGCAGTCCCATCATTGAGCGACAAATGTCCGGGTAAGCGGCTTCTGTTTGCAACATTGGTGCAATCGAATCGAGATCGATATTGGGCATCAAAATCCGTTCGACACCTTGCTGCAAGGCTCGCTGCACAACTTCATCACGGTCATTGTCAAATTCGCTAGCGTAGATATGGGCGTGGGTATCGATCATGATGCTTCTCTATATTGATTCGTTGCGGCCAAGTATACGGCAGTGTGAGCTTTTGGTCATTTTCCGTATTTTTGTGGTCTGTCGCTGGTGTCTATGGCTTGGGGTGATATTATTCGATTCAAGCACTTTCACCACACAAGGAGAACAGAGTGTCCGTTTCTATTCAAGGTCAATTCCCTGGCCGTCGTATGCGCCGTATGCGTAAGCATGACTTTAGCCGTCGTCTGATGGCAGAAAATCAAGTGACTGTTAACGATCTGATTTACCCGATGTTTATTTTGATGGGGAAAGATCGTCGTGAAACGGTAGAGTCTATGCCAGGTGTCGAGCGATTATCGATTGACTTGATGTTGGAAGAAGCGCAATACCTAGCGCAGTTAGGTGTGCCTGCGATTGCTTTGTTCCCTGTGGTTAATCAAGATGCAAAGAGCCTTTGCGCGGCGGAAGCGTACAATCCCGAAGGCTTGGTTCAGCGTGCCGTTCGTTCACTGAAAGAGCATGTACCTGAAATAGGGGTGATTACCGATGTGGCTTTAGACCCATTTACCACCCATGGTCAAGATGGCATCATCGATGAAGATGGTTATGTGCTAAACGATGAAACGACCAAAGTATTAGTCAAGCAAGCACTGTCTCACGCTGAGGCGGGTGCAGATGTGGTTGCCCCGTCAGACATGATGGATGGTCGTATTGGCGCGATTCGAGAAGCTCTAGAAAACGCCGGTCATATCAATACCCAAATCATGGCGTACTCTGCTAAGTACGCGTCTTGTTACTACGGGCCTTTCCGTGATGCTGTCGGTAGTGCGAGCAACCTAAAAGGTGGCAACAAGAAAAATTACCAAATGGATCCAGCTAACAGCGACGAAGCCATCCATGAGGTAGCGATGGATGTTAACGAAGGCGCAGACATGGTTATGGTTAAACCAGGTATGCCATATCTAGATATTGTGCGCCGTGTAAAGTCTGAGTTGCAGGTTCCAACCTTTGCTTATCAGGTTTCCGGTGAGTATGCCATGCATAAGGCGGCGTTTGCTAACGGTTGGCTTAAAGAGCGCGATACCGTTATGGAGTCTCTGTTATGCTTTAAGCGCGCGGGCGCCGATGGCATTCTTACGTACTTTGCTAAGGATGTCGCTGAGTGGCTAGCAGAAGAGAATGCACAAGCGGCTGCGTACTTAAAACACAGCGAAGAATAAAAGCTGTAAATAGAGAAGTGTTGAAAGGCTGGCGTATGTCAGCCTTTTTTAGTTTTGGAGATATATCGTGAGCATTACTTATCGTGAAGGGACATTAGCCGAGTGTGTCCAAGTGGTGGAACAGATCAAAGAGTTTAGCCACAAAGAGACGGTCGAGAGTTTAGCGGCTCGTCTCGAAGGCAAGCCGTGTTTTCTGATTCAAGTGGCTCAAGAAGGTGAAAATCTGTTGGGTTTTAAAATTGGTTATCAGTTGGATAACGATACCTTCTATAGCTGGTTTGGAGGTGTTTCTTCATTGGCGCGCAATAAAGGTGTTGCTCAATCACTGCTCGAAATACAAGAACAGTGGGTCAGGCAGCATGGATATAAGTGGCTAAAAGTGAAATCGAGAAACCAGTTTCCAGCCATGTTGAGGTTACTGATTAGAAATGGTTATTTTATTGAAAAATTTGAAGAAAAAGACGTATTGCTTGATTGTCGAATTCACTTTGTGAAGCAGTTATAGCACTGTCATAAAAATTAAATGAGATTTTTTCTCATTTAGGTGTTGACGAGATAAATGAGAATGGTTATTATTTATATCGTCTTAGGGAATGAGAGAAGTTCACAAGGACGTAGAGTTACCAGATTCAAATTGGAGACGGTGATGACACTGAACTTAATCGAACTTGCACGAGTTCTTTTTGACACGACATTGCTCACATTGCTTCCAGTGTAATTTATAGCTTTATGGCAAAGCACTTTATTCACCTGAATTCGCTTTGACCCCTTTTTGCTAGGCGACATCGTTAGATGTCGCTTTTTTTATGCCTGTCATTTTTTATCGAATAAAAGGTCATCAATAGTCTTGTCCACATGACAAGATCGTTTTTAGATCGATCTGTATAAGATCGATCTGATGTTAATTTCTTTTATTACAATAAGTTAACTAAAAAAGTTTCTGTAAGTAGACAACATTCATATCTTGTGGATAAATTATATAAACAGAGTTATCCACAGTGGTTTGCGCAACGAGAGCAAACAATCAGCAAATGTGTGAGTGGTGTCCCCGGAGTTAAAATGGATTCACTGTAAGAGTCATGGCATCCTAGGCAGATCTTTTTGCATTTTCTTTGGATACGTAAAGACTATGGCTCATATTCCTGATAATCCGTTGATTTTGATCGACGGTTCTTCTTACCTCTATCGCGCGTTTCACGCCTACCCAGGCACCATGAGTAATGGCGATATTCCAACTAATGCTGTGTATGGTGTGGTTAACATGCTACGTAGCATGATGCGTCAATTTGCATCCGAGCGAATAGCAGTGGTGTTTGATGCGAAAGGTAAAACTTTCCGTGACGACATGTATCCAGAGTACAAAGCAAATCGTCCGCCAATGCCCGATGATCTGCGTTGTCAAATTGAGCCTCTACACAATGTCATCCGTGCAATGGGCTTACCACTTATCTGTATTCCGGGCGTTGAGGCCGATGATGTGATTGGTACATTGGCTTACCAGGCTTCTCAATCAGGCATGCCTGTATTGATCAGTACCGGTGATAAAGATATGGCTCAGTTGGTGGATGATAACATCACACTGATCAATACCATGACCAACGTGGTGATGGATAGAGAAGGTGTTGTCGAGAAGTTTGGGATTCCACCTGAGCTGATCATCGATTACCTCGCATTAATGGGCGATAAGGTGGATAACATTCCGGGTGTTCCGGGAGTAGGTGATAAGACGGCAACCGCTCTACTGCGAGGTATAGGCGGTCTCGATAAGCTGTATGAAAATCTTGATGATATAGCACCGCTCGGTTTTCGTGGCTCGAAAACCATGGCTAAAAAGCTGGTTGATAACAAAGAAAATGCTCAGCTTTCGTATGAACTGGCAACCATTAAGCTTGATGTTGAACTAGAAGAGACGCCGGAGTCTCTACTAAAAGCAGAACCGAACAAAGATGAGTTGATCAAACTGTACGGCCAGTTGGTGTTCAAATCTTGGTTGAATGAATTGTTGGATGGTGGAAGCGGAGTGGTGGAAGCCGACGAGAAGTCAGCTAACACAGCGTCTTCTGCAAGCCCAGCTGTCGATATGGATACTTCTGCGGTGACAATCGATCGCAGTCAGTACGAAACCATTCTAGATGAAGCAAGTTTTAACGCATGGCTAGAGAAGCTCAAAGCAGCGGATGTGTTTGCCTTCGATACTGAAACGGACAGTTTAGACTACATGGTTGCAAACCTTGTGGGCCTTTCGTTTGCGACTGAAGAAGGTGTAGCTGCGTACGTTCCTGTTGCTCATGATTACTTAGATGCACCTGCGCAGTTAGATCGTGATTGGGTGCTAGAGCAGCTAAAACCCATTCTAGAAGATGATGCTCAAGCGAAAGTGGGTCAAAACCTCAAATATGATGCCAGTGTATTAGCGCGCTACGGCATAGAAATGAAAGGTATCAAACACGACACCATGCTGGCTTCATACGTCTATAACAGCGTGGGTGGTAAGCATGATATGGACAGTTTGGCACTGCGCTTCTTGCAACACAGCTGCATCTCATTTGAGCAGATTGCCGGTAAAGGCAAGAAGCAACTGACCTTCAATCAAATTGAGCTTGATGAAGCATCACCGTATGCCGCAGAAGATGCGGATGTGACGCTTCGACTACACAATCGCTTGATGGAAAATATCGATCAAGACGAGAAGCTTAAAGCCATCTATCAAGAGATAGAAGTACCATTGGTTCCTGTTCTTTCTCGCATTGAACGTACTGGTGTTCTGATTGATGACATGAAGCTATCGGCTCAGTCGCAAGAGATTGCTCAACGGCTAGATGAGTTAGAGCAGAAAGCGTATGAGATTGCTGAGCAAGAGTTCAACATGAACTCACCAAAACAGTTACAAGCAATTTTGTTTGAGAAGATGGGGCTTCCTGTGATCAAGAAGACGCCATCAGGTACACCGTCGACCAATGAAGAAGTTCTGCAAGAGCTGGCACTAGACTACCCGCTACCTAAGCTGATTTTAGAGTACCGCGGTTTAGCTAAGCTCAAGTCGACTTATACCGATAAGTTGCCTAAGATGATCAACCCAGAAACGGGTCGTGTGCATACCTCTTATCATCAAGCCGTGACTGCGACAGGACGTTTGTCATCCACCGATCCTAACCTGCAGAATATTCCAATTCGTAACGATGAAGGACGTCGTATTCGTCAAGCCTTTATCGCCCCGCACGGCTATAAAATCATGGCTGTCGACTACTCTCAGATCGAGTTGCGTATTATGGCGCACCTATCCGGAGATCAGGCGTTACTTGATGCCTTCCAACAAGGAAAAGATATCCATGCAGCGACTGCAGCCGAGATCATGGGGACGACCATTGATCAAGTGAGCTCAGAGCAACGTCGCCGTGCTAAAGCGGTTAACTTTGGCTTGATCTACGGCATGAGTGCATTTGGTTTGGCGAAACAGTTAGGTATTCCTCGCGGTGAAGCGCAAGATTACATGAATAAGTACTTTGAGCGTTATCCGGGCGTTATGCAGTACATGGAAGATACCCGTAGTGCCGCGGCTGACCAAGGTTATGTCGAAACCATTTTTGGTCGCCGTTTGCACCTACCAGAAATCAAATCGCGTAACGGCATGCGTCGTAAAGCGGCGGAACGTGCGGCCATCAACGCACCGATGCAAGGCACTGCGGCTGATATCATTAAGAAAGCCATGCTGTTGGTCGATGAGTGGATTCAAGCCGAAGGGCAGGGACGAGTGAAACTTCTGATGCAGGTGCACGATGAACTGGTATTTGAAGTGGAAGAGTCATCATTAGCCGAAATTGAAAGTAAAGTACAACAATTGATGGAGTCGGCAGCCGATCTCGACGTACCTTTGGTTGCTGAAGCGGGCCATGGAGACAACTGGGATCAGGCTCACTAGACAAAAAATAGCCTATTTACATCAAATAACATGAGCCAGCGCACAAACACTGGCTTTTTTTTATCTATAAATAAGTATCTGTAACTCAAGATGAACTGTTGTTTAATAAAATTTTAATGAAAAAAACTTACAAAAGTTGTTTTCATTTCTGACCAATTGTTGTACATTAATCTGCGTAGGGTACAGAGGTAAGATGTTCTATCTTTCAGACCTTTTGTTTCACGTTATTGGATTAGGCTGATTCAGCCGCCCCAGTCAGTTTTTGACTGGGGCGTTTTTTATTGTATAAACAAAAAGTTATCTTCATGGTTTCCACATGAATTTCCCTTATTGTCTTATTTGAATTCTCTTCTTCGCGCTTTCTGCCCATCTTATTACGCTGAACGGCGGTTTGTAACTTTCTAGAAAAATGTAACAAAATACCAATCACACTTTGGTTATTTCAGATAAAGAATCAAACCTGATTTTGTTGCGGCAGCGGCAATGCATTTGGTTGGAAATTGGTTATTTTTCAACAATCTAAGTTTTATTTTTGTTGAGTTTAAATGAGAGAGAAGGATAGGTCTGCGGAATTGCATTGTGGCTAAGGATGAGGAATCATCTGGCGCATAATAATTATTACCTCCTATTTCTCTCCCGTTACCCCGCCAAGAAAGGTGGGGTTTTTTATGCCTGTTACAAAAAGCCCTGCCTAATTGGCAGGGCTCGATGTCATTAGGCTGTGATGGTGTTACTCGACTTGATCGTCAAGGTTCTCGTCATCGATGATGTCATCCGCGATTTGTTCTGCAACCGCTGGAGCAAACCACTCATCTAACTTGCTACGCAGCACATCAACCCCAATCCCTTTTAAAGAAGAGAAGGCTGCGACGCTGACATCGCCACCAAAACCCACAGCATCTTTCTTAATCTTGAGTACCTGAGCCTTGCGAGCGCCACTTTTTAGTTTGTCGGCTTTGGTTAGCAGTACCTGCACTGGGATACCGCTGTCGACAGCCCAAAAGATAAGCTGCTGGTCTAAGTCTTTCATTGGATGGCGAATATCCATCAGAACTACTAGGCCTTTCAGGCTCTGGCGTTTTTGTAGGTATTCACCTAGCGACTTTTGCCATTTCTTCTTCATCTCAAGTGGAACTTGAGCGAAACCGTAGCCTGGTAAGTCGACGATATGACAGCCATCAGTGACCTTGAACAAGTTAATTAACTGTGTTCGACCAGGTGTTTTACTGGTTTTCGCTAGACTGCGCTGGTTAGTCAGGCGATTTAGAGAGCTAGATTTGCCCGCATTGGAGCGTCCTGCAAACGCAACTTCGATACCTTCATCTTCTGGCAAGTGACGAATATCAGGTGCACTCGTGATGAAATGGGTGTTTTGATAATGAATTTTTACGCTCACTGTTAACTCCATCTCGACTTTGTGTAGTCGATTGATTACTTTTTTGTGAAATTGTGTAAAATAACCGTGCTCGGCATAAGGTCGCCTATTGTACCATGAGTGGCAACGCAGAGTGGTACCGGAAGCTTGATAATTATAATGGAATGTCATGAAGAAATTAGCGCTAATCTTGAGTCTTTTAGCCAGCTGCTCTGTATGGGCCCAAGGCAGTATTGAAGCTGGTAAAGCAAAATCTCAAACCTGTGTTGCCTGCCATGGTGCTGATGGCAACAGTCAACTCGCTATGTACCCTAAACTAGCAGGTCAGCATGCTAAGTATATTGAGAAGCAACTTAGAGATCTGAAATTGGGTATGACTAGCAATGGTAAACAAGGTCGCATGGATCCTGTGATGAGTGGCATGGCTATGCCGCTGTCTGAACAAGATATGCAAGACCTAGCTGCGTACTACGCATCGCTACCTATTTCACACAATACAACGCCTGAAAATGTTGTTGATGCGGGTAAAGTGCTTTACACCGCAGGTGATGCTGAGCGTGGTCTAACAGCATGTATCGCTTGTCACGGCCCACGTGGTAACGGTACTGAACTTTCTGGCTTCCCTAAGATCTCTGGCCAGCATGCTGATTACATTAAATCTCAGCTTGAAAAATTCCGTGATGGCACTCGTGGTAACGACATGAACGCAATGATGCGTGATATCGCGAAGAAGCTAACGGATGAAGATATCGATACTCTTTCTAAATACGTTGGTGGCCTACACTAAGCCCTACAAATTTGTTCGAGCAACTAGTTGTATTGAAAAAGCCCAGAGATTTCTCTGGGCTTTTTCGTATGACGAGGATCTCAGTGGGCAATGGGTTAGTGTGCTCTGTATGTCTCAGTAGTATGTAAGAGATTTGCCATACTTTAGTACCTTTATTTCTCGCGCCATTTCTTAAGTTTCTGAAAAATATGGATATGTTTTGGATAGGGTAAATTAGTGCTTATTTTTTGTAGAACGCGGATTGTGCACTTTGGGCAAAACGGTAAAGTGTAGTTATCGGCAGGACGCTGAATCAGGATTTTAGACTAGGAAGTCTCCAGGGAAGCAAGCGCGGAGTCGCTTGGTGATAGCAGGAAGCTGGGTAGGTAGGAAGCCTACTGGATAGGGATGGTCGCCTTGTCTAATGGTTTAAGACAGCGAAACGGATCAGGTTAAGGATTAACCCAGGTAGCAGGAAGTAAAAGGAAAGCCAAAACTCACCAGGATGGTGGCAAACAACACCTTTTGCAGGGAAAGCACCAAAAACAAATGGAATATTGATGCACTAACATCAGTGCAACACAGTTTGGCCGTCAGGCATTTAGAAAGCGATAGGTAGCCCTATCGCTTTTTTTATACGCCTTCTTTAATTTTAAGCGGGTTAATTTGCTCGAATCGATGATTATTTGCACAATAGTGCTCCACTCTAACCTCAGTTTCTGGTATGTTTCGCATCCCTGTTTAAGGATGTCATCATGCATACATGCCCCCTTTGCCAAAGCGTAGATACACAGCACTACTTTGAAGATAAGCGTCGAGAGTATCTTCAATGCATACAATGCGAACTGGTGTTTGTTAATCCAGACCAAAGGTTGGATGCGCAGCAAGAGAAAGCACACTATGATTTGCATGATAATAATCCCCAAGATGCCGGTTATCGACGCTTTTTATCTCGGGTTGCTGACCCCATATTAGAGCGTATCGAGCCTAATTCTGATGGGATAGATTTTGGATGTGGCCCCGGTCCAACCTTGTCACTGATGTTGGAAGAACAAGGTCACACCATGAGCTTGTACGATATCTACTACCACCCAAATAGAGAGGTGTTAGCCAAATCGTATGACTTTATGACTGCCACTGAGGTGATTGAGCATCTATACGCTCCAAACACAGTATGGCAGCAATGGTTGAATTTAGTTAAGCCCGGTGGCTGGATTGGTCTGATGACCAAGATGGTCATTGATATTGAGGCGTTTGCTAAGTGGCATTACAAGAATGATCCCACTCATGTGGTTTTCTTTAGCCGTAAGACGTTTCAATTTTTGGCAGAGCGGGATCAGCTCGAGCTTGAATTTATAGGTAATGATGTAATTTTACTGAGGAAAGCCCAGTAATGAGCCGTAGTAAAAAAGTAAGATCCGGTGGCAACCTTGATGTCGTCGTCGTGCGCAACCGCACTCAATCAGACGTTGAAGGACGCCTGCGTAAGAAAGAGAAAAAGCGTAAAGGCCTGAAAACAGGTAACCGCAACTCAGATGCGAAAACGGAAAAACAGCGTGCCGCTGGTCAACAGCGCGACCCGCGTTTAGGCAGTAAGAAAAAAATTCCGCTGACTATCGAACCACAAAAGAAACCAACTAAGGCTGAGCGTCGTATGAGTGCTGAGCAGGAGTTGGAGATGCTGGAAAACGATGCACAACTGAATGTGTTGCTTGACCGTATCGAAGAGGGTGAAAACTTGGGTGCAGGTCTGCAGAGGTATGTGGACGAGAAGCTTGCACGCATTGAAGTCCTTATGAAGCAACTTGGCATCTATGAAGATGATGAGCCGCAGTCTCCTGCTGAAAGTGAGTCGAACGAGTATAAAGCTAGCTCAGATGATGACTTACTGAATCAGTTTGAAGATTTAGACTTAGACCAATTTAAAGGATAGTTGAGCCCATGAGTGTAACCTTATTAGCCATTGTAGGTGGAGTGATTATCCTCGGCTTAGCGTCTTATGCAGGTTACCTTCTGCTCCAACTTAAGAAGCAAAAGGAGTTGCAGCTGCAGCATCAAAAGTTAGCGATTGAAAAACGTAACGCTAACATCTTTGAAAGTGTGCACGTGCTTTGCTTGGCAGGGATTCAAGGTCAATGTGATTTATCAGAAATCAGCATTCGCCTATATAACATCATGGATTATGTCCAAGGTGATGATCGCGTTGATTTCGACCAAGAGTATCCGGCGACGGCTGAACTGTTCCATATTGTAAAAGATATGGCGCGTGGTGAAGATCGCCAGAACTTGGGTAAGAAAGAACGTATGAAGCAGAACCTTGAACGTCACAAAGCTGAGTCTCGCCTAGAGAGTGCCATTATTGAAGAGCTAAAGTCGCTGCAGACTAAGGTTCAGCCCCTCAACAACCAAATCAACATTCAGATGATCTAAGTTGAGGTTTTTATAGCTCGATCGCTTACACTTATGGGGTAGTGATCGAGTTATCAATTCTGAGTATTGCTACTGAAAAAGCGGCTAGGCCAGCAACGAGTTCAACTTAGCTGTGGCAAAATAGCCTGCTTATTACAGAGGCTTTTAAGCCCAAACAAGCAATACAGCCCAACGGAAATAGCAACATGTCGCAGCCTGTCGTCGCAAGCCAACAAATTGTCTGGGATCAAGCGGTACTGGATAAGTACAACTATTCAGGTCCTCGTTATACTTCATACCCGACCGCGTTAGAGTTTCACGAAGCGTTTACCGTCGCTGACTATGACATGGCGTGTACGCAATACCCGGAGCGACCACTCTCGCTTTATATCCACATCCCGTTTTGTCATAAGCTTTGTTACTACTGTGGTTGTAACAAGGTTATTACTCGTCATGCACATAAAGCCGATGAGTACCTTGATGTTCTGGAGTTGGAAATTCGCACTCGAGCCGCTCTGCTACAAGAGCGCAAAGTCACTCAACTCCACTTCGGTGGTGGTACTCCTACCTTTTTGACCAAAGCGCAGATCAGTCGCCTGATGGCCATTCTTCGTGGTGAGTTTGACTTTGAGAATGACGCTGAAATCAGTATTGAGGTAGACCCGCGTGAAATCGAGCTAGATGTGCTGGATCACTTGCGTGGTGAAGGTTTCAACCGTCTGAGTATTGGTGTACAGGACTTCAATAAAGAAGTGCAAAAATTGGTCAACCGAGAGCAAGACGAAGAGTTTATCTTCGCTATGGTTGAACGAGCGAAACAACTGGGTTTCCGCTCAACTAACTTAGATCTTATCTATGGGTTACCTAAACAGACGCAAACCCGTTTTGCAGAGACATTGCAGCAAGTTCTAAAGATGGAGCCGGGGCGTTTATCTATCTTTAATTACGCTCATATGCCACAGCTGTTTGCGGCTCAACGTAAAATTAAAGATGAAGATTTACCCGTTGCTGAAGAGAAAATGGCGATCTTGCAAGATACCATCGCGACATTGACCAATGCTGGGTACCAGTTTATCGGTATGGACCACTTTGCCCAGCCTGATGATGAGCTAGCGGTGGCGCAGCGCAATGGCATTTTGCACCGTAACTTCCAAGGTTATACCACGCAAGGTGAGGCTGACTTAGTCGGTTTTGGGGTGTCGGCGATCTCGATGATTGGTGACGCGTACGCGCAAAACCAAAAAGAACTCAAGAAGTACTACGCACAAGTGAGTGAGCAGCGTCATGCTTTGTGGAAAGGAGTCGCTTTGGATAGTGATGACTTACTTCGACGTGAGGTGATTAAGCAGCTTATCTGTAATTTTAAGCTGGATAAGACGACGATTGAGTCGGAATTCCAAGTAACGTTTAACGACTACTTTAACGAAGATCTACAGCTTCTGCAGACATTCATTAATGACCAACTTGTTGAAGTGGACGACAAAGAAATTCGCGTAACACTACGCGGACGCTTGCTGATCCGTAATATCTGTATGTGCTTTGATAAGTATTTACGAGCTAAAGCGCGTCAGCAGCAGTTCTCTCGCGTTATCTAAATTTTCTTCGTATTTTGAAGCCACTGCTTTCCTTTATTGGTGGAAAGCGGTGGCTTTGTTGTATCTGAAGGTTGCAAAGCTATGGGGCGATGTAAGTATCGTGCGCCATTTCCCATAGAGCTTTAACTAATGGGTTATCGAGTTGCGAGCGTTTGCAGCACACCCCGAGTTTAAACGGCTTAATTGAAGCGACCTTTAAGCGCTCGATTTTTTCTTTTACTGGGCTGTTGTTGATCACCACATCGGGGGCGATTCCCACGCCGCAGCCAAGTGCAACCATACTGACGATGGCTTCATGACCAGAGACTTGAGCGTAGATGTTGGGCTTGATCTTCATTGCCTTAAACCAAGCGTTGGCACGGTCTCGGGCGGTACCTGACTCGGGAACGATAAAGGGAATCGTCGACCAATCCGGCTGCTCTTTTTGCAGCTCCTTGGCAAAATTACTTACCCCGACCGGAGCAATCACGGAAAGGGGAATTTCACTGATGGTCTCAAACTCGATTCGAGCGGGCAGTTGTTCGGGTTGGGCGGAAATTGCGATATCCACTTCATCGCTCAGTACCTTGTTGATTGCTTGTGCCGGATCTCCGGTTGAAAGCTTAAATTCAATAAACGGGTGCTGAAGACGGAATTCTGACAATAATTCAGGCAAATGGCTGTAACTGGCCGTCACTGAGCAAAAGAGACGAATTTCACCTTTCAGTTCTTCTTCATGGCCTTTGAGTTGGGCATTGTAGTTTTGCCACTCACCAAGAATGTTTAACGCCACCGGCAGAAGCTTTTTTGCAGCAGGGGTCAGCTCAACGCTGCGGTTGTCTCGCACGAACAGTACTTGAGCAGTGTCACTTTCCAGTTTTTGTATCTGTCGACTCAGGGCCGACGGGCTAATATGCATCGCCGAAGCTGTCTTTGCGAAGCTCTTACTATCACACAGATGAATGAACAACTGCAGACACTTAATGTTCATGAAATAGTCACATCCTTGTTGCACTAATTGCAATTACTAATTGTGAATATATCACTTTAAGCAACTAAATACCTGTTTTAGTATGGACTCATTCGGTACCCAAGCTACCGACCTCAACGGAAAAATTCTTTAAAGGAGCGCCCTTATGGCTAACTATTTCAACACTTTAAACCTACGCGAGCAGCTAGACCAACTAGGTCGTTGTCGTTTTATGGATCGCAGCGAGTTCGCAACTGAAGCTGATTACCTGAAAGGTAAGAAAGTGGTGATTGTTGGTTGTGGTGCTCAAGGCCTAAACCAAGGTCTAAACATGCGTGACTCTGGTCTAAACGTAGCGTACGCACTACGTCAGGCGGCAATTGACGAGCAGCGTCAATCTTACAAAAACGCAAAAGAAAACGGTTTTGAAGTAGCAAGCTACGAAACGCTAATCCCTGAAGCAGACCTAGTAATCAACCTGACTCCAGACAAGCAGCACACCAACGTTGTAGAAACGGTAATGCCGCTAATGAAAGAAGGCGCTGCACTAGGTTACTCACACGGCTTCAACGTTGTTGAAGAAGGTATGCAAATCCGTAAAGACTTAACCGTAGTTATGGTTGCACCTAAGTGTCCAGGTACTGAAGTACGTGAAGAATACAAACGTGGCTTCGGTGTACCAACGCTAATCGCAGTTCACCCAGAGAACGATCCAAAAGGTGAAGGTTGGGATATCGCGAAAGCGTGGGCAGCAGGCACAGGCGGTCATCGCGCAGGTTGTCTAGAGTCTTCATTTGTAGCGGAAGTTAAATCTGACCTAATGGGTGAGCAAACTATCCTATGTGGCATGCTACAAGCGGGTTCTATTGTTTCTTACGAGAAGATGGTTGCTGACGGTATCGATCCAAGCTATGCAGGTAAACTTCTACAGTACGGTTGGGAAACTATCACGGAAGCACTGAAGTTCGGTGGCATCACGCACATGATGGACCGTCTATCAAACCCAGCGAAAATCAAAGCATTTGAACTGTCTGAAGAGCTAAAAGAGCTAATGCGTCCGCTATACAACAAGCACATGGACGACATCATCACTGGTGAGTTCTCAAGCACCATGATGGCTGACTGGGCGAACGATGACGCAAACCTACTAGGCTGGCGTGAAGAGACAGGCGAAACCGCATTTGAAAACTACCCAGCAGGCGATATCGAAATCTCTGAGCAAGAGTACTTCGACAACGGCATCCTACTAGTAGCAATGGTTCGTGCAGGTGTTGAGCTGGCGTTCGAAGCGATGACAGCATCAGGCATCATTGATGAGTCAGCGTACTACGAGTCACTACACGAGCTTCCACTAATCGCAAACACAGTAGCACGTAAGCGTCTATACGAAATGAACGTAGTAATCTCTGATACGGCAGAATACGGTAACTACCTGTTCGCTAATGTAGCAACACCGCTACTACGCGAAAAGTTCATGCCTTCAGTAGGTACAGACGTTATCGGTAAGGGGCTAGGCGAAACGTCTAACCAGGTAGATAACGCAACGCTAATCGCAGTGAACGATACAATTCGTAACCACCCAGTTGAGTACATTGGTGAAGAGCTACGTGGTTACATGACAGATATGAAGAACATCGCGGTAGGCGGCTAATTGCTTGCCTTAAGGCTTAAGGTCGGTGTCGAAGGTGCTCATTTGCTATCGCAAACTCCGCGCCTTCTCCTAGAAATAAAACCTTAATTCTTCGTAATGCACTAACCTAGGTTAGGAAAGAACTCCAGGCAGACTGGGGTAATAAATACAAAATAAAACACAACATCTAATTAAAAGGCTTGGTCTCCGTTGACCAAGCCTTTTTGTTTTTGGTGGTAATCGGCCGCGTCTTTGAGGGGGCGTTCTCGCTTGGTCATTGGCTGGCAAATAAAAAGGGCCGACGTTTGTACGTCAGCCCTTAGAACTTTTTGCCTTTCTGCTTACTTATCCGCTAGCTTCTCTTCGAGATCAGAGAGTTTCTTTTCCATCTCTGTGAGCTTCTGGCGAGTGCGCAGCAGCACTTGAGTCTGAACATCAAACTCTTCGCGACTGACTACGTCTAGTTTATTGAGTTGGCCTTGGATGACTTGGCGAACTTTTTGGTCAACGTCTGCACCTAGCTCTTTTACCGGTGCTGGCATTGAATCATGAATTTGTTTAGCGATTTGCTCTAGTTTCTTTGGGTCAAACATGTGACTAAAACTCCTTTCGATTTGCCCTCATTCTATGTAATTGATACGGGAAAGTCGCTACTTCGATAGCAAAAATTCGAAGCAAAGACGTTGAATGGCAGGCAATAAAAAAGGCCACCGAAGTGGCCTTTTAAATCACAACAGATTATTTGTTTTCTGCAAGCTCACGATGTGCTGCTTTTGCTTCATCAACACGAGCCAGTTTCTCCAAGTCTTTGTCTTCAACAAACACTGGTAACGGTTTGTGTTTTTCCGCTAAGTAGCTGTAGATAACAGGCAGAACAAACAGCGTAAAGATAGTACCGATTGCCAAACCGGCAACGATAACAATACCAATACTAAAGCGCTGTGCTGCACCTGCGCCACTTGCATACATCAGTGGGATAAGGCCAGCAATCATCGCTGCTGTGGTCATTAGGATTGGGCGTAAACGTACTTTTGCCGCTTCCATCACCGCTTCTGTTTTACTCAGTTTATTGTGCAACTGCTCTTCTTTAGCCACTTCACAGATCAAGATACCGTGCTTGGTGATCAGACCAACCAGAGTAATCAGACCAACCTGAGAGTAGATGTTCATCGTTGCTGCACCCCAAGCAAGCGCAATCAGGGCACCACATATTGCGAGAGGAACCGACACCATGATGACCAATGGATCTTTCAATGACTCGAACTGAATCGCGAGAACCAAGAAGATGATCGCTAGAGCCAGACCGAAGGTTGCGTACAGTGCACTGCCTTCTGTCACGTACTGGCGAGCTTCGCCCATGTAGTCATGGTTGTAGCCACTTGGTAGCTTGCTCGCTGCGATGTCTTCAAACCACGCAATCGCATCGCCCATCGCAGAACCTGGCGCTGGTACGGCACCTACGGTTGCTGAGTTCAACTGGTTGAAGTGAGGAAGAGAGCGAGGCTCCGCCACGACATCAATAGTGATCAAGCTGCCTAGAGGTACGGCTTTACCATCCGCACTGCGTACATAGTAGTTATTCATTGATTCAGGGTTTAGACGCCATTTACGTTCTACCTGAGGAATAACTTCGTACGAGCGACCATTTAGGTCGATACGGTTTACGTAGCCATCTGCCATCATGGTTGACAGCGTGATACCAATATCTTGCATGGTGACGCCATACGCACCCGCCTTATCTTTGTCGATGCTGATTTTCATCGTCGCAGAATCGTAGTTCAGATCAAGATCTGAGTAGACGAACATCGGGCTAGATTTCACTTCAGTCAGTACATCCGTCGCAATAGAGAACAGGCTCTCAAACGCGTTAGGTGTGGTAATGACAAACTGAATTGGTAGACCAGAACCAGCACCTGGTAATTCTGGCATCTGGAAGGCTGTTACCGCCATGCCAGGAACGTTACCGACTAGACCACCTACGCGGTTAGCGACTTCCGACTGGCTCGCTTCTCGTTCACTCCATGGCACCATCGAGGCAATACCAAAGGCTTGGTTCGAGTTAGGCACACCAGTAAACACCTGAGCATAAGCAACTTCTGGCTGATCTGACAGAATGGTATTGACGTCGTTCATGGTGTTCTGCATGAAATCTAGGTTCGCATTCGACGGTGCCGTACCTAGTAGCATGATCACGCCTTTATCTTCCGACGGAGCCAGTTCACTTGGGATAAACTTGAACAGCATTGGCAAGCTGCCAAATACGATCACGGCAAATGCAATCACTACCGGACGATGCTGCATAACGGCGCTAAGCATTTTAGCGTAGCGGTTAGTCATACCATCAAGAACGTGGTGAACTTTCTGTTCAAACTTGCTTGGCTCTTCGTTGGCCTTCAGCATTTTTGAACACATCATTGGCGATAATGTCAGTGCCACGATACCCGAAACGAATACTGAACCCGCTAGGGTTAAAGCAAACTCTTTGAACAGCGAGCCTGTGATACCACCCATTAATGCGATTGGCGCATATACCGCACCCAGCGTCAACGTCATTGCGATAACCGGTACCGCGATTTCGCGTGTACCAATGATCGCCGCGCGGAATGGTGATTCACCCAGCTTAATGTGACGGTCGACGTTCTCAAGAACAACGATCGCATCATCAACCACAAGGCCGATGGCGAGAACCATTGCCAGAAGCGTCATTAAGTTCCATGAGAAACCCATTCCCTGCATCACCATTGCCACACCAATCAAAGACAGTGGGATAGTTACGATAGGGATGATTACTGCACGGAATGAACCTAGGAACAGCGTAATTACAACCAGTACAATCAGTGCTGCTTCAACGATGGTTTTGATTACTTCGTTGATCGACTCATTGATTGCGATTGTTGAGTCGTACATCACGTTCATCTTGATCGTACTTGGCAGGTTGCGCTCTAGTTGAGGCAGTAGTTCAAGTACGTCTGCTGCGATATTGATTGGGTTAGCACTTGGCGCAGCGTTGATGGCTGCAACAACCGCTTCCTGACCATTCGCACTTGCGCGATAGACATCGTGACTCTTCTCTAGCGTGACCTTGGCGATGTCGCTTAGACGAGTAATACTGCCTTCGTCAGAGCTCACCACTAGGTTTTCAAGTTCTTCTACGTTCGAGATTTGAGTGTCTGCAGTACCATTGTAAAGAACGAACTCACCGATTGCCTGACCTGTTGCTGACTGGTAGTTGTTAGCATTAAGCACATTCATTACGTCGGTTGCGGTCAAGCCTAGCGCCGCCATCTTGGCAGGATCTAGCCAAATACGCAGTGCGTACTTCATACCACCGTATAGATCGACCTTGGATACACCGTTTACAGTGAACAGCTGAGGGTTGATTACACGTTCTAGGTAGTCAGTAATCTGGCTTGAAGACAACTCATCGCTGGTAAAGCCGATGTAAAGCACCGCAGTTGTCGAACCAGTCGACATCGTTACCGTTGGGTCTTCCGCTTCTTTTGGAAGCTGAGAACGTACCGAGTTGGTTTTGGCCAGAATGTCAGATAGTGCTGCATTCGGGTCGGTATTCAACTTCATGTTAACGGTAATGGTAGAACTGCCCAATACCGACGATGAAGTCATATAGTCGATATTGTCTGCCTGCGCGACGGCCTGCTCCAGGGGCTGAGTAATAAAGCCTTGGATCAGATCGGCACTGGCACCGTAGTAACTGGTTGTAACCGTTACTACTGTGTTTGTCATTTCAGGGTATTCGCGAACCTGCATCTTGAACACCGCTTGTAAACCAAGCAGGGCGATCAAGAAACTGATCGATACCGCTAAAACTGGACGTTTAATAAAAACATCAGTAAAGCGCATGAGGCCTCCAATTACAGCATTGGTGTTTCAGCTGGTGGAGTAGTCGCATCGCTTTCTACTACACGAACTTTCGCATCGTTACTTAGACGAACTTGACCAGATGTCACCACGATGTCACCCGGTTTAACGCCTTCTAAGATGTGTGCGATGTCTGCTGTACGTTCACCAACCTTAACAACACTCTGCTTAACGCGTTTTTCACCATCGACGTCTGTTACGATGTAGACGTTATCGCCATACAGAGTAAAGGTAATCGCGGTTTGCGGTAGCGTTACTTGATTTTCTAACTTAGGCAAAATGATGTTGGCGCGCGCGAACATACCGCTACGCAGTTTCCCATCACTGTTTGGAATGTCTGCTTGGACTTGAATCAGACCGCTTTGAACGTTAACCGCAGGCTCGATTGCCGAAATAGAACCTTGGAAAGGGCGCTCTGGGTATGCATCGACGAAGATGTCGATTGCTTGGCCAATGCTGATGCGAGAAATGTCGGTTTGTGGAACCGTGAAACGCAGGCGCATAACGCTTGTATCTTCCAAACGAACAATATCAGTACCAGCTTGCAGGTACTGACCTAGGTAAACATTACGAATACCCACAACGCCAGCAAATGGTGCTTTGATTTCACGGCGGTCAATCGATGCTTTTAGGCTCTCAATGTCTGCTTGAAGTGAGAAGTAGTTAGCTTCTGCTTCATCGTACGCTTCTTTTGAGATAGAGCCTTTATTGTATAGACCTTGGTAACGTTTGTATTTTGCTTGAGCTGCAGGCAGCTTCGCTTGAGTACTTTTTAGATTTGCTTTCTCAACGGCGGAATCTAGCAATACCAAAGATTGGCCTTCTTCTACCTGAGTGCCTGAATCAAAAGTAATCTCATCGATCACACCACTGGTTTCGTTGGCAACGGTCACACCTTGGTTCGGTTCGATGAAGCCAATCGCTTCGATTACAGGAACCCAGTCTACTGGCTGGACTTCGGTAACCGTCACAGGAAACTCTGGCTCAGGGAGATTCGCCATGTACTCAGCGATCTTCTGCTGCTTGATTAGATTGAAACCTATCACACTGCCAAACAGCAGTATCGCGATAAGTAACATAAAGAAAGTCCACTTTTTCATTCTTACTAGAACTCCAAGTTAATGTTGAATTATTGCATCCCAACTGGCTTCAATCGCAGCGTCGAGCGCTTTTTCATCCAGTTGATAAAACCCCAAAGCATGCTTGCGAGAGAGTGCGACACTCGCCTCGAAGCTTAGCCCCGATAAAATTTCGTTATCTAATGGCTTAAAGATTCCTTGCTCTTTGCCTTGCACGAACAAGCGATCAACTTGGGCAAACATTTCTCGCTCAAGTTCCCGAGTGTTGCGCTTATTTGCACAGGGTAAAGACTCATATTGAACGCGATTGCTTATGGTATCAATATTGGATGCTGCTAGATTCCATATATTGAGCCACATAGTTCGATAGCGTTCTTTTAACGGCATATCGTCGCTAACTCCCGCTTGAACGGCTGTCGCAATACGCTGTACCACCATTAAACGTACTTCATCGAGGAGGTGCTCTTTATCTGAGAAATAACGATAGATAGTGCCTGCAGCCACGCCCGCTTCTTTTGCCAGCTTGTGCATGGATAGGCCCTGAAAGCCAGACTCCGCAATCAGCTTTTCAGCCGCCGCCAAAATTTGCTCGCGCTTATCTACTTGGCTGTTACTGGACATGATCCCACCACCAATGAATGAACGTTCATTCATTATAGCCTAACTACTATACAGTTGTGCAATAAAGTATTTAAATTAATCAGCAAAATTTATTGTGATTAAGAAAATACGGAAGCGTAAATGCTTTACGATTAACAATAGCAATCGATCTGTAGCACCATTATTATATGCGCCACCTTTTTTCGCCTTTGAGACACCTATGAAGCTGAACCCTAGACAAGATGAAGCCGTTAAATATGTATCAGGACCATGCCTTGTACTGGCCGGTGCTGGTTCAGGTAAAACTCGTGTAATTACCAATAAGATTGCTTACCTGGTTCAGCAGTGTGGCTACAAAGCGCGAAACATTGCGGCAGTAACCTTTACCAACAAGGCCGCGCGTGAAATGAAAGAGCGTGTTGGACAGACGTTAGGTAAGAATGAAGCCAAAGGGTTGATGGTATCGACATTCCATACACTGGGTCTGACTATCATAAAACGAGAGTATAAGGCGCTGGGTCTTAAGTCAGGTTTCTCGCTTTTTGATGATCAAGACCAGTTGGCGCTGCTCAAAGAGCTGACGGAGAAACAGCTCGATGGTGACAAAGATTTGCTGCGTAGCTTGTTGAGTGCGATTTCCAACTGGAAAAATGACATGCTGACGCCAGACCAGGTTAAAGCGCAAGCAAAAGGTGAACAGCAACAGTTATTTGCATTCTGCTTTGAGATGTACCAGAAACAAATGAAGGCTTATAACGCTCTCGATTTCGATGACTTGATTGCGTTACCCGTTCTATTGCTGCGCACTAATGAAGAGGTTCGCCAGCGCTGGCAGAATCGGATTCGTTACTTGTTGGTCGACGAGTACCAAGATACCAACACCAGTCAATACGAATTGGTGAAGTTAATTGTTGGTGAGCGTGGGCGTTTGACTGTCGTAGGGGATGATGATCAATCGATCTACTCTTGGCGAGGTGCGAAGCCGCAGAACCTAGTGCTACTTGGTGAAGATTACCCCAGCTTACGTTTGATTAAGCTTGAGCAGAATTACCGTTCAACCAGCCGCATTTTGCGCGCGGCGAACATTCTGATTGCAAACAACCCCCACGTATATGAGAAGTCGCTCTTCTCTGAGATTCCAGATGGTGAGAAGCTCAAAGTATTGCTGGCTAAAAATGAAGAGCATGAAGCTGAACGGGTAACGGGTGAACTGATTGCTCACAAGTTTTTAAATCGCACCGAATATAAAGATTATGCGATCTTATATAGAGGTAACCATCAATCACGCTTGATCGAAAAATCGCTGATGCAAAACCGCGTGCCTTATAAATTGTCAGGCGGGACATCTTTCTTCGCACGAGCAGAGATCAAAGACATCATGGCTTACTTACGCGTGCTGGTAAATCCAGATGACGACAATGCGTTTTTGCGTATTGTTAATACGCCAAGGCGTGAAATTGGCCCAGTAACGTTGGAAAAACTGGGCAGTTACGCCAATATGCGCGGCAAAAGCTTATTTGAAGCAAGTTTTGAACTTGGACTCGAGCAAAGCTTGTCTGGTCGGGGGCTTGAAAACTTGCGTCGATTCACTGCGTGGCTGGTAAAAATTGCTGACCAAGCGGAGCGCGGTGATACGGTTGAAGCGGTGCGCTCATTGGTGCGAGATATTAACTACGAAGATTGGCTGTACGAAACGTCTTCGAGTCCGAAAGCGGCAGAAATGCGAATGAAGAACGTGTCCGACCTTTACTCTTGGATCGTGGCCGATTTGGAAGGTGACAACTATGACCAAGAAGAGAAGACCATTAAAGAAGTCGTTCAACGCCTAACCTTGCGCGATATGATGGAACGCGGGGAAGAGGACGATGACAGCGATGCAGTTCAACTAATGACGCTGCATGCGTCAAAAGGTTTGGAGTTTCCTTATGTGTATCTGATTGGCTCTGAGGAAGGCATTTTGCCGCACCAGACCAGTATCGATGAGGATAATGTCGAGGAAGAGCGTCGCCTAATGTATGTCGGTATCACTCGAGCTCAGCGTGAATTGACCTTCACTATGTGTAAAGAGCGCCGTCAATTTGGTGAGTTGATCAAACCGACTCAAAGCCGCTTCCTTGATGAATTACCTTTTGATGACGTTGAGTGGGAGGCAACCAAGAAGCCACAATCTGCCGAAGAGCGAATGGCAAAAGGGCAGGCACATATCGCTAATCTAAAGGCTATGTTTAATAAGAACTAAAAACAAAAAAGGCTTGGTGTTTACCAAGCCTTTTCTCTTTCGATAGGGTGGAATTACAACCCTTCGATCATGTGTTCAATTGCTGCGATGATTTCATCATCTGAACAGTCCATACATGAACCTTTTGCTGGCATCGCGTTGAAGCCGTTGATAGCGTGGTCTGCCAGTACATCTTTACCTTGCGCGATACGCGGAGCCCAATCTCCAGCGTCACCCGTTTTTGGTGCGCCGCTGACACCGGATGCGTGACAAGCGATACAGAAAGTACCGTAGACGGCTGCACCATCACGTGGGCCGGTTGGCTCAGCTTTCACTGGCTCCGCGCCTGCTAGGTAAACATCACCAACAGGTTTAATACGTTCTGCAATAGCATCATAGTTTTCTTGGCTTACGCTTGCTGCAAAAGAGGCGCTAGAAAAAGTGATCGCAGCGACCAAAGCGGTTAATAATTTTCGAGACATATCCATTAAACTCACTTTACATTCCTGAAGGTAAGTTCGTGCTTACCCATTTATTAGAGTGTGATTATGACCAACGGCAGTTCACGGCCCGTATATAACGAGGCGTTTGCTGTTAAATCAATGTAAACAATGGGTGATTATATCCTGTTAACTTGTTGCAATAAACAGCAAGTTACCTCCTTCATATCAGTTATATAATGGGAAATAGGGGTTTATCACACTTTAATTGCTGAAAAAGGCACCAAACGATAAAAAAAGTTGAAAAAGTACTAGACGACATAGTGTGATATACGTATTATTCCACTCCGCCGATAGGGCATGCGCCCGTAGCTCAGTTGGATAGAGCGTTGGCCTCCGGAGCCAAAGGTCGAAGGTTCGAATCCTTTCGGGCGTACCATTCGCCTAAAGGTTTATCGGTAAAAATCAGTGGTGGCTATAGCTCAGTTGGTAGAGCCCTGGATTGTGATTCCAGTTGTCGCGGGTTCAAATCCCGTTAGCCACCCCATTTTCTCTTTTATAGAGAAGGGTAGCTTTGCTTCCTGTCTTGAATTAAAGTCGAGACAAAACATAAGTCGGTGAGTAGTGTTGTCTGTAGCGCATCTCGGCTGTTGGAATAAGCGGGACCAGAGGGTTGATCCTCTATAACGTAAACCAAGTAAAAAAATACATTGTCGGTGAATAGCGCAGCTTGGTAGCGCATCTGGTTTGGGACCAGAGGGTCGGGGGTTCGAATCCCTCTTCACCGACCACTATAAGAAGCCTCAGTCGAAAGACTGAGGCTTTTTTCATTTCTGTCGTTAGATAAATTTACTCTCTGTATTCCCAACCACGGCCAGCCTGTTATTGGCTGCCATATTGATCATGCTTATACCTACACAAGAAAGTGAGCCCAACCTTTAGAGCCTCATACTTAAGCATTATTCACTAGTAAACTACGCGGAAAATAATCGTAGGTGATCGGTCTGGTTTGTGTGTTTTTTGTTTTGTTTAAATTTTGGTAATACGACTCTTTGTGGTCTATAAATCTATATTAAGGTGCTAAGGTAGATTTATGTTTTTATTTTGTTAACGCTTGTGGTGGTTGGTAAATTGAATTTATATTCGCTTTGTCTTATAACTAAATGCGATGTCAAATAACCAAAATTCAAGGGTTTTACTGGTCTATGCTGCACTTTTTAGGCAGGTATGACCAATGGAAGATATAGCAGTTTTGCATATTTATTTTGTTAAGCTGCTTGTTTTTTGTTCTATTTCAACTTTTTATCCTACCTTTGTTGCTTTTCTGTGAATTTTTTGCCAAATTGATGAGCTTATAAATTGTCAGAACGCTATACCTATACGCTCTGGCTTGAATGGATTCAATTTCAGACAGGGCAGAAAGCTGCCAAAGCAGTAGAGGTCTGGTTAATGTCACTTTTAGAAGTTAAAAACCTTCGTATTGAGTACCCGTCACGTCACGGTGTACATGCCGCGGTGAAATCACTCTCGTTCAATATTGAGCGCGGTGAAATCGTTGGTGTTGTTGGTGAATCAGGAGCGGGCAAGTCGACAGTCGGTAATGCGGTGATCGACCTTCTAAGTCCTCCCGGTCGTATCGCAAGCGGCGACGTTTATCTTGATGGAGAACTGATTTCTGGTCTTTCTCCAGAGCAGATGCGTTCTGTTCGTGGGTCAAAAATTGGTTTTATATTCCAAGACCCAATGACGTCCCTTAACCCACTATTTACCGTTGAGCAGCAGTTGAAAGAAACCATCCATGCCAATATGAAGGTGACGGATGAGGAGGCTTATCAACGCGCGCTTTCGCTGATGCAGCAAGTGGGAATTCCGCAGCCTGAAAACCGTCTAAAACAGTACCCGCACCAATTTTCTGGTGGTATGCGTCAACGTGTGGTTATCGCGATTGCCCTTGCCGGTGAACCTGATCTTATCATTGCTGATGAGCCCACCACTGCGCTTGATGTCTCTATTCAAGACCAAATTCTTAGCTTGATCCGCGAGTTGTGCATCAAAAACAATGTCGGTTGTATGCTAGTGACCCATGATATGGGCGTGGTTTCCAATGTGACAGACCGCGTTGCCGTCATGTACCGTGGTGATTTGGTTGAGTTTGGCCCGACGGCAAAGGTTCTCGGTGACCCAGACCACTCATACACTCGCAGTCTCATTTCTGCCGTTCCTCGTTCCGATATGAAGCTCGATCGCTTCCCTCTGGTGTCTTATATCGAAGAAGCTCAGGAGATGGAGCCGCTCGATGTCAAAAATCACTGGTTAGGCCAAAGCCAAGACCACCGCGACTATACTGGCTCATTACTTAATGTAGAGAACGTTAATCTACGTTTTGTTACTAAAGACTCCTTATTCGAAAGTCGCCGTGAGTATGTACAGGCATCAAACAATGTCAGCTTTGAAGTTTTTGAAGGTGAGACGTTTGGTTTAGTGGGCGAGTCAGGTTCGGGTAAATCGACCATTGCTCGTGTGATTGCTGGTCTTTATGCGCCTAACTCAGGCAAGGTCACTTTTGAGGGGATCGATCTCACTTCACTTAAGTCGGAAAAAGAGCGTCGCCCATTGCGTCGTCAGATGCAGATGGTATTCCAAAACCCATACACGTCCATGAATCCGCGAATGAAGATTTTCGATATTATCGCGGAACCTATTCGTTTTCATAAGCTTACTAACAGCGAAGGGGAAACCAGACAGATCGTCAACGATCTGTTGGATCATGTTGGCCTAGGACAAATGGCGGGTGTGAAGTATCCACATGAGTTCTCTGGTGGTCAGCGTCAACGTATTTCAATCGCTCGTGCTCTAGCCACGCGTCCACGTTTACTGATTTGTGATGAACCTACATCTGCTCTGGATGTGTCCGTTCAAGCACAAATTCTTAATCTGCTCAAAGATTTGCAAGATGAGCTTAATCTCACCATGTTGTTCATCAGTCACGATTTACCGGTTATTCGCCAGATGTGCGATCGAGTCGGTGTGATGCAAATGGGCACGCTACTCGAAGTGGCACCTACTGAGCAGTTGTTTAAGAATCCACAGCATGAATACAGCAAACAACTGATTTCTTTAATGCCTGAGTTTACGGGCTTAAGAGAAGATGTAAAAACGGCATAAGCCGTCTAACTTTTCCAGGTACCACCAAGTACCTGGCTATAAACAGAAGCAAATACAACAACTAGGGATGATTCCCGCATAAGGAGTTATGCATGAAAACCATGAAAAGCAAACTAGCAGTCGCTTTGATGGCAGCTGGCCTGAGCTTTGGCGCAGCAGCTGCAGATATCACAGTAGCTTACGACGCAGACCCAGTATCACTGGATCCGCATGAGCAGCTATCTGGTGGCACGCTGCAAATGTCTCACATGGTATTTGACCCGCTAATCCGCTTTAACCAGAAGATGGAATTTGAACCTCGCTTGGCTGAATCTTGGGAACGTATCGACGGTGAAACAATGCACTTTAACATTCGCCAAGGAGTGAAATTCCACTCTGGCAACATGTTAACGGCTGACGACGTTGTTTGGACATTTAACCGTCTGAAGAGCTCACCTGACTTCAAGGGTATCTTTGGCCCTATCACGTCAATCACTAAAGCGGGTGACTACAAAGTTGAAGTGAAAACTGACGGCGTTTACCCATTGGTAGAAAACGTAATGACTTACCTATTCCCAATGGATAGTAAGTTCTACTCTGGTCAAACTGCAGATGGTAAAGACAAAGCCGAGCTAGTGAAGCACGGTAACTCTTACGCATCAACCAACGTATCGGGTACGGGTCCATTCATCATTACACAACGTGAGCAGGGCGTTAAAGTGACCTTTGAGCGTTTTGATGACTACTGGGACAATGCTTCAGGCGGTAACGTAGATAAGCTTACGCTAGTGCCAATCAAAGAAGACGCGACGCGTGTTGCAGCCCTTCTTTCTGGCGATGTTGATATGATTGCGCCAGTTGCGCCAAACGACTACAAGCGTATCAAGAAAGCTGACAGCGTTGATCTTTACACAATGCCGGGTACGCGTGTCATTACGTTCCAAATGAACCAAAACAGCAACCCAGCACTGAAAGATGTTCGTGTTCGTCAAGCGATCACTTACGCAATCAACAACGAAGGTATCACTAAGAAAGTAATGAAGGGTGCAGCGACTGCAGCAGGTCAGCAGAGCCCAGTAGGTTTCGTTGGTTATAACGAAGACCTAAAACCTCGTTACGATCTTAAGAAAGCAAAAGCCTTGATGAAAGAAGCGGGTTACGAGAACGGCTTTACGCTAACTATGATGGCGCCAAACAACCGTTACGTGAACGATGACAAGATCGCTCAAGCATCGGCGGCAATGCTATCTAAGATTGGCATCAAAGTTGATCTTAAGACTATGCCTAAAGCTCAGTACTGGCCTGAATTCGATAAGTGTGCAGCAGATATGCTAATGATCGGCTGGCACCCAGATACAGAAGATTCAGGTAACTTCACTGAGTTCCTAGCAATGACGCGTAATGCGGAAACAGGTAAAGGTCAGTACAACTGTGGCCACTACTCAAACGCAGAAGTAGATAAGTTGATCGAAGAGACCAACAAGATGACAGATCTAGCGAAGCGTAGTACGGCACTGAAGAAAGTTGAAGAGATTCTATACAATGAAGCGGCGTTTGTTCCTCTACATTGGCAAGATCCTTCATGGGCAGCGAAAGGCAACGTTGAGATTGGTCCAATCATCAACGGTATGAACTTCCCATACTTCGGTGACCTAGTGGTTAAATAATCATTAGTGAACTTGACCAAGCACGATAATGTGCTTGGTCGATTTTTGGTGCTTAGCTCTGTTTCAGTCGGGTTAGGTGCCATTTTTAAGACTGAAAATTGCGTTCCAATATCCTAGTTTTATTCAATGGATTGATACGGTTCGCAGACTGAAATCTATGGAAAGTTAAAGGGGCAAGGAATGTTTTCGTTTCTGGTCAAGCGCCTGTTTCAGGCACTGATAGTGATGTTTGTGATCAGTTTAGTGGCGTTTGCCATTCAGGATAACCTCGGCGATCCATTGCGTGAGCTAGTAGGTCAGTCGGTTTCCGAATCAGAGCGTCAAGCTTTGCGTGACGAACTTGGTCTGAATGATCCCTTCATTACAAAATACACTCGCTTTGTTGGCAATGCGCTGCAAGGTGATTTAGGTACTTCTTACTTCTTCAAGCGCCCGGCGGTTGAAGTGATTCTGGATAAATTAGTCGCAACACTAGAGTTGGTGTTTGGTGCGACCTTAATTATCGTTTTCTGTTCTATTCCTCTCGGTGTTTACTCGGCCATTCACCCAAAAAGCATATTTACCAAAATAGTGATGGCGGGCAGTAGTATCGGGATTTCGATTCCGGTTTTCTTAACCGCAATCATGTTGATGTATGTCTTCTCGATTGAGCTCGGCTGGTTACCGTCCTATGGACGAGGTGAAACAGCCAATGTATTTGGGTGGGAATCTGGATTCTTTACTCTCGATGGCTTAGCACACTTGGTTCTACCTTGTATTGCTCTCGCTTCCATTATGCTTCCGCTGTTTATTCGCTTGGTACGTTCTGAAATGCTTGAAGTGTTGAGCTCTGAGTACATCAAATTCGGTAAAGCGAAAGGTTTAGCTCTGAACAAGATTTACTATCAGCATGCTTTGAAAAACACCATGCTGCCAGTTTTGACTGTCGGTGGTGTACAGATAGGTACAATGGTGGCGTATACCATTTTGACCGAGACGGTATTCCAATGGCCTGGAACCGGATTCCTTTTCCTAGAGGCAATCAACCGTGTGGATACACCGTTAATCACAGCTTACGTTATTTTCGTTGGTCTGATTTTCGTAGTGACAAATACCATCGTTGACTTGCTATACGGCATCATCAACCCGACCGTAAATCTCACAGGTAAAGGAGCTTAATCATGAGTCAAACAGCAGCCGCTCCTTCTCGTTGGGAGCGATTTAAACAATCGGATTTCTTGTATTACTTCAAGCGCGATAAAGTGGCAATGGCGAGCTTTACCGTGTTCATGTTGTTCTTAGTGATGGCGCTTGCCGCACCGGTTATTTCTCCCACGGATCCTTACGACTTGTCGTCGATTGATATTATGGATTCAGAACTTCCACCAGCATGGATGGAAGATGGGGACGAGAATTTCTTGCTTGGTACCGATGAGCAAGGGCGCGACATTCTTTCGACAATTCTTTATGGCTCGCGCTTATCCCTGACCATTGGTTTCCTTGCAGTAGGCTTACAGTTGGTACTTGGTATCGTGATTGGACTCTCTGCGGGTTACTTTGGTGGCCGTATCGATAGTTTCTTAATGCGTTTCGCCGACGTACAGCTTTCTTTCTCGACCATGATGGTTGCGATCATTGTGTCGGCCATTTTTAAAGCCAGCTTTGGTAGTGATTTCTACAGCCAATATGCTGTTGTTATGCTGGTGGTCATCATTGGTGTTGCAGAGTGGCCTCAGTATGCCCGTACTATTCGCGCATCGGTATTGGCAGAGAAGAAAAAAGAGTATGTAGAAGCCGCACGTGTAATGGGCTTTAAGGCTCCACGCATCATGTTCCGTCATATTCTGCCTAACTGTCTGTCGCCTATCTTGGTCATCTCGACCGTACAGGTGGCAAATGCCATCATGTCAGAAGCGGCACTTTCTTTCCTAGGATTAGGCTTACCTGTCGATCAGCCGTCTCTGGGTGCTCTGATCAGCATTGGCTTTAATTACATTTTCTCTGGTGCTTGGTGGATCACCGCCTTCCCGGGCATTGTATTGGTGACATTGGTACTGGTGATTAACCTATTGGGTGACTGGTTACGCGATGTATTTAACCCGAAAATCTACAAAGGGTGATCTAAGCCTTAGATTTTCAACTAAAAACCTCACTAAACTAAGAGCCGTAACATGTTGCGGCTCTTTTTTTGCATCTAAATTGTCTCAGCCATGAACCGTCAAAAATGTCACACTGTCTCAGTGCGTAGATATGAAACAGAAGGTTTAAACTAAGAGTATGAAAATGAAAATGGCTGCGCAGCCAAAGCAACCTTTAGTGAAACTGTTGAGCATAGCGTTATTGGCTTTGCCAGCATTCTCTGCGCCTACGTTAGCAGAAGAGTTTTTATGTGATGCGACTCAGGCATCAACCCAGGCTTTGCCTCAATTGGATACCTCTTGTCCTATCGGTAAAGGGTTATGGGGCAAGCAGCAACCCAAGAGTGATCAATCGCAGTTTTGGATTCAATGTGGTGTCTATAGCAAGCCATTATCGCTCAGCAAAGCCAAGACCTTGTATCAACACATCTCAACGGATGTTTGGTTAAAACCTGAAGCAAAGGCATTTCGCTGCTTAATTGGTCCATACCAAGATTTTAACCAAGCTCGCTCTGAACTGAATAAAGTGAAGCAAGAGCCCGGTTATAAAGAAGCCTTCATTCGTGAAATTATTAAGGGGCAGCCTGTTAAACAGACGAAGCCAGCGGCTAAGCCTAAGCCACAACCTAAAGTCGCCAAGGTTAAGCCAGAGCCCGTTGCGGTGAAAGCTCCCGTTGCTGCGGCGGCTGTTGCGCCTGCTAAGTCGATGTCTGAGAATAAAGCCAAGCCAGACAGTGACGTTTCAGTGAGGCTAACGGCCGACATTAATGGCGTCCATTACCTAGTCCCTTACCTGCTGTTTAGTGATGACCAGTTTTATATGGAGCATGACTTACCTTGGAATCGAATGAGTTATGAGCAAGCTTACAAAACCTGTTATCGACAAGGTATGCGTTTGGCTACGCCTATAGAGTGGAAAGCTTTGTTAGATTCGGGCGTGATGGCGAAAAACAACTGGCCAATGCACCTGCCGTATTGGGGAGAAGAAAAGGCAGGTCTTTTCTACAGCGGTAAAGTGAATCAGCTCAAGGGCTCCTCATTACTCAACGTTATGTGCGTTAAGTAGCTGGAACAATCAAAAGCAGGCGCAACGCCTGCTTTTTTACTTTACAGCAGAACCCAGCGAATGAGTGAAGCCAGCAGGGTTAAGCTGGCGATACTTACTAGCCATAAAGCCACGAACCATCCCCATTGAATCGCAGTTTGTCTTTTCATCAGTGGTACCCTTCATCGTGTTTAAGCTTACCTCGAAATACCCAGTAGGAGTACGCGCTGTAAGCGATGATAAGCGGCAACAGTACCGCGGCACCGACAAGAAGAAATATAAGGCTTGAATCTGGTGCTGCGGCTTGTTGATAAGTAAGAGCAAAGGGCACTAGGTAAGGAAACGTACTCACGCCAAAACCAAGGGCTGAAATGGCAAACAAAGCGATGGCAAACAAATAGGCACGCACGGCTCGATGTGCCAGTAAGGATTCAAATAATTGCCAAATGCATAACCCCGCACCTATTGGAATGGCAATAAGAATCAGTGTATTAGGAAAGCTAAACCAACGTAACGCGATCAGTTCGTTCGTGAATGGCAACCAAATACTGGCTAACACAATGCAAGCGACCAGCGCCACGCCCCAGCGGCGCGCTAAAGAGTAGTAACGATTGACCAAATCATGCGGTAACTTAATCAATAGCCAGCATGCGCCCAGCAAAATATAAGCGCACATCAACGCCAAGCCACAAAACAAGGTAAAGGGTGATAGCCAATCGAACCAACCGCCTGCGTACGCTCTGCCTTCTACACTAATGCCTTGCAGTAGTGCTCCCAACATAATTCCCTGCATTAAGGTCGCCATCAAAGAGCCGATGAAAAAGGCGCTATCCCAGAGAAAAATACCGCGCTTGGTGCGAAAGCGGTATTCGAATGAGACGCCGCGTAAAATCAACCCGAGCAGCATAATGATGAGCGGAGCGTACAACGCAGGCATGACCACAGCGTATGCCAAAGGAAAAACGGCAAATAACCCACCGCCACCCAGTACGAGCCAAGTTTCATTTCCATCCCAGACTGGCGCAATGCTGTTCATCATTAGGTCGCGCTCCTGTTTACTGTGAGCACTCGGAAACAGAATGCCAATGCCTAAGTCAAAGCCATCTAAGATGACGTAAATTAGCACGGCAAGGCCAATCAGAGCATACCAAATCAGTGCATAGTCCATGATCGGCCTCCTAGGTCAGATGGTTGGAGTGTGAAACGGGGGACGAAGGTGTGCCATCTGGCAGCCTGCTCTCTAGTGCTTGCTCATAGCGGGTTGGTGACTTACGCATCAGGCGAATGAGATAGAAAAATCCAGCACCAAAAATCACCAAATAAACCACGATGAAGGCCGTGAGTGAGACACTGATCGCTGCAGCGTCTATCGGTGAGGCTGATTGTGCAGTTGTGAGTAGTCCGTAGACGGTGTAAGGCTGCCTACCTACTTCTGTGGTGACCCAGCCAGCAAGGACTGCGATAAACCCAGCAGGGCCGAAGAGGACACATAAGCGGTGAAACCAGTTGGGTTGGAAGAGAGTTTTACGCTGTCTTAGCCACAAGCTGTATAGACCAATAAGCAGCATAGTGAGTCCTAGGCCTACCATGATCCTAAAGCTCCAAAAGACGATACTGACAGGGGGGCGTTGCTCGGCTGGAAAGGCATCGAGTCCTTTGATCTCGCCTTGCCAATCGTGAGTGAGAATCAAACTACCCAGATTGGGAATTTCCACTTTGTAATCCATGCGTTGTTGCTCATCATTTGGAATGCCAAACAAAATCAGCGGGGCTCCGACATGACTTTGATAATGTCCTTCCATTGCGGCGACTTTGGCAGGTTGATGCTCTAGCGTATTTAGACCGTGCAAATCTCCCGCGACGATTTGAATGGGGGTGACGATGGCTGCCATCCACATCGCCATTGAAAACATGGTTCGGGCAAGTGGGTTATGCGGTGCTTTTAGTAAGTGATAGGCCCCGACGGCTGCAACAACAAACGCAGTGGTCAGGTAGGCGGCCAGTAACATGTGCACTAAGCGATAAGGGAAAGAGGGATTAAAGACGATCTCTCCCCAGTCTTTAGGGATGAATTGACCAGCATCATCAATGGCATAGCCTGCAGGTGTTTGCATCCAGCTGTTGACGGACAGAATCCAGAAAGCAGAAAGGAAGGTACCGAAAGCTACTATGCAGGTTGCGGCGAAATGAAGCTTTTTACCGACTTTCTCCATGCCAAACAACATCACACCGAGAAAACCAGCCTCAAGGAAAAATGCGGTAAAGACTTCATAGCCCATCAATGGGCCGAGGACTGGGCCGGTTTTGTCAGCAAACACGCTCCAGTTGGTGCCGAATTGATAACTCAGCACAATGCCGCTCACCACGCCCATACCGAAGCTGATGGCGAAAATCTTCAGCCAGTATTTATATATTTGCAGATACTTGTCTTGACCCGTTTTAAGCCAAAGCCCTTCTAAAACAGCTAGATAACTCGCCAAACCAATCGTAAAGGCGGGAAAAATAATGTGAAAAGAGACCGTAAAGGCAAATTGAAATCGGGCGAGGTCAATCGCTAGCGTATCCATAATGCACTCCTCTAGGTGCCAACATTAGTGCTTACGGACGAACAAAAGAAATGTTCAAAATTGAGACAGAAACTTGTCCCAATAACTGACTATGTGCGTAACAAAAAGCAGCTCAAACAAATAAAAGGTGGTTGAGATGATGAATCTGAAAAGCAAACTAGAGCAGATGGCACCGCATTTTGAACCGGGAGGAAAATACCAGCGTTTCTATCCTCTGTTCGAGGCGGCCGCAACGATTTTTTACACCCCCGGAATGGTCAATAAAGGCCGAACACATGTCCGCGATAGCATCGATTTAAAGCGCATTATGATCATGGTGTGGCTAGCGACCTTTCCTGCCATGTTTTGGGGCATGTACAACACTGGCCATCAGGCGGTGAGTGCTTTGCTCGTCAGTTACTCACAAGCCGAGTTATTGTCTGTCATTGAGGCCAGTTGGCGCCTGAGCTGGTTGTTCGGCTCTCCACAGGTCATGGCAGAAAGTGGCTGGGCGAGTCAAATGGCGTTAGGGGCAAGCTACTTTCTCCCTGTCTATGCCACTGTATTTGTTGTTGGTGGTTTCTGGGAAGTGCTGTTTGCTATTGTTCGTAAGCACGAAGTGAATGAGGGCTTCTTTGTCAGCTCTGTGCTTTTCTCACTCATATTGCCGCCAACTATCCCATTGTGGCAGGCCGCTCTCGGGATCACTTTCGGGATTGTGGTGGCAAAAGAAATATTCGGTGGTACCGGACGTAACTTTCTTAACCCAGCGTTGGCGGGAAGAGCGTTTCTCTATTTTGCTTACCCTGCCAACATGTCTGGAGGGGCAGTATGGGTTGCCGCTGATGGTTACTCTGGTGCGACACCGTTAAGCCAGTGGTACGACGCGGGAGGCAGTGCGTTGATTAACAACATGACAGGGGAAGCAATTACTTGGGCCGACGCCTTTATTGGTAACCTTCCGGGCTCAATGGGGGAAGTGTCGACCTTGTTGATTGCTCTGAGTGGTGGAGTGCTCATTGCGATGAAAATTGCCTCTTGGCGCATTGTTACTGGGCTACTGCTTGGCGTTGTTGTCGCGTCGAGTCTACTCAACCTGATTGGCTCAGACACCAATACCATGTTTGCTATGCCTTTCTACTGGCATTTTGTGCTTGGCGGATTAGCATTTGGCGCGTTTTTTATGGCTACCGATCCTGTTTCTGCCGCATTTACGAATCAAGGTAAATGGGCCTACGGCTTCTTAATTGGCGTAATGACGGTGGGAATTCGAGTGCTGAATCCAGCCTATCCGGAAGGCATTATGCTAGCGATATTATTTGCTAACTTGTTTGCTCCATTGTTTGATTACTTAGTTAAAGAAGCCAATGTAAAGCGTAGACAACAGCGCAGTGGCCGAGGTGTATAGGCATACAAATAGGCCAACCGATTTCGGTTGGCCTAGTGCATTCTCAGTGCCAGCATAAATCGATCTCGAGTGGGGGAGAATTTCCATCGTCCTCACCACACATTTCGTCGTAGGCATTGTTGTGAATAAGAGTGGCAGAAGAGAAGTTGTCATCGCGGAAATGGTGACGGATTTGCTCTAGGCTGAGAAACTTGAGCGGATGCTGCTCTTCATCTCTAATTAGGTATTTGTGTTCGTTTTCAACACGGTAGGCGAGGTAGATGCCACCTTCAAATGATTCTATAAGCAGGTTCATAACGAGCTCCTTAGTGTGAATACTGTTGTTTGTTACGCACCTCATGGAAGTTAGTTCATTGTTGGAGCATGGATGAGACGTAAAAAAGCCCCGTCGAGACGGGGCTTGGATTCTAGTTCAATAATCTATGATGGCATGCTTACTCTTCGAAGCTATTACCATCAAAAGTAACGTTGAAGTTGATGTGTTGTGCTTTATCCGCATCAGCGCTGTCTAGGCGAATCGCATAAACTTTATCGTTGACCAATGTTGAAGAGTAGTCGAAGTCAAACACTGCAAATTTGACATCATTTTCTTCATCATCGAAACACTGAGTGGCATTCGCATCGCTAGCATAACGAGAGCTAAATAGTTCGTTAACATCATCACATGTGATGTTGCCGCCATCCTTGCGGTCAAAGTAGACATCAAGGTCGCCTTGCTGACCATCGTTCTCCATCTGTAAGGTCATGTTCACATCAACGTATTCGCCTGCTACCCACAAACTAGAAGTCGTAACACGGTTTTCCCAGTTGGAGTTTGACGTCAGGTTAATGCGTCGTTCTGCTTCAGGCTTGTTATCGTAAGCTTCGAAGGTTGACGGGTAGTTATCCTCGTCTTCATTCAGCTCGACAGTCTTGATGATGTAACGCGCTTCACCATCGTTACCTGTTTTATGCAGCAGCTCAAACGTCATTGGATCTTCGCCGCCTTCGTCCATGGTGATGATATCGCCATTTACTGTGTATTCCGCACCTACTGAAGTGGATAGTGGTGCACAAGTATTCGTCATGTCACCCGCGTAGTTTTCTGCGGTGAAGTAGGCTTTACCTTGTTCGAACTTGAATGATACACAGTAGTTTAAATCGGAATCATCTTCCTCTTCAGCGGTTTCTATAAAGAAGAACTCTTTACCTTCTAATGGATGCAGTGGACCTGGCTCTGGTGTTGCGGCTTGTTGAACGTCTGGCAGCTCGATTTCAACCGATGTCACTAGACCTGATTGATCTGTGGCGATTAGTTTGATGGTGTATTCAGTGTCATCTTCGTCAGCGGAGCGAGTCGGTGTACCTTGAACGCCAATAAGGCCTGAACCCATCGCATCAAAGATGAGGCCATTGCTGGTTGCATTTGAGGAGAAGCTTAGCGTCAGTTCGCTATCGCCACTAAACAGTTCAGAGAAATCAAGGCTATAGCCTTCGCCTAGGTCTTGACCTTTCACCAGTTGCCATAGCGAAGCCCCATCTTGCAGACCAGCTAGCGTATCTTCCGAATACTCTGGCGCTTCTGCTTCGCCTTCATCAACGTCTAATGTGAAATACGCAGGAGTGTAATTGGTATCGTCTGAGTTGCCGACCATGACGATGATTTCGAACTCACCGGCTTTGGTAATTTCAGCACTTGGGCTGACACCAATATTGAGTTTATTAGTTTGGTAATTATAAACCGTTTGGATGTTACTGCCGTCCAGTGAACTGCCGTCGACTTTGATATAGCCTAAGTCAATCTCTTCAACGTCTTTGTCTTCAAACAAGCCAGTTAGGTCTAGCTCAATAAAGTAATCCCTTGAGCCTGGCATTCCTAGCTCTAACTCAAGCGTATCGATAGCATCCTGAATAGCGTCATAGACGTCATCATTAACCGTGGTTTTAAAGCTTGGATTTTCAATTGTATCGCTTGGAATAGGTGTAACCGAGCCGTCACCTGCTACAGGAACCACTGGTTTAAAGCTGTCTTCATCAAGCAGATCAGGATTGTTTTCTGCGATTTCTTCGACTGCTTGATCGGCTTGTTTAGCGATTTCAGTCGCGGAGCCTTGATAAGTATTTGGGTTTGCAGCTTTAGTCTCGGTCAGAATTTGTGCGGTTTTGTGCAGTTTAGCGTCCGCTTGTGCGCCTTCTACGTAATCAGAGTAGAGGTCGATTTCGCCGTCAGTTTGACCAGTTAGTGCCTCTGTGACCGCGGCTTCAGCTTCTTCCAGTGACTTACCGCTTTCGATTTCAATCGCGACAAGGTCTGTTATCGGAGAAATGACATTGGATGAGTTCGGGGCGCGGAATACCAGTTCGTGTTCCATTGGTTGACCTGGCAGGTCCATGTCCACGGTGTACACGCCGGCGTATTTTTCGGCATCCAAAGCGATCAGTTTACTTTGTGCAGCACCATTTGGCGTTAAGGTTTGAATCGCAAGTGTACCTTCAGGCTTGGTCGAGCCGACATTGAGTTGACCGCGACTGTCAGTCAAACCTAGGAACGTATCGCTTGCTTGATCCCATTGACCATTATTATTGTTATCAACAAAAACCACGGCATTTTTAAAGTAGCCATCAAAGCCTGTCAGTACCACACCATCTCGAGTGGTATTGCCATCACTGCTGCCGCCACCAGAGCCGCCACCACAACCGGTTAATGCAATTGCGACTGATGTTGCCAGTAAACTGATTTTTTTCATTCTGAATAGTTCCTTGCTTGTCTAAGCTTTTTGTAAGTCTTCAACGAATTAAGAAGTTAAGCCTAAAGTTTATTTCGTTGATAAATTGGTCACTTTTTATAACCTCTGCTTGCGAAACACAAGACACGAAAAGTGGCCTAAAAACCGTAAATTTATTTGTGATTTTTTGCTGTCTTATCGCTCGGTGAGGGGATTAGCGTGGAGAGCGATAATGCATATTGATCTTCAACTCTTCGACGCGTTGTGCGTATTGAGGTTTGGGGCGAAGAATGTAGCTGTATATTTCGCCATCGACGAACTTATCGTAGGGGCTATAGGCACCATCAAAGGCCAAAGATACGCGCTGGGAGTTCGGGTTGCTAATGAACTCGATACACTCGACACGGTAAGCCGGGTTTGAGCGGTCTGAGGTCGATATCAATTCAATGCCATACTCGCCTTGCCCTCCTACCACATCCATTTGATACCACTGAGCGATGGTGGCGCAGCTAAGATTGGTGGTACCTGCCACGATGTTCAGGTCAGAATCGAGCGTTTCGTTATTCGGTCCCGCATTTGAGTGGCCGAGATCAAATAGGTAGTTCCCAACTTCGATAGGCAAATATTGGTCATCGGGCAGTGGCAGTAGATAATCGAACATGGTGATCTGAAACTGCACTTCGCCGGTCACAGCATTGAGGCGCTTCTCCATTTCGCTTGCCTGCTTTTGCATGGTGTAGCTTTCATAGTGGTTGCCATTGTCGACGGCAACAAAATAGTTGGTGATGTCGGGGGTGTGCTTTGAAGGGTACTGATGTTTTACTTGCCAGATTTGATTCGCATCCAGAGTCGAGAGTTGGCTAGCCACAATCAATTTATCGCCTTCGATATGGTAGCTGCCAATTTTGTTGAGTTGCGTCTCTTTCGGACAATGGGTCTTGTTGTCGGATGACGCGAAATAGACCTCTTGCTGGCTGAACTTAAATGCTTGGCAATAGACCACTTCGTAGAGGGTGTATTGACCATTGAGCTCATTGCTGGTTTCCAAGCGATAGATGACATCGCCTTCCAACGGGTGTGCTAAGCTCTCGCCCTGTTCAGACAAGGGAAGGCTGAACCGCGCACTGACCCAAGCATCCACGTCGTGATAACTGTCCTTGGCTGAGATGGTCAGTGAAGGTAAATGGGTTGCTTTTGGCGCTCCGTAAATGGTTAGGGTTTGACCGCCAGACACTTTACCGCCATTGAGGTTAAGCTCTACTCGGGTCGTCAGTAAGTCGTTGTCTGGGTCGTCAAACAAGTTGGCGACGTTTAATTGCAGTCGCATTGGTTGTCCTTCGCGGATTGTCCAGTTGGCGACTTGTTGAGTGAGTTGCTGATACACCGACTCGACGATAAACGGTGGTTGATTCCCCGTTGCTGCCAAGTCTGCGTTACCTTTAGTGCCAATCAGTGTTTTGGTCGCGGGCAGGTAGTCAAACGCTTCAGCGTCTGTTTCCGTAAGGCTGGCTTCAGTGATGCTGGTTGAATCGGCTTGCGTTTGGCTTTGCTTGTCAGAGCTGGTGGCGTCAATGCGCGCGTCGTGTGTCGGTTTAAGTGTTGCTTTGATGTTTAACGATGTTGATGTCGAGGCTGACGAGATGAACTCGCGCGGCTCTGGCTGCGTAAATTCGGCAGCTTTTGGCAGATTATTGGTGGAATCCAGTTGTAGCCAAGTTACGCCAACGGCGACGACAAGCATACTGAGAGCGGCTCGCTTTTTCATTACACCGCCATTCTTGCTTGCAGCCAACTGCGAGAAAACTTGAGGTCTTTCTCAATCAAACTATCACTGCATTGCAGGAGTTGACTGATCTCTTGGTTTTTCAGGCCCATCAGATATTTTAACTTCAGCGCATTGGATTGACGCGGATAACGAGCGCTGAAGTTGTCCAATGCACGATCGAGGATAAACAACTGTTCAAACTTTTTCTCTTGGCAGTCATGCTCTTTGGCTTGCTGTTGGCGCTTCTGCGCCTGATGGGATCGGGCATTATCAATCAGAATTTGGCGCATAATTTTAGCGGCCATTAGATAAAACTCACGCTGTGATTGAACATCGCTCAGATCCGCGTTAGACATTTTGAGATAGGCTTCGTGAATTAGGGCGGTGGTGCTGTTGACACTGTCGGCCAATACATCGTTCTCATCGCCATACTTTTTGGCGTTGCGTGCACGTTCCTGTTGTGCAATTTTACGCAGTTGCAAGTAAGCAAATTGATATAGATGGTTTTCTGCTTCTTTATCACCAGCCTGCCAAAGCTGGATGATTTGAGTGAGCGACGTCGCTGAAGCCATTAGAGGTGCTCCTTTACTTTAACGTATTCAGATATCGAGTAGGTGTAGAGTTGCTCTGTGCCTTTCTGGTCGTGTGCTAAGGTCTGTTGATAGCGATATAAAACGCCTTTATCCCAGTTCTTTCCGGCAGGTAAATACTCCCATGTGGTGTACAAAGGCTGCGGGTCTCGAGGGCGGTACCAGCGAACAATCAGGTTAAGTTGCTCAATTGAGGCATGGGTTGTATCCGCTTTCACCCACCACATGTCAGCATGCTCTCGGGTGACATCCAGCTGATAGGCGTCGCGATCGGCAGGGCAGCGTTGCTGATGTAAATCTGCTTGCTTAATACGACCGTTGTCGACCAATAAGCAGTTATCGACCATCTCTCCCTCTTGGTAGCGAGTTTCGCGCCATACGCCTTGATAATTGAGCTGGGTATATTTCTCCTTTGGGAAAGTAAACCAAAGCAGTTCACCTTTGTTGGCATGACGGATATTGTCCGTCATGCCGAGACCTTGAGACTTTTCCATAAGCAGTTGTGTTGTAGGGTCAAAGTTGATCGCAATAGAGCGATATTTCCAATCGCCTTCATCATTGAAGTCATCGATAGAAAAGCCGTTCAGATCATTGCGGGTACAGCCTCGGTTAGCACAGTGGAACGTCCCAAAGGCATCTGGGTAATGGGAGAGCGCGGTGGTGATGACTTGCTTACTTTCGCTTGGCTGAATATAGCAGCCTTCGAACCGATCACCGATACTCGGATATTCGACCACAGCCTGAGCAGTAACCTTGTAGTTGAGGCTGCCTATTGGCGGCTGATATTTGGGGTGTTTTTGCAATCTCAGGTCGTAGGCACAAATTCGACCATTGCCATCTCGTTGCTTAATAATCACGTTTTGCAACATGCGATCTAAGGGCTCAAAAATCACTTCATCAGATTGGAAGTTCGCTTCGATATACTGTTGGCTTTGATTAAGGTGCTCGACGGCTTCGTTAACCGAGGCTAATTGCGCCAGTTGCAACTGTTGTAACTCTTCATCGACCAACTGATTTAAGTCGATTTGCTTTAAACGCTGCTGAAATTGAGTATCACTGAGCTGCTCATCGAGTAGCAGTATTTCTTGCCGGTCTTTTGGCGTTGCATCCAGTGACAGCAGTAAGCGAGTGATGTTTATGCTACGACTTGGTTTGGTCGAAATGGCGGTCGGAGTGATGACCTCTTGGGCTGAAACCGTCGAAAGTAAGTACCGCTCTTCTCCTTGGCCAAGAAAAAAACTGATCACATCGCCACGGCGAAATTGAAATGCCCCTTTATCGGTGGTGCCTTGTAGGTCAGAGCTGGTTTGATAGTGCAGCCCAGTGACTGGGGCGTCAATAAAGTAGCCCGTTTGAATGCTCGCATCTTTGGCCCACACTAACGAAGAGAGTAAGCCAGTCAAGCCGATGATAATGGTCTGTGTTAGCTTCATATTACAGGGTAGGGTTCTCGTTATTTGGCGCGGCTTTTTCTTCTATTGGCGTCATCATGACCAGTAGCAGCTTCTGCTTAATGTGTTTCGGTATGTCCGGGTTGGCGAGAATCCGCCGTCTGGTTAAATCTAAAACAGCATGGACCGGCATCTCTTGCGCAGCTTGGCTTTTGGCATGAAACATCATGCTCGACACTTCATAAATCATGTCTTGCGCAATCTGCTTTTCTTGCTCTAGCTGGTGGTTTTTCTGCGCCAAGGTATATGAGAAGTAGTAGCCTGATACGATGATCAGTAAACACAACGAACAGATGAGCGGATTGCGCTGAAACAGCCGAGTAAAGCGGTAGAGTGGTTGGTGGCGCTTAATGGATATCGGACGTTTGGTGAGTATCGCCACAATATCATGCTCGAGTTCTGCTGCATTGGGGTAACGCTTGCTCGGCGTGACTGCCGTTGCTCGTTTGATGAGCGCTTTGATATCAGAGTCGTTCGCATCGTTGGGGCATAACCAGTTCAGTAACTTGCCCAGTGAATACACATCGCTTCTGATGGTTAATTGTTGGCCTGACTGCTGCTCGGGGCTGGCGTACTCTTTGCTGAATGCGGTTAAGTTGCAATGGCTCCGTGGCGTGGTTGCGTTTGATTTTTGCGTCAAGTTGAAGTCGATAAGCTTCACTTGCTGAGCGGAGTCAATGAGGATGTTCTCTGGCTTAAGATCGGCGTGCAATACGCCTTGTTGGTGAGCATGTTCAACAGCGCCGCAGATCTGCACTAAAAAGGCCAATCGCTCAGTGTGACTTAATGCGTGTTGCTCTAAATAGTGATTGAGCGCAACGCCATTAATCTGTTCCATGACGATGTAAACAGCACCTTGGTGAATGCCACCATCAAACACCTTTGCGATGTTAGGGTGGTTGAGTTTCGCCAGTAACTGCGCCTCTCCAAATAAGGCTTGGCTATCAAAGATACCACTTAGATCTGACTGGAGAAACTTTATCGCGAGTTGCTGCTCAAAGGCTTTATCTGCGCGGCACGCAGCGTACACCACACCTAAGCCACCTCGGCCCAGTTCATGGAGTATCTGGTATTTGTCGATCTGTTGGTTGGTATAATCTACTTGTTGAGAGGCACCTTGCTCGAACGTAAATTGAAAGATCTGTTCGAGTTGATCCGACTGTTCTGCTGCGACCAAGGGCACTATCTGTTGATAGAGCTGCGGCTGCTCAGAGCGTAGGGTTTCTAAAGCCTCTGCTTTTTGTTGGTCATCTAAATCCAACAACAAGTAATACAACTCGGTTTTACTTGTATCTAGCTTCACTGCACGTTGATTTATATTTTTTATGCGTCAACAGTGTATAGAAAAATGTCAGCGCTTTCCTACTAAATCAATTGAAAATGAGAATGTTATTCGCTGTTTTGATAATTCAGACAACAAAAAAGCAGCCGAATAAGGCTGCTTTATAAAATTTGCTTCAATGACGATTAACGCATCGTCACGAACTCTTCACTGCCCGTTGGGTGGATCGCGACAACAGAATCGAAGTCCGCTTTAGTTGCGCCCATCTTCATAGCGACACCGAAACCTTGAATCATTTCATCAACGGTAAAGCCGATACCGTGCAGACCAACAACGGTTTCTTCTTCGCCTGCACATACGAGCTTCATCTTACACGGTTGACGGTGTTTCGTGACCGCTGTGTACATCGCAGTAAAGCCAGAGGTGTAGACTTTGATGTTGTCTTTGCCGTACTTTTCTTCTGCTTCTTGCGTGGTAAGACCGATGGTGCCGATTGGTGGGTGGCTGAATACCACAGTTGGGACCAAATCGTAGTCCATCTTCGCGTTTGGTTTGTTGTTGAACAGGCGCTCAGAAAGCTGACGACCCGCTTTAACCGCAACAGGAGTTAGCTCGATACCACCTTCCATGATGTCACCAACACAGTAGATGCCAGGAACGTTAGTTGCTTGGTACTCGTCTACCTTGATGTAGCCACGATCGTTGGTTGCAACGCCAGTTGAGGCTAGGTTGATCGCGTCAGTTGCTGGGTGACGACCAATTGCCCAAATTAGAGTATCAACGTTTTGGCTTTCACCGTTTTCTAAGTGCAGAGTTAGGCTGCCATCTGCTTCTTTCACCACTTCTTTTGGTACAGAGTGGGTATGCAGCGTTGGGCCTTCCGCTGCCATTACTTCGACTAGCGTTTCAATGATCATTGGATCAAAGCTACGTAGTGGGGATTCTTTACGGCAGAACAGGTGTGTTTCTGTGCCAAGTGCATGCAGAACGCCTGCGATTTCCACTGCGATGTAACCTGCACCAATCACGGCAACGCGTTTTGGTTGCTCAGCAAGCTCAAAGAAGCCGTTTGAATCGATGCCGTATTCCGCACCCGGAATGTTTGGAATGGTAGGGCGACCACCTACTGCGATCAGGATGTGATCTGCTGTGTAGTGTTCACCGTTAACTTCAACCGTTTTCTCGTCAACGAACTTAGCAAAGCCTTTAATCACGTTGACTTTGTTGTTGCCTAGAACACGATCGTAAGATTGGTGGATACGACCAATGTAGGCCTGACGACTCTCAACCAGTTTGCTCCAGTCAAAGCCTTTCACATCGACATCAAAACCGTAGTCTTCCGCGTATAGGTTCATTGCTTCTGCAACTTGCGCACCATGCCACATCACCTTTTTCGGCACACAGCCAACGTTTACACACGTACCGCCAAGATCTTGAGCTTCGATCAGTGCAACTTTAGCACCGTACATCGCTGCGCGGTTTGCTGATGCGATGCCGCCGCTGCCGCCGCCGATACAGATATAGTCAAAATGAGTCGCCATTACTTTCTCCGAGCTTTTGAATTATTGATTGCTATGCCACCAATATTGGGGCGATGAGATATAAACTCAATCCGCCACGCATAGCTGTCCTTTGTCTCTTATCATAAATCGACCCACTGGGATTTCCCAATGAGAAAAAGAGGTCGTGGTTATGACATTTAGCGATAAAACAGAGCCATTTGTACTCTGCTTAATGAATCTGGATTATTCAGGAACAATCCAATCTACTTTCCAATGACCGGTTGCCGGCGCAATTGCTTCCTTCAAGAAAGGAAGAATCTCTTTCATCTGGCTTTCCAGTTTCCACGGCGGGTTAATCACGATCATGCCAGATGCCGTCATCCCGCGCTCGTTAGTGTCCGGTGATACGCCGAGTTCAATTTGCAGAATTTTACGAATGCCGAGTCCCGCTAAACCTTCGATCATGTCTTCAATATCATAGCGATTGACCACGGGGTACCAAATGGCGTAGATGCCTGTTGCCCAGCGCTTGTGGCTCTGGAAAATCGCTTGTACGACATCGCGGTACTCTCTGGCCAGTTCATAAGGAGGGTCAATCAAGACCAAACCACGACGCTCTTGCGGCGGTAAGCTCGCTTTTAAGCGCTTGAAGCCGTCTTCTTTGAAGATCTTTACTTGGCGGTCACGATGGAATTCTTGCTCTAGTAGTGGGTAATCGGCAGGGTGCAGTTCAGTGAGCACCATGCGATCTTGCTGACGCAGTTGAGCGCGTGCCACTCGCGGTGAGCCTGGGTAGTAGCGCAATGCATCCCCATTGTTTAGCACCTTGATTGATTCTAAGTAGCTTTGAATTGCTTGTGGAATGGTGTCTTGTTGCCAAACGCGTTCAATACCTTGCTTGTATTCGCCCGTTTTTTCCGACCATTCGTGGGTCAAATCGTAGCGGCCGACACCAGAATGAGTGTCATGGTAGACAAACGGCTTATCTTTTTGTTTCAAAGCATCCAGGATAAGGCTTTGAACAATATGCTTAATAACGTCGGCGTGGTTGCCAGCGTGAAAGCTGTGACGGTAACTTAACAAAATATTTCTCTCAGAATAGGTGCAAAGAGCATGATGAATGATGGTAGTTAGTATACGTTACTATTGAAAATTGCTGAACCTACCTATATTTACTATCTGAGAATTACAAATTAAGACGTCACAGAATTAAAAAAGGTGCCGCGAGACGCCATCTTTGAATCAAAAGGAATGCTTTATGTCTAACCCTCTACTGACTTTTACGGATCTTCCACCGTTTTCACAGATTAAACCAGAGCACGTTAAGCCTGCTGTTGAGCAAGTTATCGCAGAATGCCGCGCTAAGATTGATCAAGTGCTGCAAGATAATACGACCCCAAGCTGGGATAATGTGGTGGCACCGATTGAGGAAGTGGACGATCGTTTAAGCCGTATTTGGTCACCAGTGAGCCATATGAACTCGGTGGTGAACAGTGACGAGTTACGTGAAGCATATGAAAGTTGCCTACCATTGTTGTCTGAGTATGGGACTTGGGTTGGTCAGCACAAAGGGTTATTTGAAGCTTACAAAGCGATCAAAGCCGATGCGTCTTATCAAGCGTTAACGCAAGCGCAAAAGAAAACCATCACAGATTCACTGCGTGACTTTGAGCTGTCTGGTATTGGTTTACCTGCGGATGAGCAGCATCGCTACGGTGAAATCAGCAAACGCATGTCAGAGCTGAGTTCTAAATTCTCCAACAATGTTCTTGATGCCACTATGGGCTGGGCCAAGCACGTAGCAGACGAGAAAGAGTTGGCAGGTATGCCGGAATCGGCGCTTGCTGCAGCGAAAGCAGCCGCAGAAGCAAAAGAGCTAGATGGCTACTTGCTGACACTGGATATCCCGTCTTATCTGCCAGTGATGACCTATTGTGATAACCAAGAGCTGCGCAAAGAGCTGTACGAAGCGTACGTGACTCGCGCCTCTGATCGCGGTCCGAAAGCGGGCGAGTGGGACAATAGCGAAATCATCAATGAGCAGCTTAAGTTGCGTCACGAAGTCGCGCGCATGCTAGGCTTTAACACCTACAGTGAAAAGTCGTTAGCCACCAAGATGGCCGAGTCTTCCGCACAAGTGTTGGGCTTTTTGAATGACTTAGCGACGAAAGCGAAACCTCAAGGTGAGCGAGAAGTTGAAGAGCTTCGTCAGTTTGCTAATAGCGAGTTCGGTGTTGAAGAGTTGTTCTTGTGGGATATCGCTTACTACAGCGAGAAACAAAAACAGCATCTATTCCAAATTTCTGATGAAGAGCTGCGCCCTTACTTCCCAGAGCAAAAAGCGGTCAGCGGCCTATTTGAAGTGCTTAAGCGTGTCTTTGGTATGACGGTACAAGAGCGTGAGGGCGTGGATACTTGGCATGAGTCTGTGCGCTTTTTCGATATCTTTGATGGTGACAACACTTTGCGTGGTAGCTTCTATCTTGATTTGTACGCACGTGAACACAAACGTGGCGGTGCTTGGATGGATGATTGTCGTGGTCGTCGTGTCACACTATCGGGTGAGTTGCAAACTCCGGTGGCGTACTTGACGTGTAACTTCAACCGCCCTGTGGGTGATAAGCCAGCGCTATTTACTCATGATGAAGTGGTCACTTTGTTCCACGAGTTTGGCCACGGTATTCACCATATGCTGACTCAAGTTGAAACAGGCGCGGTCTCTGGCATTAACGGCGTGCCATGGGATGCGGTCGAGTTACCAAGCCAATTCTTGGAAAACTGGTGTTGGGAAGAAGAAGCGCTGGCATTTATCTCTGGTCACTTTGAAACCGGCGAGCCACTGCCAAAAGAGATGCTTGATAAGATGCTTGCGGCGAAGAACTTCCAATCGGCGATGTTCATTCTACGCCAGCTAGAGTTTGGTTTATTCGATTTCACCCTTCACACTGAGTTTGACCCAGAAGTTGGCCCGCGTGTGTTGGAAACCTTAGCTGAAGTCAAAGGTAAAGTTGCGGTACTACCAAGTTTGGAGTGGAACCGTTTCTCGCACAGCTTCAGTCATATTTTTGCTGGTGGCTACAGCGCCGGTTACTACAGCTACCTATGGGCAGAAGTTTTATCCTCAGACGCCTTCTCACGCTTTGAAGAAGACGGCATCTTTAATACCGAGACTGGTAAAAGCTTCCTGAACCATATTCTTGAGATGGGGGGGGAGCGAAGAGCCGATGGAACTTTTCAAGCGTTTCCGAGGGCGCGAGCCACAGATTGATGCTCTACTGCGTCACTCGGGTATCAGCGCTTAAACACGATACTCGTCCAACAACTAATACAGCCCCTGACTCTGATGAGTCAGGGGCTTTTTTTCTGTTATGATAAAACGCTTAGTAGGCAAGGAGGTAATATGCAGACACTGACTAAATCGATGGTACTAACCGGAATGATGTTGTTTACGATTTCGGGTTGTGCTGAGCTAAAACAAGCAGGAAGTGATATTGGTCACGCAACAAAAGACGCCACTACAGCGATTGGTCATGCTGCTCGAGACACTACCAAAGCGATTGGTCATGCCTCGCGCGATGCGGTCAACTCAGTTAAAGATGACCTAAGTTCGGAAGATTAACCCGCGACTTTATTTCGCAGTACTTTATCCACAGAAAATGGTCCTGGTCCCCAGACGACAACGATCAGGATCATTAATCCCCACAATTGGTGGTCAAAGAAGCCTTGTTCCCACAACACAGGGTAAGACACCACCGCAATAATATTGAATACAAACAATATTGCAGCCATCGGTCGTGTCAGTAATCCTAAGGCGACAAAGAGCGGTAGGATCAGCTCTGCAGCCGTGCCCATGTAGGCGGCGAGTTGCCAAGGCAACAGGGGTACTTGATATTCATACTCAAATAAAAATAGCGTACTGTCCCATGTGGAGATCTTGGTTAATCCCGAATTAAAAAAGACCCAAGCCACCCAAAGGCGACAGAACAACAATAATAAAGGAACGAATATGGCTTGCGCTTTTTCGACCAAATTGTCATAGCTATTGAGTATATTTTTGACTGATTCCGACATAGCTTTCCCCTTAATGCGCGAGCGTAAATCCAGCAACTAAGTTGCTTTCAACAAGTTGGTTTAGATGTTGGAGGTACTCGGCAGGGATCTCGCCTAATGTACTTCCAGAATGAAGGTGCTGTAATAATTCAAACGGCCCAGAATCTATGCTCTGAGTCCAAGTTGTGCCTTGAGCAGTGCAACAAATCACACCATACTCGGCTTGTGATAAGTCGAGTTGATCAAATTGGTTGGTTTCAATTGCCTTTTGCAGCGCAAACACCGCGTAATTCGAGTGGAATGGAATAACTCCGGGGAGCAGATGCAGATGGATAGCGCTTTGTTGCTCTGGGTCGACTTGAGCAATCTTCGCCAGTGGCAGCAAACTGGTTTGCACTGATACGCATCCTTGCTGCTGCTGTGCCATATCGATATGCCATTCAAAGCGTGCCACTTCTGCAGCATAAGGTGCGGCTTCCACGACCGCTGGAAACTGTTCAATCGTGTCTGAAAAGTATTCGCCGTAATAGGTCACATCACCCGCTTTAAGAGGACGCTTCAGCACATGCTGTCTTGCTAGCTGAGAAAAGCATTCCTCGCCAACCAAGGCGTACACCATAGGGTAGGTTGCCTCTAATACTTCACTTAAACTCATGATGAAGTTATTGCGGTAGATCTGCATTCGTTCATCTGCACTAAACACATCACTGAGAATATGGCACTCTTCCCCTGATGCTTGATAATGTAAGGCTTTGGCAAATTGGCTTTGCAGATCGGACAGAGAAACAGTCATGACGCCACCTTTTGCTCAATGTCTTTCGAATGATTGATAAGGCGTTGGTGAGCTTTACTTGCCTCCGCGAGCAACACTTCGGGGGCGGGAATGTCCAAATCCCATTCGATTAAAGTGTGGCGAGTGCCATGTTTTGCCAACCACTGTTCATATAAGGCCCACACCTCATCACTGACGGGTTGACTGTGGGTATCAATCCAGATTTCACCTTTGTCTAACTGCTTTACAGTAAAACCTGCCAAGTGAATCTCATCGACAAATTGAGCAGGGATCGCATCTAAGTACGTTTGTGTGTCGAAGCCATGATTGAACGCAGAGACGTGAACGTTGTTGAGATCGAGCAATAAGCGACAATCTGTTCGGCGCTGAACTTCTGCTAGAAATTCCCATTCGGTAATGGTCGAGTGGTCAAACTTTACATAGCTGGATGGATTCTCGATCAGCATAGGGCGTTGCAGGTAATCTTGTACTTCGCTTACATTGCGACAAAATACCGCCAACGCTTCTTCGGTATACGGAAGAGGCAGCAAGTCATTAAAGTAGTGCCCGCCATTTTCACTCCAACTCAAATGATCGGAGACCAAGAAAGGGTTAATTTCATCAATCAGGTTTTTGAGTTGTTTTAAATGTGTTTGATTAACACGTTCAACACTGCCAAGAGATAAACCAATACCGTGACAGCTGATTTGATAGTCTTGCGCAATGCAACGCAATTGCTGGCGAGCAGCAGAGTGGGGCTGAAAATAGTTTTCGCTGTGGATTTCTAACCAAGAGAGCGCAGGCTGATGTTGGGTAAAAAAATCCAAATGAGGCGTTCGCAACCCTACACCGATGTGTTGATGATAATTATCGTTTTTCACGGGCGAGTCCTTTGCGAGTGAATGGAGATGAACGGCCTGTTGAGCCTGGGCCGTTCATCTTATGGACAGCAGAGAAGAATTATGAAGACTGAGTGCTACCGCCAGACAACTTGCCACAAAGTCCTTTAGGAACCACAACAAATGCATCTGATTGGTTGTCTTCTTTTGCTGTACCAGCACAAGAACTTGTTTTAGTTGCACAGTCATTTTTGCCTGCTTTTGCTACGCCGTAGCATTTTTCTTTTTCAGCTGCGACAGCCGGTGCAGCAGTTAGCATGGTGCCACCTAGAGCGATTAGACCAGTAACAGCAGCAGTAACAGCAAGATTTGATTTTTTCATCTTAATTTCCTCAGACTTTATTTCCTTTACTTATGTGGGCAAGTGAATCATTAGCTATTTCATCAACTTGCTTAAATAAAAGGATAGAAAAGCGGCCAAAAAAACTTTCAGATAATTTATATAAAAATAAGGTTTTATTTGTTTTGGTTATTTAAAGTGCTGATTTTAATGGAGTAATTGAACGGAAAAATTTCTAGTTTTTGTTCTGAAATGGATAGGGTGTTTAGGTTATAATCATTTTTCATGTATAGATAACCAGTAGCTGAGCCTAGAATGGATCCTTCATTACTTCTTGATGGTCTAAATGACAAGCAGCGTGAAGCCGTTGCCGCCCCTCTTGAAAACTTACTTGTTCTTGCCGGAGCAGGGAGTGGTAAAACTCGCGTATTGGTCCATCGCATCGCTTGGCTGATGTCTGTGGAGCAAGCTTCACCTTTCTCGATCATGTCGGTGACCTTTACCAATAAAGCCGCGGCTGAAATGCGAGGCCGCATTGAAGAGCTGATGATGGGCAGTGCATCAGGCATGTGGAATGGTACCTTCCATGGCATTTGTCACCGTATTCTTCGTGCTCACTATCTAGATGCTAAGCTACCGGAAGACTTCCAGATCATTGACACCGACGACCAGGTTCGTTTGTTGCGTCGATTGATTAAAGCGCAAAACCTCGATGAAAAGCAGTGGCCGGCGAAGCAAGTTGCTTGGTGGATCAATGGCAAAAAAGATGAAGGCCTGCGTCCGAATCATATTGATGCTTTCCATGACCCGATCACCAAAACCTACTTGCAGCTTTATACCGCCTACCAAGAAGCATGTGATAGAGCGGGCTTGGTTGATTTTGCTGAAATCTTGCTTCGTGCCCATGAGCTATTGCGCGATAAAAAGCATATTCGCGAGCATTATCAAGCTCGATTTAAGCACATTTTGGTCGATGAGTTCCAAGATACCAATAACATCCAATACGCTTGGCTGCGCATGATGGCGGGGCCTGACGCCCACGTGATGATCGTTGGTGACGATGACCAATCGATTTATGGTTGGCGCGGAGCGAAGATTGAAAACATCGAGAAGTTTACCCTCGAATTTCCAAGCGTTAATACCATTCGTCTTGAACAGAACTATCGTTCGACCAAGACCATTCTTGAAGCGTCGAACGCTCTGATTGCGAATAATACCGAGCGAATGGGCAAAGAGTTGTGGACTGAGGGCGCAGAAGGTGAGCCTATCTCTGTCTACTCCGCTTATAACGAGTTAGATGAAGCGCGCTTTGCCGTTAATAAGATCAAAGAGTGGCAAGATAAAGGCGGAGCCTTGAACGATGCTGCAATGCTGTATCGAAATAATGCCCAGTCACGTGTATTAGAAGAAGCCTTGATACAAGCCAGTCTTCCGTATCGAATTTATGGCGGTATGCGATTCTTCGAGCGCCAAGAAATCAAAGATGCGCTGAGTTATTTACGCTTAATGGCCAATCGTAATGATGATGCCGCGTTTGAGCGTGTCGTGAACACTCCGACTCGAGGCTTAGGCGATAAGACTTTAGAAACCATTCGATTTGCTGCGCGTGATCAGGGCAGTACCATGTGGGAAGCCAGTATTCGTCTGCTAGACGATAAAGTACTCGCAGGTCGAGCAGCAGGTGCGTTAAGTCGATTTGTTGAACTGATCAACGCTCTTGAAGACGACACTTGCGAAATGGCGTTGCATGAGCAAACCGACCATGTGATCAAATATTCGGGTCTGTTTGCTATGTATGAGCAAGAAAAAGGCGAAAAATCCAAAGCAAGAATCGAAAACTTGGAAGAATTGGTCACAGCAACGCGCCAATTCGAAAAGCCAGAAGAAGCCGAAGAAATGACCTTGCTTACGGCGTTTTTGACTCACGCTGCTCTGGAAGCAGGTGAAGGTCAGGCTGATGAATTTGAAGATGCCGTGCAACTGATGACGCTGCACAGTGCGAAAGGTCTGGAGTTCCCGCTTGTCTTTATGGTCGGGGTAGAAGAGGGCATGTTCCCTAGCCAGATGTCTGCGGAAGAAGCTGGACGTTTAGAAGAAGAACGACGCCTTTGTTATGTCGGTATGACCCGAGCAATGGAAAAGCTCTACATTACCTACGCAGAAATGCGTCGCTTGTATGGCCAAGATAAATACCACAAGCCATCGCGATTTATTCGCGAACTGCCTGAAACCTGCTTGGATGAAGTACGGATGAAGGCGCAAGTCAGCCGCCCAGCCAGCTCAGGACGATTTAGCCAAACGGTGGTTAAAGAAAACTTTAACGAAACCGGCTTTAGCCTAGGCTCGCGAGTGATGCACCCTAAGTTTGGTGAAGGGACCATTATTAACTTTGAAGGCAGCGGCCCACAAAGCCGTGTGCAAGTGGCCTTTAATGGCGAAGGGATTAAGTGGCTAGTGACGGCTTATGCCAAACTAGAAACGTTATAACCGCTAAGTTTAATTTTTCAACAGTATTCGACTTGTAGACAAAGCGACAATTGAACGAAGCCCCTGAGCATAAGGAACCTACGTGATGGGGCGAGTGAAAGCAGACAACGCAGTCTAAAGTTCAAATATGAAGAGAACAGATAAAGAAAAACCCCGAGGGCGCAAGCCCGTCGGGGTTATAGTCTTACTCGCAGCAATCCGGCTACTAAAAGTGCTCCATGCATCGAATCCTTGATAGTATGCTGACGTCCTTCAGCTTAGTCCTTTTCTCGCCATCCTAGCGGTGTCCTTGACCCTATCCTGGTCCACTAACAATCCTCGTTAGCTCACATCACTTGTTCCCTGAGCGGTGTCCCTTCATCATCCTGATGATCAGTCCTTGCCTCGTCCAGAGGTGTCCATTTCCCATCCTTAGTAGCAACCATCCTAGTTACTATTGCGTCCGTTCAATGTCCAATTTGCTTTCCTTGCCGATTACTCATCCTAAGCAACCGTATCTTCTTCCTGAAGATTACCTAATCCGTGGTAATTTCCTGTTCCGTGTCAGCATCCTTCCGACAAGGTTCATATTACTTGAGTAGGGCTTTTCAGCAACACCGCGAAAACGATTTCTTATTCAATAAATTGGACTAAAAATGTACAAGTTATTTTAGATCAATCACTTACTGATAGTTAATGATAGTACTCTTAGCGAAAAAGCTATTTTGGCTCACTTGCTTGTGAGAGATCTCGCACAAGCAAGTGGGACGATCGATGTTATTGGCCTATCGCACGCCCTTCACGACGAGGATCTGCAGCACCTTCTAGTCCATCTTTAGTGAATAAAATTGCATGCAATCCAGAATTCAAGTCACGCACGTTCACTTTGAAACCCATTTTTTCAAGTTCAGGAGCGAAAGATTCCGCTTGTGTTCCTGCTTCTACATCCAGAGTGCCAAAACGATTCAATAGGTGAGGCTGATTAATGGCTTGTTGAATATCCATGTCCCACTGAAGGTGCGCGATAATGGCTTGAGAAACATACCCTATGATGCGGCTGCCACCTGGAGACCCTATTGCAAGGTAAGGTTGGTTATTGTGCATAACTATTGTCGGAGCCATCGAGGATCTTGGGCGCTTGCCTGGCTCTAAGCGATTGGCAATGGGTCGGCCTTGATGATGAGTTTTGAAGGAGAAATCGGTCAATTCATTGTTCAGGAGGAAGCCGCGCACCATTAAACGAGAGCCAAATGCGTTTTCTATGGTTGTGGTCATCGAGACTACGTTACCTTGCTTATCAACAATGTTGAAATGGCTGGTCGAGGGTAGCTCGATGGATTGGTCTTCACTTTGATGCTGCGCGTAGTTCCAAGGTGGTGTGCCCGCGCTGACCGTCTTTAGTGCCTTACCGGGCTGTATTAGAGCGGCACGCTGCTTGAGATATTCTCGATCGATAAGTCCTTGAGTTGGCATTGGCACATAATCTTCATCGGCCATATACATGCCGCGATCGGCAAAGGCGAGGCGAGAAGCATCGGCGATCACTTGCCAAGAACGAGGGTCATTAGCCCCCCATTGCTGCAGGTCGAATGATTCAGTCATTGCCAGAATCTGACCGACGGTTAATGCCCCAGAGCTAGGAGGCCCCATGCCACAGATCTGATAGCTCTGATAAGCGGAACATACGGCAGGGCGTTGTTTAATTTGGTATTGGTCGAAATCTTGCTGTGCGAGAACGCCTGGATTACCTGGCGCGGATTGCACGGTTCGGATAATGTCAGCGGCGACATCGCCTTGATAAAATGCATCGGCTCCTTGTTTGGAGATAAGCGTGAGTGTCTGCGCGTATTGAGGGTTTTTGAGGAGTGTACCGGCTACCTTAGGTGTACCATCTGAATTGAAGAAGTACTGTTTGGTGGCTGTAAAGCGGCTTAATCGCTCTGCATCTTTCTCGATCATCGTCGCTAGGCGCGGGCTAATTTCAAAGCCTTGTTCTGCCACTTTTACCACGGGTTCGATCAGTTTAGACCAGGCTAACTTGCCGTACTTCTGATGGGTTTCCCACAGCAGCTTGACGGTGCCTGGGGTTCCGACAGAGCGGCCTCCGACGACAGCGTCATAAAACTTAAGAGGTTCACCTTGTTCATTTTGGAATAGGCGGGGAGTGGCATTCAGTGGGGCGGTTTCACGGCCATCAAAACTGGTTAACTGCTGCTTTTTTGCATCCCAGTAAACCAAAAATGCGCCGCCGCCAATACCTGAAGATTGCGGCTCAACTAAGCCAAGCATGAGTTGGGTGGTGACCATGGCATCGATAGCGCTTCCACCCTGCGCCAAGATATCTGCACCTGCTTGGGTCGCGAGAGGGTTGGCTGCGGTGATCATCCAATCTTTGGCTTTAACCAACTGTTTCTCTTCAATGCCACTGCTGTGTTCTGGAGCAACAGAATCAGCGGCTTGGTTGGCAAAAACGATATTTGACGTCAGTAAGACAGAAGCGCTAAGTAGTGCGGTTTTCAACGGCATCTTGCTATTCCTTTGTTGTTATTAGTGCAACAAGGTTGGCAGCGTGATGAAATGCCGTCTACTTATTTGTTATCAAAATGTAACTCTGACGCAAAATTTAAACACTCAGGCAATCAAAGAAGAGATCGACTGCCACAAAATCCCCACGCCAATCAGAGAAAACATTAGACCACATAGCACGTCAATGTAGAGGCTCACAGCGCGTAATTTTTGCTGCATACGCTGAGTGGAAAGCGCCCAGGCAAGGAAGGAAAACCAAATTAAAGATAAGCTCCAAAGTATCAGCAGAGCCGCCCCTTTGCCAGACAGTGACATGCTGGCTGGCACAAGAGAAGACATTAAACTGACAAAGAAAACCAGCGCCTTAGGGTTCAATATGTTGGTTGCGAATCCACGCGAGAAAGCTTGGCGCTTGTTGGCTAATAAGACACTTTTGTCGTGTTTGGCCACCGCATCGGTCGATGCATGACGTAGTGAGCCCCAGCAAGCTTGCAGTGCCCCAATACCTAAATAGAGTAAATAACTTCCACCCATGACCTGAAGTACAGAGAACAGGATCGGTTGTTGGTGAACAAGATAGCTGACCCCAGTTAAGCTCAAAATAGCATGCAGCAAAATTCCGCAGGACAAACCTAGGGCGATATACAAGCCAGTTTGACGGCCATAGCGAGTGGCGTTCTGTACCACTAGGGCAAAGTCCGGCCCCGGGCTCATTAAAGCGATAAAGTGCACAGTGGCTAAAGTTGCGAGTACGGTGAACTCGTTCATGGTTGTATCTCTTAATTGATGATGTGGCTTAGTGTGCCAAAGCCCGTGCGCGATGGATTGTAAATTATTGGCACTTGCTGATGTGTGAAGGCGAGACCCCATAGGTGGCTTTGAAAGCTTTGCTGAAATGGGCTTGATCGTAAAATCCAACCTGCTGAGCGACCTCTGTACCTGGCAAGCCTGACTTAAGTAATTTCATGCCATGTTCTAGCCTTAACCGGCTGAGCCAAGCATAAGGCGTGAGCCCCACTTTGGCCTTGAAGTGTCGTTGAAACTGGGTTGGGCTCAACTGACAGAGTTGCGACAGTTGCTCAAGCTTGACGGGCTGATCGAGGTGCTCAACTAAGTACTCTTTCAATGTAGCGATAGATTGATTGCCCAGAGGAATCGCTGTTCTCTGCTCCAGAGCTCCGTAACGTTGGAACAGGTAGCCGAAGCCTTCATAAGGTAAGCAGTCTTTTGCGAGCTGGCTTAATGAGGAATCCGTAAGCGATTGATGAAGCTGAGTTAAAGGAGCAAATACTCGTGGGTCTTCGATGATTAACTGGTCAAAGCTGATGATGTCTGAAGATCGTTTTAGATCGGCAAGATCACTTAGCCAGTAAGGATCAATGGAAAACACTTTGACTTGATAGCCAGAGTCGAGCAAGGACTGACCATCGTGCAGTTCATCAGGTGGCATGACGACCATTTGTCCACGCCCAGCACGGTAGGACTGGCCCTGATAGTGGAACTTTTGCTCGCCATCGGTGATAAGGCCAATATGAAAATCGAGATGGTAATGACGCTGAAAAGCAAACTTTTGATAGTTTGCATCAATCAGGTTTATCTCTTTATTTGGCGTAGTTTGGTATTGAACCTTATCCATAAAACAAAAAAGCTTGGTGAATCTTTCACCAAGCTTAGCGTGTGGGGTTTAACTTGTCTTGTAAAAAACGATCACTTAGCGCTGACGGCTTTCCGGCTTTGTCGGTTGGTTTTGAGACCGTCAAAACTGAAGACCAGAAGGGCGCCCCAAATAAAAGCGAACGTTATCGCTTTGTCTGAGGTGAACGCTTCGCCATAAACCAAGACCGCCAATAAGAACATTAAACTTGGGCCGATGTACTGAAAGAAACCCAGTGTTGAGAGCTTCAAGCGAGTGGCTGCCCCCGTGAAACAGAGCAAGGGCAAAGTCGTCACAATACCCGCTGCAATCAACAGCAGATTGAGCGTCATCGGGTTCACCATCAAGTTCGACGTCGAACTATCGGCTATCCACAACAGGTAGACGGCGGCCGCAGGCAGCATAATCAGGGTTTCAATAAACAAACCTGTTTGCGCTTCCAAACTGACTTTTTTGCGTAGCAGGCCATAGAAGCCAAAGCTTAACGCCAGAGCGATGGCGACGACAGGTACGGAGCCAAACGCGATCAACTGAACCAGCACACCACACGCTGCAAGCGCCACTGCAAACCATTGTAATTTGCGCAACCTTTCGCCCAAAAACAGCATACCGAGGACGACATTTATCAATGGGTTGATGTAGTAACCCAAACTGGCATCGAGCATATGGTTGGCGTTGACTGCCCAGATGAAAATCAACCAGTTCGCCCCGACCAATATCGAAGTCGACAGGAGAAAGCCCATTTTCTTTTTCGATTTGATGACATCACGCACACCGCGCCAGCGTCGACCTAAGTGGAGCAAGAAGGCTAGCAAGACAAAAGACCAAACAACTCGGTGGCTAAGGATTTCGAGTGGCGAAACTTCACTAATGGTTTTGAAGTAAATAGGCGCAATGCCCCACATGGTATACGCACCGATCGCGAGCAGTATGCCTTGCCGCGCGCGTTGTTGTTCTTCTGGTGTCATCTGACAACTCTCACACTTGGTTTACAAATTGAAACATCCAGTATACGAATGAGTCGTTTAATCACCTAGTAATTTGCAGTTTTATTCACCATGATTCCCAATTACAATGTGCGCTTCGCGTTTTCGCATCGACTATCCTATTGAGATTTTAATGACTGCCACCTTGCTCGCTGAATCAACCGAACCTACCCATACTCCGCAAAGCGTTTTGCAGGAGGTGTTTGGTTACCAAGAGTTTCGAGATGGTCAGCAAGAGGTGATCGAGTCTGCTGTGCGTGGGCAGGACAGTTTGGTCATCATGCCTACTGGTGGAGGTAAATCGCTCTGCTACCAGATCCCAGCTTTAGTAAGAAACGGCCTGACCTTAGTTATCTCACCACTGATTTCTTTGATGAAAGATCAAGTAGACCAACTAAAAGCCAACGGCGTGGCGGCGGAGTGCGTTAACTCAACCATGCCAAGAGACGAGCTTATTTCGGTTTACAATCGCATGAACTCGGGTGCAATTAAGCTGATTTACGTTTCTCCTGAACGAGTCTTGATGCGCGATTTTATCGAGCGCCTAGAGCAGTTACCCCTATCAATGATTGCCGTGGATGAAGCGCACTGTATTTCTCAATGGGGGCATGATTTTAGGCCAGAATATGCTTCGTTGGGTCAGCTTAAGCAGTACTTTCCTCATGTGCCTGTGATGGCGCTGACGGCAACCGCTGATGATGCGACTCGTAAAGACATTATGCAGCGCCTGCAGCTGCAAGATCCGCACAGCTATTTAGGCAGTTTTGACCGACCGAATATTCGCTATACCTTAATCGAAAAACACAAACCGATTTCACAAGTGGTTCGTTTTCTTGAGGGACAGCGAGGCCAGTGCGGCATCATTTACTGTGGTAGTCGTAAGAAAGTAGAAATGGTGACGGAGAAACTGTGCAATAACGGTTTACGAGCCGCCAGTTACCACGCGGGGTTAGACGCAGACGAACGTGCCTACGTGCAGGAAGCGTTTCAACGAGATGATATTCAGATAGTGGTGGCGACCGTTGCCTTTGGCATGGGCATCAATAAACCGAACGTCCGCTTTGTGGTTCACTTTGATATTCCGCGTAACATCGAATCTTACTACCAAGAGACAGGCCGTGCTGGGCGAGATGGTTTACCCGCGGAAGCGATGATGCTTTACGACCCCGCTGATATCAGTTGGTTGCGCCGTATGTTGGATGAAAAAGACGAAGGGCCGCAAAAACAAGTCGAAGCACATAAACTTAATGCAATGAGTGCTTTTGCCGAAGCGCAAACTTGCCGTCGACAGGTTTTGCTCAATTACTTTGGCGAGTATCGCGAACAGCCGTGTGGCAACTGCGATATTTGCCTTGACCCACCCAAGCACTTTGACGCCACAGAACAAGCGCAAAAAGCACTCTCATGTGTGTATCGTGTTAACCAAAGCTTTGGTATGGGCTATGTGGTGGAAGTCCTTCGAGGTATGCAGAATATTCGGGTGCGTGAAAACGGCCACGATAAATTGTCGACCTACGGCATCGGGCGTGAAAATAGCCACGATTACTGGGTAAGTGTTTTTCGTCAGTTGATTCACAAAGGTCTGTTGTTCCAAAACATCACCCGCAACTCGACCTTGCAACTGACAGAAGAAGCGAGGCCCTTACTGCGTGGGGAAATGACCTTAGAGCTTGCGGTTCCACGTCTTGATACCGCAGCGCGAGCGGCTAAATCCGATAAACTGTCGAGTAAGAATTACGATAAGAAGCTGTTCGCTAAATTGCGTAAGTTACGTAAAGCAATTGCCGATGAAGATGGTTTGCCACCTTATGTCGTATTCAGTGATGCTACTTTGATTGACATGGCAGAGATACTCCCGACCTCTTACGGTGAAATGTTGGCAGTTAACGGCGTCGGTCAGCGTAAGCTTGAGAAATACGCCGATCCTTTCTTAGATTTGATTCAGGAGCATTTAACCCATCATGGTTGATACACAAACGGAATTTGGTTTAGCGGAATACCATGCCGACGAAGGTCGGATTATCATTCGCGCGCCGCGATTTGATTTCGATAGCTTCCCTCAGCTAGCGGATAAACTGGTCAAATTGCTCTCGGCCTCTGTGATCGAAAAGCAGTGGGATGCCGACATTCACTCGTGGTTGATTGATTTTGAAGGTTGCCAACTATTTTTGAAATCGGAGCATTACAGTGAAAGTGTCTGGCTAGAAGCCTTGTCGATTGATGACTCTCAACAAGAGCTCGACTTTTTAGCGTCACTGTTTAATAAAGGTTTTTGAGACCATTTTTATACGCCAACGATTGCGTAGAAACTGTCACTTGCGGCGTCAACTGGTTAATGTATAATCGCCCGCCGCGATATCGGACATCAGATATCGCTACGAATTGTATTTAACATTGTTGGTATGACGATTTCCTTTGGTTTGGAAAGCGTCGATTTGGGTTCCCTCACCCCCAAACCAAACTAAAAAGGTATCGCATGAGTAACTTTACCCCTGCGCAGCAGCGCAAAGCCCTTTTTCTTTTAGTCCTTTTCCATCTGATCATCATTGCGTCGAGCAACTACTTGGTTCAGCTGCCATTTACTGTTTTTGGCTTCCACACTACGTGGGGTGCATTTACGTTTCCCTTCATCTTTCTGGCGACTGATCTGACCGTTCGTATTTTTGGTGCGCAATTAGCTCGCCGAATTATTTTCTTAGTTATGCTCCCCGCACTTGCGGTCTCTTACGGGCTGTCGGTTCTGTTCTACGAAGGGGCATTCCAAGGCTTTGGTCAGCTAGGAGAGTTCAACTTATTTGTTGCCCGTATCGCGATTGCAAGTTTCATGGCGTATTTGCTCGGACAGATTCTCGATGTGCATGTGTTTAATCGCCTGCGCCAGATGAAGCAATGGTGGGTGGCCCCAACGTGCTCGACGCTATTTGGTAATGCATTAGACACCATCGCGTTTTTTGCGATTGCCTTCTACCAAAGCCCAGACCCATTTATGGCGGAACATTGGACTGAGATTGCACTGGTGGATTACGGCTTTAAGCTGGTGATCAGTTTAGGTTTGTTTGTTCCTATGTATGGAGTACTGCTCAACTTCTTGGTACGTAAACTGACGGCAGTAAACCCTGAGTTTAAAGTGGTTGGTGCGAAGTCATAACCAGACCGATATAA
>NZ_AEVT01000109.1 GCF_000189275.1 Vibrio sinaloensis DSM 21326 | reverse complement strand
GGGATTTTATTGCTCACTGGAGCCGCGCTCATCGTCATTGCAGCGCTGCTGGTTAGCGGGTTGCGCCTGGCGTTGCCTCATCTTGACGCCTGGCGTCCAGCTATCCTGAATAAAATTGAGTCTGTGACCGGCGTGCCGGTGGCCGCTAGCCAACTCTCCGCAAGCTGGCAAAATTTTGGCCCTACGCTGGAAGCGCATAATATTCATGCCGCCCTGAAAGATGGCGGCGAGCTGTCGATAAAACGCGTTACGTTGGCGCTGGACGTCTGGCAAAGCCTGTTGTATATGCGCTGGCAGTTTCGCGACCTGACCTTCTGGCAACTCAATTTCCGCACCAACACGCCTCTTCAAAGCAGCGACGGCGAAGGCATCGAAACCAGCCGTTTAAGCGATCTTTTCCTGCGGCAGTTCGATCATTTCGATCTGCGCGATAGCCAAATCAGTTTTCTGACGCTTTCCGGACAACGCGCGGAACTGGCG
>NZ_AEVT01000110.1 GCF_000189275.1 Vibrio sinaloensis DSM 21326 | reverse complement strand
GAGACTCCAGAGCAAAATGCCGCACCGATGCCTGAGGCGATCCCAAATGAGTTTGGTACCCCTCAAGACGACGACTGGTTGATAGATGAACCAAGTAGTGTCTCAGAGCAAGAAGACTCATTGGCGTCTCTCGACCAAGAGCCGAAAATTGAAGAATCGACTGAGCAAGATACGTTAGCAGATATGGCCGCTGAGCCGGAGTTAGCAACGCAAGAAGCGGTTGAACCAAGTGTTGAACCTGCAGATGAATCGCTTGAACTGGATGACCTAGAGCTTCCAGAGTACAGCGAAGAAGATGCACTAGCGGATATGGCGGCTGAACCGGAGTTAGCAGCGCAAGAAGCGGTTGAACCAAGTGCTGAGCCTGCAGATGAATCGTTTGAACTGGATGACCTAGAGCTTCCAGAGTACAGCGAAGAGGATGCACTGGCCGATATGGCCGCTGAGCCAGAGTTAGCAACGCAAGAAGTGGTTGAACCAAGCGCTGAGCCTACAGATGAATCGTTTGAACTGGATGACCTAGAGCTTCCAGAATACAGCGAAGAAGATGCGCTGGCCGATATGGCGGCTGAGCCGGAGTTAGCAGCGCAAGAAGCGGTTGAACCAAGTGCTGAGCCTGCAGATGACTCGTTTGAACTGGATGACCTAGAGCTTCCAGAGTACAGCGAAGAAGATGCACTGGCCGATATGACGTCTGAGCCGGAGTTAGCAGCGCAAGAAGCGGTTGAACCAAGTGCTGAGCCTGCAGGTGAATCGCTCGAACTGGATGACCTAGAGCTTCCAGAGTACAGCGAGCAAGACGCATTAGCGGATATGTTTGCAGAGCCAAACTTAGAAGATTTGACTGAGCAGGACTCGACAACAAACTTTAATCTGGATGACCTTGAGTTACCTGAATTAGAAGATGTTGCGGATCCATTCGCTGAGGTGTCGGAAGATGTTAGCCACGACGCATCACCTGGTGACACTGAGCTGAGCCGTGAATCCGCAGGAGAGGAGGGGCTCGCTGAGCAAGAATTTGACGAGCAAGCGTTTGATGAACTCTTGGCTGACACCGATGATAATCAATCCGCCAGCTTTTCGTTTGATAATCCAATCGATGCGACTACCTCTGATAGCGCTGGAATGGATATTGAAGCTATGCTCGAAGTCGGCGGTGAAGATTGGAACGGCTTCACGCTTTCTGCAGACCAGCAAGCTCAGATCAGTGATGATATCCCTGAAGAAGAGCAAGATATTTGGTCACAAGAAAACCTGCCAGAGCAGGCCCAAGTTTTGGACGAAAATTGGGAAGAACAAAACAATCTTGATGAGTTCAACCCGCAGGACAATCAATACCGCACCATCGATGAGTTAATGGCTGAAGTTGATGCAGAGGAAGCTCAGGAAATCGACGATTCGTTAAAACTTGATGTCGGGTTAAACGATTTTCCAGATGTGATTGGGGACATTGGCAATCAAGAAGACATCGACGCAAACGCGGAAGCAGCAGGGAAGCTCGACTTAGCGAAAATCTACATGGAAATGAACGATGCTCAGGGAGCAAAAAAACTCCTTGAAGAAGCTATCGTTGATGGTAGTGACGACATTCGTCAAGAAGCTAAGCGTCTGATAGACGATATTAACCGAAGTTAAAAACGACCATACAGGGGGCTAAATAGCCCCCTTATTTTTTCAGTGGAAAATGTATATACTTCCCGCCCCATGTAAGACCACTTAAAGAGAACACCCTGATGAGAATAGCTTTAGGTATTGAGTATAACGGTACTCAGTATTACGGCTGGCAACGCCAACAAGAAGTAAAAAGCGTTCAAGAAGCGCTTGAAAAAGCTCTAAGTGTTGTGGCGAATCATCCTGTCGAAGTCCAATGTGCGGGTAGAACCGATGCTGGTGTTCATGGCACAGGCCAGGTTGTTCATTTTGATACCACGGCGAGCCGGAAAATGGTCGCATGGACGATGGGCGCCAATGCCAATCTACCCAGCGATGTTGCCGTGCGTTGGGCTAAAGAAGTCCCTGAAGATTTTCATGCTCGCTTTAGTGCTACGGCTCGCCGATACCGATACATCATCTTTAACAGCGCACTAAGACCCGGAATTTTATCGTCAGGTGTTAGCCATTATCACGGTGAGCTTGACGAGAAAAAAATGCACCAAGCTGCCCAGTATCTGCTGGGAGAGAATGACTTTACTTCGTTTCGAGCGACGCACTGTCAGTCGCGCAGCCCATGGCGCAATATGATGCACATTAACGTCACCCGCCATAACCAGTATGTCGTTATTGACATCAAAGCCAATGCCTTTGTCCACCATATGGTGCGCAACATCACTGGCAGTTTGATCTGTGTTGGCCGTGGAGAGCAAAAGCCCGAGTGGATAGAGTGGCTATTACAGGCGAAAGATCGAAAGCTCGCCGGTGCGACAGCTAAGGCGGAAGGCTTGTATCTTGTAGACGTGGATTATCCGCAAGAATTTGAATTGCCAAGAGTGCCGATTGGCCCACTTTTTTTACCAGATAACTTGAACTAATTTGTGGTAAATTGTCCAAATATTCAGTTCGTTAAGAGATGGGCTAAAGGTTCAAAAAATAGGTACAACCAGTTTTTTGTCCACAGCTGGCATTTTATATGCTTTAATCCTCACGCGTAAATTCAGAATTTGTATCCCTTGCACTCTGCGGGGGAGTAGTAGAGAAAAGGTCTTCCATGAGTTGGCTTGAAAAGATTTTAGAAAAAAGCAACATCGTAAGTTCACGTAAAGCGTCTATCCCTGAAGGTGTATGGACTAAATGTACTTCTTGTGAACAAGTGCTTTATCACGCTGAACTAGAGCGTAACCTAGAAGTGTGTCCGAAATGTGACCACCACATGCGTATGAAAGCGCGTCGTCGTTTGGAAACTTTCCTAGATGAAGGTAACCGCGTCGAGCTCGCCAATGAACTCGAGCCTAAAGACAAGCTTAAGTTCAAAGATTCAAAACGCTACAAAGACCGTATCTCAGCAGCACAAAAGAGCAGTGGCGAGAAAGACGCGCTGGTTGTTATGCAAGGTGAGTTGCTAGGTCTGCCTGTCGTCGCTTGTGCCTTTGAGTTCTCATTTATGGGTGGTTCAATGGGTTCGGTTGTTGGTGCACGTTTTGTTCGAGCAGTTGAAGCGGCAATTGAGAACAACTGTGGTCTAGTTTGTTTCTCTGCAAGTGGCGGTGCCCGTATGCAAGAAGCGTTAATGTCTTTAATGCAGATGGCAAAAACGAGTGCAGCACTTGAGCGTTTATCTGACAAAGGCCTACCGTTTATCTCAGTGATGACAGACCCAACTATGGGTGGTGTATCGGCAAGTCTTGCCATGCTGGGCGATATCAACATCGGTGAGCCGAAAGCGTTGATTGGTTTTGCTGGTCGTCGCGTTATTGAGCAAACTGTGCGTGAAGATCTTCCAGAAGGCTTCCAGCGCAGTGAGTTTTTACTAGATCACGGTGCTATTGATATGATCGTTGACCGCCGTGAAATGCGTCAGCGCATTGGTAGCTTGTTAGCGAAAATGACCAATCAAGCGTCTCCTTTGGTAGTTTCTGTGAATGATTCGCCAAATGAAGCTAACTATGATGTACCAGAAGTAGAAGAAAAAGGGTAAAGTAACACACTAACAAACCACCACTATTTATGGTTTAAGTTAGATGAGTCAAACCCAAATTCCTCAAGCCACATCCCCACTCGCGATGTGGCTTGATTATTTAGCAAATATCCATACCTCTGCGATAGACCTCGGTCTTGAGCGTGTCCAAACTGTGGCAGATTCTGCCAACCTTACTAAACCTGCTCCAACTGTGATCACCGTTGCCGGTACTAATGGCAAGGGCTCAACCTGTGCCCTGATGGAAGCCATTCTGCTAGACGCTGGTTATTCCGTTGGTGTATATAGCTCTCCCCATTTAATTCGCTACAACGAACGTGTGCGAGTTAATGGTCAAGATCTACCAGACGAGAAACATACTCAAGCTTTTGACTTTATTGAAAAGCAACGTGGTGAAGTGAGTTTGAGCTTCTTTGAGTATGCGACTTTGGCGGCGTTGCGTCTTTTCCAAACTGAAAAGGTCGACATTGTGCTGCTTGAAGTCGGTCTTGGTGGTCGTTTGGATGCCACTAATGTGGTTGAGCACGACGTATCCGTGATTACCAGTCTCGCCGTCGACCATGTCGATTGGCTTGGTGACGACATCAATGTAATTGGCTTTGAGAAGGCAGGGATTTACCGCAGTGGTAAACCGGCCATTTGTGGTCAACCGAAAGCTCCTGCAACGGTAGCCGCACATGCTGACGACATCGGAGCTGAATTGTTCCAAGTTGAAATTCAATATGATTATCAGCAAACATCAGAGAACACCTGGAAATGGACACATGGCTCTTATGACCTAGAGGCGCTACCCGTACCAGGTTTGCCATTGCAAAACGCCGCGACCGCGTTAATGGCTCTTGCAACCGCCAATCTTGACCTCAGTGATGTTAATATCGTTAATGGCCTGAAGAATGCTCAACTACCTGGCAGAATGCAGGTTATTCATCAGCAACCAACGATTCTACTCGATGTTGCGCATAATCCTCATTCTGCACAGTATTTGGTCGAGAGAGTTACTCAACAATATCCTGGACAGAAAATCCATACTGTAGTCGCAATGTTGCACGACAAAGACATCAAAGCCACGCTGGAAGAGTTGTCTTCGATCGCTGCCCACTGGTATCCCGCTTCTTTGTCTGGACCTCGCGCAGCCAGCGCACAAGAGTTAAGTCAGCATTTACCGACAAGCCATGCGCAATATGACTCACCCGTGTTAGCTTTTGAAGCCGCTTTGACACAAGCTGGGCAAGAAGATGTCATTCTAGTGGTTGGCTCTTTCCATACGGTAGGGGAAGTACTAGAGCATTGGCAGAACAAAGGAGCATAAATGGCAAGTAAGTTTCAAAATCGGCTGGTGGGGACCATTATTCTGGTCGCCATTGGGGTCATTGTTTTACCGGACGTACTGGATGGTAAGAAAACCCACTACAAAGAAGACATTGCCAGCATTCCAATCAAGCCAGAATTAGGCTCTGATCTAGAAACATTCGAGGTTCTCGATCCGGTCGATGACAGTGCAAGCTTACCTGAGCCGCCAGTTGAAGTTGTTATCGACGAGCCCGCTCCTGCGAAGGAGGAGCCGGTCGAGGCGGAAACGTTACCCGTGGTGGTGAAGGAAGTACCAGAACGCAATGACTATCAAGAGAGTGCTTGGATTATCCAATTGATGGCACTTAAGAATGCTGATAACGCACACAATCTGGTTAAAGATTTGCAAAAACGTGGCTATCAAGCGCATGTGAAGCCTGAAAAGACATTCACTCGAGTCATTATTGGTCCAGATGTTTCAAAGAGTAAACTTGAGCGACAAGTTATTGAACTGGAAAAAATTACTGGCTCGAAGGGTCGATTGCTCAAATTTCAACCACTAAATCCATAAGAAAACGTTTGCGTCAGCGTTTTTTCTGTTAAAATGCGCGCCAACTTAAGATGTAAGTAAAAAATGAATCCTTTAGATATTGTCATTTTAAGTGTGATTGGCCTGTCGGCTTTGATCAGTTTAGTTCGTGGTTTCGCTAAGGAAGCGTTGTCATTGGTTATTTGGTTTGGTGCTTTTTTTATCGCCAGTCAGTACTACGCTAAATTGGCGGTGTACTTCACTAATATCCAAGATGAGATGTTTCGCAACGGAGCTGCGATAGCTGCCTTGTTTATTGCAACCCTAGTGGTGGGTGCCGTGGTTAACTACGTCATCGGTCAATTGGTGCAGAAAACAGGTTTGTCTGGAACCGATCGAATCCTTGGGATCGTATTTGGCGGTCTACGAGGTGTGTTGATTGTTTCAGCTGCGTTATTTTTTATGGATGCGTTTACTTCGTTTCCAGACTCAGAGTGGTGGAAAGGGTCGCAACTGGTACCGGAATTTAGCCGCATCATTGCTCCTTTTTTTGAACACTTGCAAGCAACATCTAGTTTCTTATCTGACGCGCTCTAGCGCGTCAGCCATTGTCGCAAATCGAGGGTTAGGACATGTGTGGTATTGTTGGAATCGTGGGCACAACGCCTGTAAACCAGTCTATCTATGATGCATTGACGGTCTTGCAGCATCGTGGCCAAGATGCCGCGGGTATTTGTACCATAGAAAGCAATCGTTTTCGTCTGCGCAAGGCGAACGGTTTAGTGAAAGATGTGTTTGAAGCAAAACACATGCAAAGACTGCAAGGCAGTGTCGGGATCGGCCATGTTCGCTACCCAACGGCGGGCAGTTCAAGTGCATCAGAAGCTCAGCCATTCTATGTAAACTCTCCGTTTGGTATCACACTTGCGCATAACGGAAATCTAACCAATGCGGCCGAGATTCGTCAGAAACTGTTTGAGAAAGATCGCCGTCATTTAAACACAACATCAGATTCAGAAGTTCTGCTCAATGTGCTGGCACACGAGATTGATACCGTTAAAGGTAACGTGACCGCGGAAGACGTGTTTAGAGCCATAACCAATGTTCACCGAGCAATTCGCGGTGCTTACGCAGTGACTGCAATGATTATCGGTCACGGTATGATTGCATTTCGTGACCCACATGGCATTCGCCCTCTATGCCTAGGTAAGCGTGACGTCGATGGTCGCACCGAGTACATGGTGGCATCTGAATCCGTGGCATTAGATGCGGTAGGCTTCGACTTTATTCGTGATGTCGCTCCGGGTGAGGCAATCTACGCGACATTTGACGGTCAACTTCATACTAAGCAATGTGCCGATAATCCAACTCTGAACCCATGTATTTTCGAGTTTGTCTATTTTGCTCGCCCAGATTCATTCATCGATAAAATTTCGGTATACAGCGCGCGTGTAGAAATGGGTAAAAAGTTGGGTGAGCGCATTCGTGATGAGTACGCGAATTTAGATATCGATGTTGTTATCCCTATCCCTGAGACATCTTGCGATATCGCGCTACAGATTGCGCAAGCCATTGATAAGCCTTACCGTCAAGGGTTTGTGAAAAACCGTTACGTCGGCCGTACTTTTATTATGCCAGGCCAACAACAGCGTAAGAAATCAGTGCGTCGCAAGCTGAATGCGATCCGCTCTGAGTTTAAAGATAAGAATGTGTTATTGGTCGATGACTCAATTGTCCGTGGTACCACTTCTGAGCAGATCATCGAAATGGCACGTGACTCCGGTGCGAAGAAAGTATTTATGGTCTCAGCTGCACCAGAAATTCGCTTCCCGAATGTTTATGGTATCGATATGCCAAGTGCGAATGAGCTGATCGCTCATGGTCGTGATAATGATGCTATCTGTAAGCAGATTGGTGCTGATGAACTGATTTTCCAAACCCTTGAAGATCTAGTATCAGCGGTTGGTTTAGGAAACAACGACATTACTCGCTTTGAAACATCGGTTTTTAACGGCGAATACGTCACGGGAGATATCGACCAGAAGTATTTAGAATTCTTAGAGTCTCTACGTAGCGATGATGCGAAGACGCAACGAGAGATTCAACAAGAGCTTGCCAATCTAGAGTTGCACAACGAAGGTGCTTAGTTAAGTCTTTTGGAATTGAAAAAGGGTCTACTTTGTAGACCCTTTTTTTATCCGCGAGATTTAACTAGTTGCGAAAGCATAAACATTGCGGTTGCGCTGATAACTACGGAAGGTCCAGCTGGCGTATCAAAGTGCCAAGACATAGACAGACCTAATAACACGGCAATTGCACCAATAACGGAGGCGATAGCGGCCATTTGCTCTGGTGTTTTGGAGAAGCTTCGCGCAGAAGCGGCAGGAATGATTAACAGTGATGTCATGATCAAGGCACCGACAAACTTCATACCTATTGCGATGACTAAACCGATCAACAGCATCAGAAGCAATCGCATTAAGTCAACATTGTGCCCATCGACTGCGGCCAAATCTTCGCTTACGGTCGTTGCCAGCAATGGTCGCCAAGCAAATGCAAGGATAATGGCAACGATGACCGCACCACTATAAATGTACATTAGATCGGTGGGTGAAACTGCAAGCAGATCACCAAACAGATAGCTCATCAAGTCAATGCGCACGTCATCTAAAAAGCTAACGGCAACTAAGCCAAGTGAAAGAGCGCTATGTGCCAGAATACCGAGTAACGTATCAGTCGCGACTTGCTGTTGCTTTTGTAAAGTAACTAAGATCACCGCCAATATCAGGCAGCAGACTACTAAGGCCAAATACAAGTTTACATCGAGCAAAAAACCAAATGCGATGCCCATCAACGATGCGTGCGCCAATGTATCGCCAAAATAGGCCATTTTTCGCCACACAACGAATGAGCCAAGGGGGCCGGCGATAAGGGCAATACCAAGTCCAGCGAGAATAGAGGGTAATAAAAACTCAATCATGGTGATGACCGTGAGAATGATGTGAACAACTTGTCGCATCTCCAGACACTGGTTGACCAGCTAAGTCATGATGATGGTGATTATGTTGGTGGTGATATAGTGCTAGAGCTTCCTGGCTACCTGGGCCGAACAGAGCAATATAACTTGGGTGGCGACTGATCGCTGATGGAGAACCAGAACAACATATATGGTGATTGAGGCAAATTACGTCATCGGTTTTCGCCATAACGAGATGCAAGTCATGTGAGACCATAAATACCGCGCAGTTGAAACGATGACGTATGGTGTCGATAAGATCGTACAAATCAATCTGACCTTGTACATCGACACCCTGAGCTGGTTCGTCAAGAACCAATAAATCAGGGCGTTGCAATAGTGCTCGAGCAAGGAGTATTCGTTGATTTTCTCCGCCAGACAAAGAGTGCATGTTCGCGAGCTGTAGGTGTTCGGCCCCCACTAATTTAAGCGCCTCGTTGATCTCTTGTTTACTGTAGCGACCCGAAAGTTTAAGAAAGCGGTTTACGTCCAGCGGTAAAGAATCGTTAAGCCTTAACTTTTGTGGCACATAACCGACTTTGAGTCCTTTGGCTCTTGATACATTGCCGCTGTAGCGCTTTTGTAGGCCAAGCAGAACCTTTACCAAGGTAGACTTACCTGCGCCATTTGGACCGATCAACGTAGTGATTTCACCACGCTTAAGTGTAAGGGAGACGTTGTCCAATACTTTGCGTTCATCGAAATGAACACAAATATCAGTGAGTTCGACCAGTGTCGACATGAATAACACTCATTTGCAATTACTTGATGTTATAATGTAACATTTATTATCTTGTTAGACTAGACGGCTATTTGTATTTATGAAACGCATTATCCCAATTGCATTGACAATGCTCGCAGCATTTTCTGCACAAGCAACCACGGTGCTTACCAGTATTAAACCCTCCAGCTAATT
>NZ_AEVT01000111.1 GCF_000189275.1 Vibrio sinaloensis DSM 21326 | reverse complement strand
CGTTTGCTTTTTTGCGGCGCCCCGGTTGTCGTAAATGTAGCACAAGGAGATAACGTTGCGCTGTTAGTGGATTACCTCCCACGTATACCGACGAATAATAAATTCTCAGGGGATGTTTTCTATGTCTACGCCTTCAGCGCGTACCGGCGGTTCACTCGACGCCTGGTTTAAAATTCACAACGCGGGAGCACCGTTCGCCAGGAAGTCGTTGCTGGCTTAACCACGTTTCTTGCGATGGTTTACTCCGCCATCGTGGTGCCAGGGATGCTGGGTAAAGCCGGGTTCCCGCCTGCTGCCGTCTTTGTAGCGACCTGCCTGGTCGCAGGCGTCGGCTCTATCGTTATGGGGCTTTGGGCGAATCTGCCGCTGGCTATCGGTTGCGCTATCTCGTTGACAGCGTTTACCGCGTTTAGCCTGGTCCTGGGGCAGCATATTAGCGTCCCGGTCGCGCTTGGCGCCGTATTCCTGATGGGCGTACTGTTTACCGTTATCTCCGCCACCGGCATTCGTAGCTGGATTTTGCGTAACTTGCCACAGGGCGTGGCCCACGGAACCGGTATCGGTATTGGCCTGTTTTTGTTGCTGATTGCCGCCAACGGCGTCGGCCTGGTCATTAAAAACCCGCTGGATGGCCTGCCGGTCGCGCTGGGCGACTTCGACACCTTCCCGGTGATTATGTCGCTTGTGGGGCTGGCTGTTATTCTCGGTCTGGAAAAGCTGAAAGTCCCCGGCGGCATTCTGTTGACCATTATTGGCATTTCTATTGTGGGTTTGCTCTTCGATCCTAACGTCCATTTTTCCGGCATTTTCGCCATGCCTTCGTTGAGCGATGAAAACGGCAACTCGCT
>NZ_AEVT01000112.1 GCF_000189275.1 Vibrio sinaloensis DSM 21326 | reverse complement strand
GACCAAGATTAGTACGCAGCTTTTAACGCATCGTCTATTCTTGTGATTAATTTTTATCCTAACTGATTATTACAGGTAGTCACTCATGTCAAAGCTAGTTTTAGTTTTAAACTGCGGTAGTTCTTCTCTTAAATTTGCTGTTGTTGATGCAGAAAATGGTGATGAGCATCTAACAGGTCTTGCAGAATGTCTGCACCTTCCAGAAGCTCGTATCAAGTGGAAACTTGATGGTAAGCACGAAGCTCAACTAGGTAACGGTGCAGCTCACGAAGAAGCGCTAGCGTTTATGGTAGAAACTATTCTTGCTTCTAAGCCAGAGCTTTCTGAGAACCTTGCAGCAATCGGCCACCGTGTTGTACACGGCGGTGAGAAATTCACTCAGTCTGCACTAATTACTGACGACGTGCTTAAAGGCATCGAAGACTGTGCAACACTTGCACCTCTTCACAACCCTGCTCACATCATCGGCATCAAAGCAGCACAAAAATCTTTCCCAGCACTGAAAAACGTTGCTGTGTTTGACACTGCTTTCCACCAAACAATGCCTGAAGAATCTTACCTATACGCTCTTCCATACAACCTGTACAAAGAGCACGGTATCCGTCGTTACGGCATGCACGGCACTTCTCACCTATTCATCACTCGCGAAATTGCTAACATCCTTGGAAAACCAGTTGACGAAGTAAACATCATTAACTGTCACCTAGGTAACGGTGCTTCAGTTTGTGCTGTTAAAAACGGTAAGTCAGTAGACACTTCTATGGGTCTAACTCCATTAGAAGGTCTAGTAATGGGTACGCGTTGTGGTGACATCGATCCTGCGATCATCTTCCACCTACACGACACTCTTGGCTACTCTGTTGAGAAAATCAACAACATGCTGACTAAAGAGTCTGGCCTAGCTGGTCTTACTGAAGTGACTTCTGACTGTCGTTTCGTTGAAGACAACTACGGTGAGAAAGAAGAAGCAACTCGCGCGATGGACGTATTCTGCCACCGCCTAGCGAAATACGTTGCTGGTTACACTGCATCTCTAGAAGGTCGTCTAGACGCGATCGTATTCACTGGTGGTATCGGTGAAAACTCTGGTCCAATCCGTGAAATGGTTCTTAACCGCCTAGGTATCTTTGGTATCGAAGTTGACGGTGAAGCTAACCTGAAAGCACGTTTCGGTGGCGAAGGTACTATCACGACTGAAAACAGCCGTATCCCAGCAATGGTTATCTCTACTAACGAAGAGCTAGTTATCGCTGAAGACACTGCAGAACTAGCAGGTCTTTAATTGACTTAACCGGCTGACAATCGTCAGCCGGTTTTCTTCTAAGGGGCTTAACTCCTATTCCAAACAATAAGGAATACGCAGTTAAGCTTTTATCCCAATAGCTATAGGTACTCTACGAATGTCTCGTACTATTATGCTTATCCCTGCAAGTGCTGGTGTTGGTCTTACTAGCGTAAGCATGGGTGTTCTGCGCGCAATGGAGCGCAAAGGCGTTAAAGTTTCTTTCTACAAGCCAATTTGTCAGCCACGCTCTGGTGGCGATCAACCTGATCTAACTTCTACCATCGTTGGTGCTAACAGCGATGTGAAGATCGGCGAACCTATGATGATGTCTGTTGCTGAAAACCTAATCGGTAACGACAACATGGATGAGCTGCTTGAAACAGTGGTTGAACGTTACAACCAAATCAACAAAGACGCAGACGTTACGCTAATCGAAGGTCTAGTCCCTACTCGTAAGCACCCATTCGCTAACCAAGTGAACGCAGAAATTGCAGCAACACTTGGCGCTGAAATCGTTTTGGTTGCAACTCCGGGTACCGATAACCCTGCGCAACTAAAAGAGCGCATCGAAGTGGCATGTTCAAACTTCGGTGGTACTAAGAATAAGAACATCTCTGGTGTTATCATCAACAAGCTTAATGCCCCTGTTGACGAAGCTGGCCGTACTCGTCCAGACCTATCTGAAATCTTTGACGATGCAGACAGCGCGAAGCAAAACGAGATGAAAGTAATGGAGATCTTCAACACGTCTCCTATCCGTGTACTTGGTTGTGTGCCTTGGAGCATCGACCTAATCGCGACTCGTGCGATTGATATGGCTAAACACCTGAGTGCAGACATCATCAACGCAGGCGACATCGAATCTCGTCGCATTAAGAGCATCACCTTCTGTGCACGTTCTCTGCCAAACATGATCGAGCACTTTAAACCAGGCTCTCTACTTGTAACTTCAGCAGATCGTCCGGACGTAATCGTTGCAGCGGCTCTAGCAGCAATGAACGGTGTTGAAATCGGTGCAATCCTTCTTACTGGTGGTTACGACATTCCAGAAGAGATTGTAGGCCTATGTAAGCCTGCATTCGACTCGGGTCTACCGATCTTCAAAGCGCAAGGTAACACTTGGCAGACGTCTCTAAACCTACAGAGCTTCTCTATCGAAGTACCTGCAGACGATAAAGAGCGTATCGAATTCATTAACGAGCACGTTGCTGGCAACATCGATGGCAACTGGATCGAGTCTATGACTGAGGGTACTCAGAAGTCTCGTCGTCTAAGCCCACCAGCATTCCGTTACCAGCTAACTGAATTCGCTCGTAAAGCAGGTAAGCGTATCGTTCTTCCTGAAGGTGATGAGCCACGTACCGTTAAAGCTGCGGCTATCTGTGCAGAGCGCGGCATCGCGGAGTGTGTACTTCTAGGTAACCCAGAAGAAATCAAGCGCGTTGCAGCGCAGCAAGGCGTTGAGCTAGGTGCTGGCGTGACTATCATCAACTCTGATGAAGTGCGTGAAAACTACGTTGCTCGCCTAGTTGAACTACGTGGCGCGAAAGGTATGACTGAAGTTGTTGCTCGTGAGAAGCTACAAGATTCAGTATTCCTAGGCACAATGATGCTTGAAAATGACGAGGTTGACGGCCTAGTTTCTGGTGCGGTTCATACCACAGCGAACACCATCGTTCCTCCGTTCCAAATCATTAAGACGGCTCCAGATGCGTCTATCGTATCTTCTGTATTCTTCATGCTACTACCTGACCAAGTATTGGTTTACGGTGACTGTGCAATCAACCCAGATCCAACAGCAGAGCAGCTGGCTGAAATCGCGATCCAATCTGCAGACTCTGCAGCGGCTTTCGGTATCGACCCACGCGTTGCTATGATCTCTTACTCTACGGGTGAATCTGGTAAGGGTGCAGACGTAGATAAAGTGCGTGAAGCAACGAAGCTAGCTCAAGAGAAACGCCCTGATCTTGTTATCGACGGTCCTCTACAGTACGACGCCGCTATCATGGAAAACGTTGCCGCTTCTAAAGCGCCAAACTCTCCAGTAGCAGGTAAAGCGACTGTATTCGTATTCCCAGACCTAAACACGGGTAACACGACTTACAAAGCGGTACAACGTTCAGCAGACCTAGTTTCTATCGGTCCAATGCTGCAAGGTATGCGTAAGCCTGTAAACGATCTGTCTCGCGGCGCACTAGTCGACGACATCGTATACACAGTGGCGCTAACTGCAATCCAAGCAGACCAAGCTGAGCAAGCAAAAGAAAAAGTCGTTAACTAATCTCTTTGCTTTGTTCCAAGCCCTCGCCATTGCGGGGGCTTTTTTGTGCTTTATTATTTTTTATCCTTGGCCATTTAGCCCAAGTTTACCCTCTTTTCTCTGCTACCACTTAATCTCATTAAGCGCCTGTATTCTTGGCCAATTTCTAAGTTCATTTTGCGTAAGTCAGGCTAGATTTAGCTTTCTTGATTGTGATTCATCGTCAATTAGTTGTTCGTAATCCACTTTTTGGTTGTGATACGCCGCTAACCCTAAATGACAAATGGCCTGATTATGACAAGCAAAACAATGATCGCCTGCCTGTCTTCCGCCCTTACAGGTGTAGTATTACTGTCTGGCTGTGGATCCGATGACAGCTCAACCACGCAAGTCCCCGTTCAAGTTCCTTTCAATACCATTCAACCACCAATGCCAAACGACGGTTATGGCTATGACAAAGACGGGACGATCTCTCTCCCACACGAACCCGCTGTGACAACCAAAGGTTCGCAGCTCAGCGAAGAAAGTGTTAGTTACTACCAAGACTTCGAAACCAGTTTCGCTGGTGTTGACGGTTGGGGGCTATGTGTTGAACCAATAGAGATACCTCTGCAAAGCGTTAACTCACCGCTGATCTACCCGTTGGATAACGCGAGTTTAAACGACAATGTGCTGCTGCTTGATAGCCAAACCATGCAAGAAGTCGAGACCAAGCTCTCCAACGATGGCCGTCATATTCGTATAGAGTGTGATGCCGCATTAGAAAGTGCACACAGCTATTATCTGGTCGTAACCAAAGGCGTACAAACCCAATTTGGTGAACCTCTGCAAACCGATAGCCGCTTTACTCAGTTACTCGACACGCCGCTGAGTGAACTTGATCAGCGAGAACGAGTGCTGAAACAGCAAACCCAACTCGCGGTTGATGCGTATATCAACAGTGTCAAAGGCGCGAGCGAGCAAGACATTGTTTACGCAGCCACATTCACCACCCAAGATAGCTACGCACTGCTCGACAAAATTACCGAGCAAAACAGCGATGCACAACTGACTTTTAACCCTCAACCCGTAGCGATCAACGAGCCTATCCAAGCTGACAGCAAATCTGGAATTGGCGATTTATTTGTGAAATATGCCAAATATACGGGTCGACTAAAATCAAACTACTACCTTCCGTTTGGCCGTGAAGATTCACCGAACTGTCTGCTCGACAAGTACGATCCTATTGCGAGTTGCCCTGAGATGTATCGCTGGATAACCAATGTCGATGGCAGCCACGTGACGGCGACAAACCTCGATCCTCAGTTTCGAAAACAGTCTATTCCTGTAGACCTGTATCTCCCTTACAGCGACAGCGATCAGCAAGCGATTTACGATGATTTTAAAGCGGGTAATATTCCTACCATCATCTTTGTGCATGGCATCACTGCCGATAAGAGTGCCGCGTCATTAATGATGAAAGACTTCGTCGACAGCAAAGGTTTAAAAGATGGCTACGCCGTAGTGGCTATCGATATGCCTTATCATGGTGAGCGCATTATTCCGGATAAGATGTGGAACCCTGTTAGTGCCGCCGCGGATAAATCCTACTTTATCAATATCAACTCACCATTAACGCTTAAAGCTAATCTCGCGCAGAGTGTCGGAGATTTTATCGCACTGCGCTGGGCGCTGAATAATTTCACTAACAGCTACCCAGAAGTGCACCTTGTCGGCCATTCGCTTGGTGGGATTGTTTCGGTCATGATCAGTGAAATGACCCAACCTCGCATCAATGCGCCAACAACGAACCCGCTTAAGCTCACTACCGCGAACTTCGTTGTGCCAGGACAAGGGCTAGTTAACTTGACGTTAAGCTCACTAACCCTTGGCGAAGAGATGGCCGACTCAGTCAAAGCCTCAGCAGATGTCCAGCGCGCCATCGCGGAAACCGTCATTCCGGAACACTGCCAGCCGCAAGATAGCAACCAAACCTGTATGGAAGCGCTAGACGCGTTTAGGCAGCAATCTGAAGACAATGAATCTGCGGTTGCGATGTTAGAAGACGACATCTTTCAGGCCGTCGTTCCACTACTCAAACATGGTGTCCAAACCACCATTGATGGTTCCGACCCTGCGAGCAAAGTTAGCCGTCAAGTACAACACCATCAACCGACTCTCCTTATCGAAGCAAAAGGAAACTGTGGCGAGAGCTGCGAGATTGGTGAATACATGCCCGATGCCGTGGTACCAAATGATGCAACTGACAACATCATGACTGGCACAGAGCCTCTGATTAAAGCGTTGGCCCTAACAGACATTACCAATGATGTCGATTCACCTATCGATAGCCTACGCGGAGTCATTCGCGCGACCGTCGGCGGCCATGGCACCTACTTGTTCCCATATGAAGGACCAATGGATGAGTCTGGCTTACCGGCACAGGAGATAACCGGAGAGGGCTTTAGCTCGCTTAACACTCAACAGCAATCCGTATTCCACATGATTGATAGTGACGGTCATAAGATCAAATTCGGCAATGAAGATATCGGCAACATTGAAGGGTTGGAGTAATACGATGAAAAAGACACCTATAGCGATTGCACTCTTTCTTGTAACCACTCATGCACATAGTGCCGGTTTCCAATTGAACTCCCAATCGGCAACAGGGCTGGGCCGTGCGTTTGCAGGTGATGCTGTGATCGCGGATAACGCCAGCGTGGTGGCCAAAAATGCCGCAGCAATGAGCTTGATCGATGAGGAGCAAATGTCGCTCGGTTTTGTTGTAATCGATAGCGAAGTCACACTGGATAACACACTGTATACCCCTGCGTTTGGCTCAACCCAAACCGTTGAGGATACGCAGCTAGATAACACCACTTTGGTCCCAAACCTGCACTACGTAAAACCAATCGCGAATACGCCATGGACTATCGGCGCAACTTTGCACTCTAACTTCGGAACTCACGTTGATTTTGACAGTGACTTTCCCGCGGATGAGTTTGGCGGCAAGACGTCTTTAAGCAGCCTGAATCTAGGATTCAGTGCGGCCTACCAACTCAATGAGCAATGGTCTATCGGCTTAGGTTTAGATGCCATTTATGGGGAGGGAGAAATCAACCGCAAGGACTTATTGGACATAAAAGCAGATGGCCTCGCGCTCGGTTTTAATCTTGGCGCAACTTACCAAGTTAACGAAGACCACCGCTTTGGACTCTCCTACCGCTACAGCCCAGATCTCACTGCGGATGGCGATGTTGATCAGTTGACGGCGCGCGCAGATTCTTTAACCATCCCGTTACCAGATATGTTGGAGTTTTCTGGTTATCACAGAGTTCAATCCAATTTGGCACTGCACTACAGCCTGCAATACGTCAGTTGGTCAGAGTTCGATACCCTAAGCTCGACTGAGCTTTCTGATCCCATCAAAGAGTACCACTGGAAAAATGCGGGTCACGTCTCTGTCGGCGCAACTTGGTATCAATCGGCAAGCACTCAGTATCGCGTCGGTTATATGTATGACGCCTCTCCCGTGGATGAGCTCACGTCGCTATCAATACCCGATACAAACCGCCACTGGTTTACATTTGGCTTGACGCACGCGTTGTCGAAACAGTGGACAATAGATGGAGCGGTCGGCTTGTTGGTTGGTGAAGAGGCAAAAGTCGATGAGTCGCTGACGGTGATAGACACCAGTAACATCCAATCCGATGTCACGACAAACGCTTGGATGGCAGGCATACAAGTCAACTATAAGTTTTAGTCCTCGCTCTCTTAGCCAGGAGCTTGCCCTGTGCTTGGCTGCCTTGCACAGGGCTTTTTTAATCTTAGCGTTTACTGAATCTGCTCACGTCCATGTGCAGATTCGAGATCCAACTCAGGCCCTTTGGGAACCACTTGAGTCGGGTTAATCCCGGTATGACTGAAGTAATAATGGCGTTTGATGTGGTAAAAATCGGTGGTTTCTTTAACGCCCGGTACTTGATAGAGCTCTTTCATGTAGCCGTTAAGGCTTGGATAATCAGCAATACGCTGCTTATTACATTTAAAGTGACCCACGTATACCGCGTCAAAGCGAATCAGGGTGGTAAACAAGCGCCAATCTGCTTCAGTGATCCTATCACCCGCCAAATAACGATTCTTTGCTAGATGAGCATCCAAGCGATCTAACGAATCAAACAGCTGATCATAGGCTTCTTCATAGGCATCTTGCGTTGTCGCAAAGCCGCATCGATATACGCCATTATTGACATGTGGGTAGATAAATGCATTCCATTCGTCGATTAAGTCTCGCTCGGCTTGAGGGTAGTAATCGTCATCATTTCCAGTAAGTTGATTGAACTCAGAGTTGAACATACGAATAATTTCAGAAGACTCATTGCTCACAATCGTGTTGTGCTTCTTGTCCCAAAGTACCGGTACGGTTACACGTCCGGTGTAATCCGGTTTGGCTTGAGTATAGATTTGGTGCAAGCGGGTGTGGCCGAACAATGGCTCAGGTAGCCCCATCTGCCACCCTTCCCCCATCATGTCGGGGCAGACAACCGTGACATCAATATGCTCTTCGAGCCCTTTCAGCTTGCGAAAAATAAGAGTGCGATGGGCCCAAGGGCAAGCCAAGGAAACATAAAGATGGTAGCGCCCAGATTCTGGTTGAAACTGTGCATCGGGCGCATTTGTAATCCATTGTCTAAATCCAGCATCTTCACGGACAAACTTTCCGCCACTGGATTTAGTGTCGTACCAAACGTCATGCCATACGCCTTCAACTAACTTACCCATAATTCGCTCCTTATTTATTCTGTTGTTAACAGTATAAAAAAAGCCAACTCTCTAGAAACTAGAAGGAGTTGGCTTAGTTGTTCGAATTTTTTGATTAAGCGGACTTCACCATCCACTGTTGGTTATTGGATAACAAACTTACCGCGCATGATCGCCCAATGGCCTGGGAATGAGCAGAAGAAACTGTAGTCGCCGCCAGCTTTCATTTTATCTAAGCTGAACGTCACTGACGTGGAATCACCACCACCCACAACTTGGGTGAAGGCATAGACACGCCCATCGTTAGGCTTAACATAGCTGTTATCAATCCCAGCGGTCATACCTTCTGTACCCACCGCTTGAACATTGGCAGTATCAGTAATAACGACATTGTGCCCCATGGATGTCGCAGGAAGCTTACCTGTGTGATTTAACGTCAAGGTCACTTCTTTACAACTGCTTGGTACGGTTATAGTGTCTGTGGAAAACTTCATAGCATCATTCGCGTCAATCGACACATTACAATCGTTAGCCAGCGCTTGGCTAGACAGGCTTAAAGCAAAGAGTACAGCAGTTATTGATCGTATTAACATAGCAAGGTCCTTGTTGAGGTAAACATAATCAGTGATCACTCGGTATCCCGAGTTTTCTCCATTATCCATACGTAAAAAAATCAAACAGAGACCATTCTCTAGTTATGAGAACAATTATCATTACCTCTATTGAGAAACTTACCCACGCTGTGCCAAATCAACCAAGTCAACGGCAAACTCACCAAGCCATCGACGGCATAATGCCAACCTAATGCAAAAGAGCCAACAAAGATCACAACCGTATAGAGCCAAAGCACAACGCCCAAGGTGCGATTCACCGTCCAGCCGCCAAGCGCCATCATCACCGCCATAGAAACATGCATACTTGGCATTGCGGAAATGCCACTTCCCAGCATCTCCTTACCCGTGTCGTAGGCTTGCCATAATTGGTCTTGGGTATTGAGAGCCCAAATGCCTAGCCAATCATTGGCAACCAACCACTCATGGTGTGACTGTAGCAGGTTCATTAACTCTAAGTATCGAGTATCGGCAGGATTCAAGCGATGCAAAAACGCAGGCCCAGCAGACGAAAACAGTGTCGCTAATACCACTCCAAGCAAGGCCCAACACAAAATCCAACTGAGTAAAAACTGCATTCGTGCTTTGGTACTTCTCGCGATCAGGAAATAGCTCAATGTCGCCCAAACCAAAAGAAGCCAGACGTTATAGGCGAAGTTGATCACCATAGTAATAAGCGGAGAGTCAAATACGCGATGGAACACTCTCCAAGGTTCAACCCCAGCAAAGAGCAAGACATCTAAATCATGAAACAGAGAATCAAATTGAAATGGGTGAATCAGTGGGATCAGGCTTTTCGTGGTAGAAAAACTCGACAAAAAGACACTTATCGCGGTTAACAGCACGACGGATGATATCAGATTTGCTCTTTGTGACCATATTGCAACCATCTTGCGCCAGTAACAAAGTAGCGGTCGTTTCTCCAAACGTAGCAGTAGTAGCACAAAGTACGCGGCCATAAAGACAACCATAGAGATCAAAACCACCCAACGCATCATATCCCAGTAAGAGAAAAACTCGACATCATTGGAGTAACCATTCGCGGATGCAAACAGCGACATTACTATCACCAATATTGAGATCGTCGCGTAGATTGGAAAATCCGCTCTCAGAAACGTCAATACACTTCGAAGCTCTTGGGCAGCTCTGCTTTGGTTGGACAGAAATACCTGACTAAAAATGGATAACATGGATTTGGCTCAGTATTTTGAATCGCCTAACTATACCACAGTAAAGGTTGCGTGCTCTTTCAACGCGGGATGGTCACTGCACGAAGACAAAAAAAGCGCGACTCCCGAAGGATGCCGCGCTTAAGCCCGTCACAGGCTGAATTATTTACACGCTAACGTGCAAGCAAGATACCGCGTGAATATCGCTACCTTGGATTGAAGGCTTAGTTTGTGCACACGCCTCTGTTGCTTGAGGACAACGAGTACGGAACACACAACCCGAAGGTGGGTTGATCGGCGAAGGCAGATCACCTTCTAGCATTTCAATGTGCTTTTTACGCTCTAGGTTTGGATCTGGGATAGGAACCGCAGACATCAACGCACGTGTATATGGGTGTTTAGGATCGGCAAACAAGGCATCAGATTCACCAAGCTCCACTGCATTACCTAAGTACATAACCAACACGCGGTCAGAGATGTGCTTAACCACTGATAAGTCGTGAGCAATAAATACTAATGATAAGCCCAGTTCTTTTTGCAGCTCTTTCAACAGGTTAACAACCTGAGCTTGAATCGATACGTCTAGCGCCGATACGGGTTCATCACAGATGATCATCTTAGGTTTTAGGATAAGCGCGCGCGCAATACCAATACGCTGACACTGACCACCAGAGAACTCGTGTGGGTAACGGTTGATAACGTTTGGTAGTAGACCTACTTTCGCCATCATCTCTTTTACACGATCTTTCACTTCCTGCTTAGAAAGTTCTGGATAGAAGGTTTCTAGTGGCTCGGCGATGATGTCACCAACGGTCATACGTGGGTTAAGAGAAGCCAGAGGATCTTGGAAAATCATCTGAATTTCTTTACGCGTTTCTCGGCGCTGAACCTCTTTCATCTTCGTAAGGTCTTGTCCGAGCCACATTACGTCGCCGTCTGTCGCTTCAACAAGGCCGATGATGGCACGAGCAAACGTGGATTTACCACAGCCTGACTCACCGACCACACCCAGTGTTTCACCTTCATATAGACGCACGTTAACGCCGTCTACCGCTTTCAGGTTTGAAGGCTTAGTCCATGGCCACGCAGACTTAGCTGCAATGCTGAAGTGAACTTTCAGCTCTTTAACATCTAGAATTAGGTTCTTATCGATACTCATTTTTTCCAAGCCTCCCACTCTGAAAAACATGCACGCTGACGACCGTCGCCAAATGGCAACAGGATTGGTGCTTCTTGCTTACAACGGTCCATTACTCGGTGGCAGCGCTCTTGATAAGGGCAGCCCTGTGGCAAGCGGAGTAAGTTAGGCGGGTTACCTGGAATGGTAGGCAGAATTTCACCTTCGGTATCTAGGCGAGGGATCGCTTTGAGTAGGCCTTCTGCATATGGGTGGCTTGGGTTGTAGAAAATCTCGTCTACTGTGCCGTACTCCATCGTACGACCTGCATACATAACCAGTACTTTGTCACATGAACCCGCTACAACACCCAAGTCGTGAGTAATCATGATGATTGCAGTATTAAACTCGCTCTTTAGCTCGTTCAACAGTTCCATGATCTGCGCTTGTACCGTTACGTCAAGCGCCGTCGTTGGCTCATCCGCAATCAGTAGTTTTGGACGACACAGTAGCGCCATTGCGATCATCACACGCTGACGCATACCGCCTGAGAACTCGTGCGGGTACATGGTAATACGCTTGCGAGCTTCAGGGATTTTTACCGCCTCAAGCATACGTACTGATTCTTCGAATGCTTCCGCTTTGCCCATGCCTTTGTGAAGCATCAGCACTTCCATTAACTGGTCACTCACCTTCATGTATGGGTTAAGTGATGTCATTGGGTCTTGGAAGATCATCGCGATCTGCTCAGCACGTACTTTGTTTAATGCACTTTCTGGAAGGTTAAGAATTTCATTACCTTCGAATTTTGCACTACCAGAGATAATACCGTTCTTAGCCAGTAGACCCATGATAGCAAATACAGTTTGTGACTTACCTGAACCAGATTCACCTACGATACCTAAAGTTTCGCCCTGATTCAGAGAAAAGTTTAAATCGTTTACTGCGGTGACGATACCATCTTGCGTGGTAAATTCGACTCGCAGATCTTTGACATCTAATAAGCTCATCATTGCTTCCTTAATCTTTATTATAGATTTTGTAATTTATTGCTTTTTAATTATCTGTCTTTTGGATCCAGCGCATCGCGCAGGCCATCACCAACATAGTTGAAGCAGAACAGAGTCACAACCATGAACGCGGCTGGGAATGCCAGCTGCCAGATTGCTACTTCCATTGTTTGCGAACCTTCTTGAAGAAGTGCGCCCCAACTTGTCATTGGTTCCTGAACACCAAGACCAAGGAATGATAAGAATGATTCAGTCAGAATCATGCTTGGGATGAGTAGAGTTGAGTAAACCGCTACAATACCCAATACGTTCGGTACGATGTGACGAGTGATGATCTTCCACTTGCTCACACCACAAACATGTGCCGCTTCGATGAACTCTTTGCTACGTAGGCTAAGTGTTTGACCACGTACGATACGCGCCATATCCAGCCAAGCGATAGCACCGATTGCCACGAAGATAAGTACGATGTTACGACCGAAGAAAGTCACTAGTACGATAACTAGGAACATGAATGGAACCGCGTAAAGGATCTCTAGGATACGCATCATAATGCGGTCAGTTCTACCGCCAATGAAACCTGAAGCCGCACCGTAAAGTGTACCAATCAGTACCGCTACAAATGCGCCCATTACACCTACCATGAGGGAGATTCGGCCACCAATCAAGGTACGTACATACAAGTCACGACCTAGACTGTCAGTACCGAACCAGTGCTCGGCATTAGGACCAACGTGCATCGCATACCAATCGGTATCATCGAACGTGTATGGTGCGATCATTGGCAGGAAGATAACGGCTAGCGTCATCAGCACAAGAAGGAACAAGCTCACCATCGCCGCTTTGTTACGCATAAAACGGATACGAGCGTCCTGCCATAAACTACGACCTTCAATTTCCAGGTTCTCTGCAAATTTCTCGACCGCTTCTAAATTCTCTTTTTTCGTTAACATAACCAAACTTCCCTGTTAGTAGCGAATTTTCGGGTCAATCATTGCTAGTAGGATATCAACAATCGCGTTGAACAAGATAAATAGGAGACCAATCAAAATGGTTACACCCATTACTAGCGAGTAGTCACGGTTAAAGGCAGCGTTAACAAACAACTTACCAATGCCCGGAAGACCGAAGATAGTTTCAATAACAACTGAACCTGTAATGATACCTACGAACGCAGGGCCCATGTAAGAAACAACAGGTAGAAGTGCTGGTTTAAGTGCGTGCTTAACGATGATGTAACGGTAGCTCAAACCTTTCGCACGAGCTGTACGAATGAAGTTACTGTTTAAGGTTTCGATCATCGAACCACGGGTAATACGCGCAAACGTTGCGACGTACAGTAGTGACATACCGATAACCGGTAGCACAAGGTATTTTGCGCTGCCATCATGCCACCCACCCGCTGGGAATAAATTCCAGTGCAGCGAGAATAGGTAAATAAGAGCAGGTGCAAGGACGAATGATGGCATTACCACACCAATCATCGCCGTCGACATTATGGTGTAGTCGACCCAGGTATTGTGCTTCAAGGCAGCAATTGTCCCGACCGTGACCCCCATAATGACCGTGAATATAAAGGCAATAAAACCAACTTTCGCTGAAACTGGCAGTGCAACAGAGATCAATTCATTTACCGAGTAATCTAGGTATTTGAATGAAGGACCAAAGTCACCCTGAACAACATTAAACAGGTAAGTGGTGTATTGTTCGAAAACAGGCTTATCTAGGCCATATTTAGCTTCGATGTTAGCCATAACTTCTGGTGGTAACGGCTTTTCGCTAGAAAATGGGTTACCAGGCGCGAAGCGCATGAGAAAGAAAGATACGGTGATCAATACCAACATAGTTGGGATCGCCTCAAATATCCTTTTTGCGATGAATTTAAGCATAAACTCACTCTTTCAGTCTGTGACATTAAAATTAAACAAAGTATCAACCCAAACACTATTTTAGGCTGAATAAAGGCGCTACATGCGATTTCTCACATGTAGAGCCTAATTTTTATAGTTCTATCTGCTCAGGAATTATTGAGCTTTGATGTAAAGATCTTTTGAGTAGACCTTTTCTTCCGCGTTCGCTGATGGGAAACCACCAACGTGTGGGTTAAGTAGACGAGAACGTACGTATTGGTAGATAGGCGCGATTGGCATATCTTTCGCCATTAGCTTCTCTGCTTCTAGGTAAAGAGCTGTACGCTCTTCTTCTGAAGTTGAGTTAAGCGCTTTGTCGATCAGAGCATCGTACTCTTTGTTGCCCCAGTGCTGACCACCAGTTGTGTTCTTACTTACCATTAGAGTTAGGAAAGAAGACGCTTCGTTGTAGTCACCACACCAACCGGCACGTGATACTTCGAAATCACCTTGATCTTTCGTAGATAGGTAAGTTTTCCACTCTTGGTTTTCTAGCGTTACGTCTAGACCAAGTGTCTTCTTCCACATTGAACCAAGTGCTACCGCGATCTTCTTGTGGTTTTCGTTAGTGTTGTATAGAAGAGTAAACTTAAGTGGGTTGTCTTTGCCGTAGCCTGCTTCAGCTAGTAGACGAGCCGCTTCCGCGTTACGATCTTTTTGAGACATTTGACCGTATGCTGGTAGCTCTGGGTTGAAGTTCGCTGTGATTTCCGGAGTTAGGAAGTAAGCTGGCTTTTGACCTTGAGCAAGAATTGCATCCGTTACAATGTTACGGTCGATAGCGTAAGAGATCGCTTTACGAACACGTACGTCATCAAATGGCTTTTTCTTCGTGTTGAATGAGTAGTAGTAAGTACATAGGCTACCTTCAACAGATACAGACTCTGGGTGTTCTTTCTTCAGGCGCTTGAAGTGCTCTGTAGGTAGAGTAGAAGTAAAGTCAATTTCACCTGAAAGGAAACGGTTCATTTCTGCAACCGCGTTTTCGATCGGTAGGAATGTAACCTTGTTTAGAACTGTATCGGCGTTATCCCAGTACTGTTCATTGCGCTTAAGTTCTAGGCGCTCGTTCACAACCCATTTGTTTACAACAAACGCGCCGTTACCAACGAAGTTTTCAGGTTTAGTCCACTGATCACCGAACTTCTCTACTGTCGCTTTATGAACTGGCTTCATTGTTGTATGACCAGTCATCATTACGAAGTATGGTACTGCTGTTTCTAGCTCAACCACTAGCGTGTGGTCGTCTACAGCTTTAACACCTAGTTCAGCTTTATCTTTCTTGCCTGCAACGATGTCTTTAGCATTCTTCATCTTGGTGTATTCCATGTACCAAGAGTAAGGAGAAGCTGTCGCTGGGTCTACTGCGCGTTGGAAAGAGTAAACGAAATCGCCTGCTGTTACAGGGTCGCCGTTAGACCATTTAGCGTCTTTGCGAAGTTTGAAAGTGAAAGTTTTGTTGTCTGCTGTTTCCCAAGACTCAGCGACACCTGGGATAGTGTTGCCTTCTGCATCTTGGTTCACCAAGCCTTCAAGGATGTCACGAATAACGTGTGATTCTGGAACACCTTGAGATTTGTGAGGGTCGATTGTTGCAACTTCAGTACCGTTACCACGTACCAGTTCTTGCTTATCTGCTAGTTTTACGCCAGCTGGAACATCAGCTGCAAGAGTTGCGGTAGAGGTTGCTGCCACTGCTAGACCAGCACCTAAAAGAAGGGCTTGAGTGATTCTGTTCTTATACATGCTTAAAACTCCAAGTTTTTCATTTGCATCCATGACTTCTTTGCAAGTTCACTAGAACGGACAGTGATTTAGATTTATTTAGCGCAAAAAATAAGCACAAAAATCTAAAACCTCACAAAGATTGCGGCACACATTATCAATCATTGAAGTAATTTGCCATAAAAATGTAGCAAAAAATCGTATAATTCTCCGATTACTTCAACAAATTGGTAAAAAACACCACTAAATCAACTAAAATTAGAATAATCGGGTAAGATATTTCTTACGATTAGAGTGAAGTGCCAATTTATCTATAAAGACACTAGCTTGTAGCATCTTATGCTAAATATTGTGCGAAAAAATTAACATCAAGTATGCAGAGCAGATAACATTTAACTACATTCCTCTCATCTGATCAGACGTTCTGTGAGGTTAATCACTCTAGTGATTCGGTGACTTTTTCAACACCAATAAAGAGGAGACGAAATAATAGACAATCTTTATGGTTGGAAACCGCTCGCACGAACTCCCCCCCTTTCTACACTGAGAGAGCCAGCGCTAATACAACAAGAAAAGTAGACGGCAGAGAAGAATTTACATTTATAGAGAAACAATGGCGCTATGATTTCTAACTGCGGAGAACGCGGTGAGGCTTAATGACGATTTGCTTACAGCACTTATGGGTGAAATCGCGCCAATCCAATCGGTTCAAGGTCAACCACACGCTAAACCTCAAACCACCCAACGTTTAATGTATTTTGCCATAGACTAAGGTCAAACGTAGCATTATCCACTATCGCCCACTCTCTTCACTCAACAATCCAAGACGACAGGAACATAAAGCACCTAGGCAAGCTAGAACGTGCATACACCTTATAACCTGTGTAACACCAAACCATCAGTACCTTTAGCAATTTTCAATCACATCGTTGCTTCTTGCTCGGTAAACGTCTTAGCACGTGATATATACCAAGTCTGAATCAGTAGAATCCCTACCAACATTATTCGTAAGTGCACGTTGTCTATCACAAAACAGACTGTCAGCCCTATTGATGTCCAAGTGAAAAGTAGAATACGCACCTTCTCGCGCAAAGTCAGGCCGAGCCCACGCCGAATTCTGGCGACGACTGGACCAAACAATTTATTGGTTTCCAGCCAACGGTAAAAGCGTGGCGACGACGCACCAAAGCAGTACATCGCCAACAAAATAAAGGGAACCGTCGGTAATAAAGGTAAGAAGATACCAAAGAAACCCAAGATGACCGCCAACCAGCCTAGGCTTATTAACAAAATCCTTTTCATCAGACTCTTGCTCAGTAAAGTAACAAGTACCGAGTTAATCAGTACTCCATGCATGGCGAAGTGCTGGCAATGCCTTGGCCACGTTCGCCTTTACTAAACATACCGGATGAGATGGGGAAATCCGTAAGGTCAAGACGACCACTACACAAGAATGAGTGAAACTAAGCAATAAAGTTACCTTTTCCTTCCTTACTCAAGGTAAGTCAAATCTCACGGAAAGTGGCTTCCAGTCTGGTACTTGACAAAGAACTTCAAAGCTAGGGGGTAGTTGAAGTGTCGGCATAACAGTGGAACAGCCAGATAACACCCGAAGATAAGCAGCTTTATAAGGAACTCGGCCAGCGGATCGCTCAGACACGCAAAGCACTAGGATTGACTCAGACTCAGGTTGCGGAGCAGTTGGGGATTTCACAACAGACACTAGCTCACTATTAAGTTGGGCGGTTAAGGATAGCGGTATCAACACTGGTGCCGTTGGCAGAGATCTTACACAGCTCAGTCGATGAGCTACTGCATGGTCAAGAAGCGGCTAAGGGAAGTAATAAACGCGGGCCTGCGTCGAAATTGCAACAGCAGATAGAACAGGTCAGGCAGCTACCAAGAGCAAAGCAGCAGTTTGTAATGGAGATGCTGGATACAGTGATCCAGCAAGCCGCACATTAAAAAGCCCGCAGCGCGGGCTTAATCAATAATAACTTTCTTCATTTTAGCAGTTGAATAATATTCGACTTTTGAATGAGGTAATTCTGATTTGAGCAAATTGCAAATTTCAACGCCTTCAGCGTCCAACCTGGCAACTATAGAATCATCTTCATATTGCTCATAATGCTCATCTTCGTAACGGCTTAGCCAATCCGAAATTTTGTTTTTCAGCTCAGTTGAAAGCCCCAATATTTCTGGCTTCAAATACCCTCCTTCAACAGAGTCTCGAATACCTGTACCAGAAAACATTCCATCTACAGTTAAGTACTTCATAATCAATTTTTCGGCCTAAAGAATCGGTGATCAATGACACCATCTTTCGTAACGCCAATTTCAAAAACACCTTCTTTGTCCTGTTGAGTGCGAACTCCCGTTTTAGGATCAGTAACAACCTTGCCAGTCATAGTTCCTTCTTTTTGATAAATGTTATACCCATTCTTCTTGGGGATCGGCTCCGTACTCAAGATTTCTTTATCAAAAGAATAAGGGAAGTTGTGAGACTTCGGATCTTCGACACCTCTAGCTCGAACTCGATGCGCGTACTTTAAGTCGTCTACGCCCTTTGTAACACTAGGAAATTACAATTCGATTTTTTATCTCTTTGATCAACTCTTCAGGCTTATATACAACCTGCTTTTCTAGTCCTTCGACATCTTGTTTTTTAGTCTGGCTGCATATCTCCCTTATAGTAAACGCGATACTTATTAGGATTGATTACATCTTGAATATACTTTGGTGTTGGCCAACTTTCTATCAGCACCGCGAAAAGGAATGTTACCGATAATCTTCCACTCCCCATTTGCAATATTCGTATCAAATACTCCAGGATCAAATAACACTTCTTTAGTTTCTAACTGAAATACGTCTACTAACCCTTGAGAGACGAAAGAATAAATGGCTATTGATGCGTCCTGTAACAATCTACCAAAGACAAACAGATCATCACTTACGGGTATCATAACTATATCACCAACTTCATATTTAACTTTTGCCATTTCTATTCTCCAAATGTTTTCTTAGCGGCTTCCATGTACAAATCTTTCTTTTTATTTCTTGGACCAACACCATTTATTTGATCTGTAGCCAAACCTTGCTTTCGTAACGATTCAAGTACTTGCTGTTCTCTACCACGAATTGCTGGATAAGAATCTGTGACCTGATCTAATTGCAAGTCCCCCAAATTCCTATGATGGCCAGCTTTACGTTTATCTAAAATTTGTTGTGGCGTCATATCGCAAGTACCACTACACCTACCTGTATATATTTTTCCTGGATTATCTAGATCTTCAGCTGTATAGGTTACGTATTTTTTACCTGTTTTGTTTGTAACATCAACCTCTACAACCTTGCTCGGATGGACCTTTATCCCTTTTCCTCTACCTGCGACCCCGCCAGCAGCATAGAGAATCTTCGCTGTCCGCCGAGCTGCCACCACATCTTCGGCGTTAGCGTTTAAATTAACCGAAGCGTCTTCAATGACGCCCTCTGGTGCTCCATGATATATTAACCCCCCTATGATATAAGCTTTTTTGCCTTTTTCAATCAGGCTTTCTTCTTCGTTTGCTTCATCTTTTAGGCTCTGCTCCGTATCGGGCGTTTCTCTTTTCTCAGAGCTGCTTCCATTCTTAGGTTCATCGCGATCTCTTTCATCACGACCGTTATAACCAAAGTTGGAAGTTTCTTCGTCAACTTGGACTTCTCCGGAAGCACTGGTACCGCTTTCTTCTTCCCAGCGATATCCCGTTGGGTCAGTGTACTTCAGAGGGTTATTCCAAACGTATGAATAACGGTTAAAACTATTGGATATGTACGGAGACTGAATTATTGGATCAGCACTCGTGAATCGACCTAATTCTTGATCATACACTCGCCCGTTCATATGAATCAGGCCGATTTCAGTTATCTCTTCGTGGCCGGTATAACCTCGATTAGTAAGAGCGTCCAAATCAATATCGACAGGGCCGTCGTACTTCCACGTGACTTTGCGCTGCTTACCCCAGGTATCATAGCTGCGGCGCTCTACCACATAGCCGTAACCGTCGGTGATCATATCCACCGAGTTCAACGCATCGTAGTGCAGATACCTAATTTGGCGATTTTGCAGTTTTTGGTCGCGATCGACTACCTGCGAATTTAAAGCAATTAATTTACCGTCAGCATAAATAAAGTGCTTATGCTCAACATTTCCGGTTTTGCTATTAACAATACGTTCATACGATTTGCCTAAATAGAAAGTCTGCTCTCCGTCACTATTTTTCTTTAGATAACGGTTATGGTTTGCATCGTAGAAAAATTCAACTGACTTCCCACCTCTTGTAATTTTGGCTGGCTTGTTGAATGCCGTCCAGTTGATTTCACGCTCATTGGTTGACGAACCGTCTGCCCACGCGCGCACCATATTACCGTTAGCATCGTATGCGTAGTTTAATCCGTTTGCCTTGGTTACGGCATGTGGCCCAGCATTTACTTCGTCATATTCAAAGCGACCGATCCCTGTTTTAGACTGAATGTTCCCAAGCTTATCGTAGCTGTATAGGTAAGGGCCACTCAGGTCAGGGTTATTCAATCCATGCGCATCTTTTCTTGTCAGTGCAATACGGTTACTCGTAACTCGATCTAGTCCGTCGTATCCCCAAGTATCGGTAATACCCAACTGTTCATCATAGCGATATGTAACATTGTTGTGTTTGTCATATCGGTAGTGCAGCAAACGAATGTTGTGACCAGCATTGGTATGACCCGGTATCGCTGGGTTAAATAACGAGCTGCCTTTATGAGTGGTAATGTAACTCACTCTACCCGTGTTTTTGTTGTGAACATAAGTATTGACCAAACCATTACCTAGAGTTTCAGATAAAGTGTGGTCGTAAGCATCAGTCTCTCTGCGCTGCCAGTAATAAATGTAAGCAGGATTGGATAATGAATCTTCTAACTCTGATTGGGTTAAAATCTGATTCAATTGCTCTGCTTGGCTGGTTTGTTGGCTATTTTCACAACCGCCTTTAGTATCACGACGCAGCAGCTTACCTGCTAACTGGTTGGCGTAATTACAATAAGTGGCTTGCAATGAATCCACCATCTCTGCGGCGCTAATTAACTTTTCCGCAAGATCGGTATAAAAGCGGTACTTGGTATCAGCAATCTCGGCGGCTTCAGCGAGCTCGGTAGCCGTAAACACTAACTCTGTACGAGTTTTATTATCGACTTTCGCAACGTAAACGTCGTCTTCACTCACTAGATCCAACCCGCCATCTTTACGGTAGTCTGTGACTACAAAGTCATGTTGTTTGGTCAGGGGCTGCGCATCGAGCTCTTGTTTAGAGACTCTGACAAGAGACGCATTGTGTAAGCGTACTCCGGGTACAGAATCACTAATATGTGTCGTCTCTAAACGAAATACTTCATTATCTCGGACAACATTAACCGGTACGATCACGTCACCGTGAATCAATACCCATGATGTGGGACGTAAGTAACATACACCGCTATCAGAGCACCACTGTTGATATCTCTGCGTACCGCCTGCCAACGCTAATGAAGATGCATCTAATTGATGCACATTAACCATACTGCGATTGTATGCTTGTGCCTTATCGCTGAACAACTTACGCTGGTTCGCATATCGTTCAGCCTTAGCTAGAAACGCTTGTGCTTGGCGAATTGCAGTATCGCGAAGCGTTCTTATTTCATTCCGGAATGAGCTGCTGGTAAACACCTCATCAGCAAACGTCTTCGGACTTCGCACGGCCGACATGTAGCCGTAGGGGTTGTATATGGTGTCAAGGACTAAGCCATCGAATTCTGGCGAGGTATGACTCACATTTTGCAAAGGATTATTGGGTCTGATCTCACGTGCTAAGCGTTCAAAGTCATCATACACGTATTGGGAGGACAGCGTTTGCCCTTGCGATTTGACCACTCGCTCCAGTGTTAAACCGGATTCATTGTAATAGTACAATGTTTCATTACCATTACCGGTAAACGCAGATAACGTTCCTAACGCACCGTTTTGGTCATAGCGCCATTCAGAACGTTGCCCATCAATAATTTGCACTTTTTTACGCCCTAGAGCGTCATATTCGATGGTTGTCTCTGCGCCTTTTGCATCTCGCTTGTAGGTTAGCTCACCCAAAGCGTTGTAGGTATATGACCAATGGCCTAAATCTGGGTCATCCAAAGAGCTTCTAAAGCCCAAGCTGTCGTAACCGATTATGGTCTTATTACCTTCAGCATCTATTGTCTCTTTAAGCTTGCCATCTGGATAATAGGTATAAGCCTGAAAAGCACCATCAGGCTCATCTTTTCTGGTTATATGCCCATATACGTTAACCGTTGTACTGTGTTTGAATTTTCTTGCGTCTGTATAGGTTGTTTTGTTGCCTTGGTAACGAGTAAAGGTAAGCGCGTTTGAACCATCACTGGTCGGTTCATATTTTCGAACTTCTCGATTTAGCGCATCATACACAAATAGTACGCGTGTCACCTTGTTATCATCTTCGATAAAGTATGGTCTTGTGACTGATTTTTTACGACCATTTCGGTCCCAAACCGTATCGACAGACACAAGTTTACCGCTAAATCCTACATGGAGTTTTCTAACTTCTCGCCCAGAGTAGTCAGCAAATGTAGAAACCGTTTCACCTGTGCTCGATTTCTTAATCACGCAGGTTGCACTTTGGGTTGTGGCGTAAACTCCGCAATCTGAACCTAATTTGTATTCAAAAGTATTCTCGTTGTTTACACCTGGCAGGGTTTCCTCAATAAGGCGACCAAAATCATCATAGCGGTAATTACTCGTTCTTCCTTTTAATGCACTGACTTTCTTTTTAATCAAACCACGAGCATTGTATGTAACCTTTTCTCTATGGCTCAACGCATTGATAATACCCGTTGGAAACAGACCTTGGCCGTCAAACTCAGTTTTGGTGACTCTGGATTTTAGCTCCGACCCGGAAACCGAACGGTACACTGTGTTGCCCCAATTATCATAGTCGAACCTTTCAACTAAGAATTTACTGGCGTCTAATTCTTTGCTTCCAGAGTCGTAGTTGGAGCCTTTGGTTGTTGCTGTCGAAACCAGACCGTTCGCTTTATAAGAGTAGTTAGTTTGAACCGTCCTCACTAAGCCAGTATTTTTGTCAGTGATCGACGTTTTTTCGTAGGCTATCTGTCCTACTTTCCGGAAGGCGTTGTAATTCTTAAAACTGTCTGTAATTTTGTATCGAATATAGCGTTCAGAAACAAACGCCCCATCTGATACCGCGGGCCCAGTCGTTGTAATTGACTCATTCACTAAGCCGCCAAATTTGTTTAAAGTTTGCGTTAGCGTTTCTCTCTTAAGTTGACTTCGGCGCGCTAAATCGAAAGTGCGTTTAGTCGTTTCTTGAGCATATACCTGATAATATTTCGCGCTCACACCCTGATATTGATTAACCAAGTATTCGTAATCGACCGCAGATACTTTGACAAAGTTCTTAAAGACTGTTCTTCGGCTTGGTAAACCCGCACGATAAATATCTTCCTGAAGATATTCAGTGCTAGTGGCGGTAGTTACCTCGGCTTTTTCCGTTTCTGTGATCTTAGAAAAACCCAGAAAGCCCCCACCCTTAGTGTGATACTTAGCGCCTGTATAGTGGTAATCGTATTCTGTCGCACGGTACCCTTTCGGAGTTTTTACGACACCCGAGACAACATACTTAGTGGGGGTAATATTTTTTACATCTGATTTGTTGTATTTAACTTGGGTATGTACGTTTCTGTCAGCAAGATGTTTGTACTCAATGTCGTAGTCAATTGAGAACTCGCGGATTCCAACTAGGCGGTCAACGACTTTTGGTTTTGACAGAGTAATCTTGCCAATCAGTATTTCAGGTACGTTTTCTTTTTTACTTTTAGAGGACAGTGATACGAGGTCATAAATTCCATCACTGTTTAGATCTAAGTAATCATAGTATCTAAGAGCTGCATTGCTATTAACTGAGATTTTCTCTTTGGTTAGGCGACCAAAGTGATTCTTAAACACGTATAATTGTCGTGTGTTGTTCACCTTGTTCTTAACAAGCAGATCCAGATAACCGTCTCGATCAATATCTTGGAACTGAATGCTCTGAACAACATCTTTAGCAACACCAGTTATATCTCCTCCCTTCCGGAATCTTTTACCATCAAAGTAGTAATAATGAATGGAGTCTTTGTATTCGCTTTTGAATTGAACTTTAGTTCGCTTAGTAAATGCAACATCAAGTAATCCATCGTTGTTCAAGTCAATATATTGAATCGAATGCGAACCGCTTTGCAAAAACGAAAGATGCATCTGTTTGTAAGATAAAGACGAAAGAGCAAGCTTATAAGTCTTTTTGTTTCCTGAAGTTTTTAGAATGATCCAGTCATCTCGACCGTCATTATCAAAGTCAACGGCATAGATGATTTTCTCACTATCACTGATAGCTCGCTTTTTAAGACCAATATTGCCATCACCACTAAAGTCTCCAGAAATGTGAATTGATGGGTCATAATTGACAAATTGACCGTTACTGTTTTTGTAAGATCCGATACTTTTACCATCATCTCCTATTGTCCAGCGAGTATGCTCTCCTCGCCGACAATCACCAGTGTCGTAATACTTCAAGCCTGAAAATTTCAATGAAGGTGAATCTTCACCTCCCATTAGGGTGCTATTGAATCCCGCAAACCCACTAAATTTTCCAGAAGGCAGTCGATGAGTCCAACCTCCTTTCTCTCTGCCATTACAACGAGACTTGATGTCAACATCGTATAAACCATAAGTTTCAAGCAAGCCATCACGATCTACGTCGTACACCTTACCAAGGGCTTCATTGAGTTTTACCGTACTCGAATACTGACCAGCCTCTGGTTGACCCCATTCGTAATTGGAAACCGAGCCTTCACTCCAGACAAAATCAATGGGAGTCGAGCAATGACCATTAGCACAATATTCGACTCGAGTTAGTTGGCTTTTTCCTGAACTGGCTGAAGTAGCATATGTAAGGCTGTAAACGCCTAAAGCTTGGTTCGCACTATCGAGAGTAGAAATACTCTTTAACCGTTTAAGTCGTTGTGTTTGCTCACCATGGAAGTAGTTACGTGTTTGATCCGGGCGATCTTCATATGAGAAGTTAATAGCACCACCAACATAGGTAATCTTTGAAAGGTAATGAGCACCATGGGCGTTTTCTTCTACGTATGTATAATCAATAAAATTAGATTGAGTTGAATCTGAAATACGATTTATTGACCATTTGTAAACTTTATTTTGATTTGGAAGCTCTACCTTTGAGTGATCGTTCGCACCGTACTCAATAAAGGAGCCATCTTTATTCCAAACAATAAACTTGCTCGGGCCACCATTGACTTCATTGTAGGATACAACCTTACTGTAGCCATTCCTTTCTACACGGTATTCGGTCATCGAACCGCCGTCTTTACCCGCTATCGATACCAATCGCTGACCATCTAAACAGTAACGATCATCCGAATTGAAGTTAACTCCCCCCCAAGAACCGTCTGTCGTCAGACTCTTGCCACAGCGTGTGATAGAGGATGTGCCCGCGAGCCCCCAGCCAACACCTAACGGACCATTTGAAACCGTTCCTCGATACTCTAGTTTAAGCGAAGGCTGATGCCCTGCTCGACCCGGGTTTACGGAGATAGGTAAAACATAATTTGCTTTTCCCCCTGAAACTGAAAAATCACCTGATAGTTCAATTTCGCCATTAGTGGGCGCTGCTACTGATAAGTTGGCAATAAACAAACCGGCGATAGTGGATAAGCCGGACAATAAGCGAAGAACAGTATTATTGGTCATAATGGTATCTGCGATGGAGTTTTAATAGCCTGATTAATCTAACGATGTAAATTTATTTATTCGCTTCTTTGTAAGCGATTTATTCTTTCTTTTAGGAGAGCGAGCTCTTCGGGTACTTGAGTGTTACTGGAGGAAGAGTGTGATGAGAGATTGATTAACTTTTCATCAATCAAAGGGAATTCAACTTTCTCTTCCTCTACATAAGTATTACTTAGCACTTGCTGCAATTGAATGACCGGACTTGGGTAATCAGCATTTTCACTCAATGCTGGTAAGTTATCTTGCTTAAGGTTAACTGAAAACGTGACTTTATCTGGCTGAAACTTTATTGGCGGCTTTGGCGTGGCAAAGTCATATAAAGCGATATACATGATGAAAAGTGCAATTAAGATAAATGCTAGTTTAAGTGATAGTCTCCGCTTATTCCTAGTTAACGTATAGTTTTTAAGCACACCACTAGCTCCGTATTCATACATTACATTTATAAAACTGATGCATAATCATAATCCAATTAGAA
>NZ_AEVT01000113.1 GCF_000189275.1 Vibrio sinaloensis DSM 21326 | reverse complement strand
CTAAACGCATAGCGTCTGTGTATAATGCCGCCCGCTTTCATTACCGGAGTTACCTCTTTGTCTGATGTCGAATTAGATCACGAATACTGGATGCGCCACGCGCTGACGCTGGCGAAACGCGCCTGGGACGAACGCGAGGTTCCGGTTGGCGCGGTATTGGTGCATAACCATCGCGTCATTGGCGAAGGCTGGAACCGACCCATTGGCCGCCACGATCCTACTGCGCACGCTGAAATAATGGCGCTGCGTCAGGGAGGTCTGGTATTGCAGAATTACCGGTTACTGGATACCACGCTGTATGTCACACTGGAACCCTGTGTGATGTGCGCAGGCGCTATGGTGCATAGCCGCATTGGACGCGTTGTCTTTGGCGCGCGCGATGACAAAAACCGGCGCAGCCGGATCGCTAATTGACGTGCTGCACCATCCGGGAATGAA
>NZ_AEVT01000114.1 GCF_000189275.1 Vibrio sinaloensis DSM 21326 | reverse complement strand
AGCTGTTCTATCCAGCTCTGATTCGAACCAGAGAGGTAAGAAGAGTCCAACCAGGCTTTCAAAGCGCTGTTCTGCATCGTGATCCCTTAAGCATCTTTTCTGCTTATTTAATACTCTAAATAGGTCACGTTTCAGGAAGGCGGCAAGCTTGCGAATCCCTGGGAGCTTACATCCAGTAAGTGACCGGGGTGAGCAAGTGCAGCCAACGCACATGCAACGTGAACTATGACGAGTATTTCGCCGTGGATACTAACCACGCATACGCTGTATGCGTGCCGGGGTTCACTTGTTGCGGACTGTCGTGTCATCTGCGTCCGCTAAGGAACCTTTAAAAACTGTCTAATAATCTTCGCTGTTCAGGCTACGACTGCGTTGCGGCCTTCGCTCACTCCGGTCACATAGTTAACTATGCTCTCGAAGATTCGTTCAGACCGCGCCTTGTCTCGCTCTGAACATCTCGATTATTACTAATCATATGGCAGTTTTTAG
>NZ_AEVT01000115.1 GCF_000189275.1 Vibrio sinaloensis DSM 21326 | reverse complement strand
GTGCGCATTATACCCCAGCCTGAAAGATTCTTACTGGTTGTCCGTCAACTACGGGATGCAAAAGACGGCCAAATTGTATGGCGTTGATTTAAAAGTAGCTGGAAGCGAATGGCTATCGGCAACTGGCGACGCAACAACAGCAAATGATGCAGTGCCGGGAGTGGGGTGCCGACGCTATTCTGCTTGGCAGCAGTACCGACCGTTTCCCGGAGCTGGAACGGTTTGCCGGTAATGTGCCGGTTATTGAACTGGTGAACATGATTCACGATGCCAGTGTCGCAACCCGCGTTGGTCTGCCGTGGTTTCAGATGGGGTATCTGCCGGGACGTTTTCTGGTGCAGTGGAACAAAGGAAAAGCGCTTAACGTTTTACTCTTCCCGGGGCCGGAAGAAGCCGGTGGCAGTCAGGAGATGGTGGCGGGTTTTCGTCAGGCAATTAAAGGCAGCGCCATCAACATTGTGGATATCGCCTGGGGCGATAACGACATTGAAGTGCAGCGAAACTTACTCCAGGAAATGCTGGAGCGCCATCCGGACGCCAATGTGGTCGCCGGGTCGGCGATAGCGGCGGAGGCGGCGATGGGCGAAGGGCGAAATTTGACGACTCCGCTCACGATCGTCTCATTTTATCTGACGCATCAGGTTTATCGCGGTTTAAAACGCGGCCATATCTTGATGGCGCTCAGCGATCAGATGGCCTGGCAGGGAGAATTAGCGATAACGCAGTCGATTAAGGTCTTACAGGGGCAACCGGTGCCTGAAAATATCAGCCCGCCGGTGCTTATTTTGACGCATAACAACGCTGACAGCGCGCGCGTTCGCCGTTCGCTATCGCCTCCGGGATTTCGGCCCGTCTATCTGTATCAATACACCTCCGAGGCTAAAAAGTAGCCTTCGCCATGCTGTGT
>NZ_AEVT01000116.1 GCF_000189275.1 Vibrio sinaloensis DSM 21326 | reverse complement strand
GGCGCGTTCGATCAGACGCCGCGCTTCATCGACTTCATCAATACTGGTGACCATCGGCAACAAAATGCTGAGGTTGCCAGTCGCCGCATTGGCGCGCAGCATCGCGCGGACCTGGATCAAAAAGATCTCCGGCTGATCCAGCGTAATGCGGATCCCGCGCCAGCCCAGACACGGGTTCTCCTCGCTGATCGGCATATAGGGCAGTTGCTTATCCGCTCCCACATCCAGGGTCCGCAGCGTCACCGGTTTATCGTTAAACATTTGCAGCATCCCTTGATACTGCGCCACCTGCTCTTCTTCCGAGGGAAACCCGCTTTGCAGCATAAAGGGAATTTCAGTACGGTACAGGCCGATACCGTCGATCCGACTGCCTAACTTTTCCTCATGCTCGGGGCTGAGCCCGGCATTCAGCATCACTTTGACTCGCTCGCCGCTTTTCAGTTGGGCGGGA
>NZ_AEVT01000117.1 GCF_000189275.1 Vibrio sinaloensis DSM 21326 | reverse complement strand
AGACAAAGTTAAGTCTTTAAATAACTACAGGGGTGTAGCTCCAATTGGCAGAGCAGCGGATTCCAAATCCGCGTGTTGGGAGTTCGAATCTCTCCACCCCTGCCATATTTAAGGCTTCAGCAGAAATGCTGGAGCCTTTTTCATTTCTGGTCAGAAGAGAGCAGCGGATTCCACTAACACCAAAGATGCGCGTGTTGGGAGTTCGAATCTCTCCACCCCTGCCATATTTAAGGCTTCAGCAGCAATGCTGGAGCCTTTTTCATTTTGGTCAGAAAAAGAGCAGCGAATTTCTCTAGCACTAAAGATGTGCGTGTTGGGAGTTTGAATCTACGCTGTGCCATCCCAGTCTTAAGGCTCTAGTCGGAGCCTGACTTTTCTATTCTGAAAATCTTTATGTTACTCCTCTTAATCGCTAAAGGGGATAAAGGCTTATCAATACTGCTGTTCTTTAGATGTTAGGTATTCTCTCCAGAGCCGGTTGAACTGCTCAGGTAATGCTGAATCTTTGAATTTGTCTTTAGTGAACAGGATGTACATGTCCTGCTCAAATAAAGGCTTATTATGATAAGTGATAGCTTGAGCTTGGGTCGGTGGTAGTACTTGGTCAATCCTCATCAGGCCAGTTTCGACTGTTGCAGGATAAGCGTCGATTCGACCTTTATATAGAAGCTGAAAAATATACCGGTCAGTATTACCTGTAAAGGGCGTTAGCCCCATATCAATCAATACATCACGGGCGGTGTAATCTACGACTGCTCCAAGGGTGTATTGCTTAAGATCATTGCGTGTTTCCCAATCGAAGTCACTATCGCTGCGATGGAAGAAGACCACTTTTTGCGTCATGAGCGGTTCTGAAAGAATAAACTCATTGCGCCTACTTTTATTCTCGAACCAAGGGTAGGTGAGATCAAATTTGCCTGATTTTACTCCCTTCAGAGCACGGGCCCACGAAGTATATTCATATTGAACTTCATAGCCTAAAGATTCGAATATGGAGGTAATGGGCGATTGAAGTCGCCTATGTTCGGGGTTGTGACTGGAAGTATGAGGAGGGTAGTCCTCTACTGCAATAACAAGAGTCTCTGCGTGTGCGAACGAGGATAATAGCAATAGAGCTGTTAAAAATTTCATACGCGAGGCTTTAGCTGGAATGGAAAACGTCACATAAGTATAGATGATACAAAAAAGCCCACTTCAGAGAGTGGGCTTAAAATACAGCTGTGACGGAGCGGATATTTATTTTAGTAGAGCTTCATTGCCGTTTTCGCGAATATGCTTAAGCATACCTTTCACACCACGCGCACTTGAAGCAACAACATTACCCGACTTCATGTAGTCAGTGCCGCCTGCAAAATCAGTCACGATCGCGCCAGATTCACGCGCAATCAACTCGCCTGCTGCGATATCCCATGGTTTTAGACCAAGCTCGAAGAAGCCGTCTACACGACCCGCTGCTAGGTAACATAGATCAAGGGCAGCAGAGCCAGTACGACGGAAATCAGAGCAGTCTACGAATAGCGCTGACATGATCTTAAAGTAAGATTCAGAGTGCTGCTTCTGCTTGTATGGGAAACCAGTTGCGAGAACCGTACCTTGTAGATCTTTAAGTTGTTTTACTCGGATACGAGCGTTGTTTAGTTGCGCGCCAGAACCACGCTGAGCAGTGAATAGCTCGTTTAGCATTGGGTCGTATACACATGCAACTTCTGTTTTACCTTTTAGGCGAACAGCGATTGATACAGAGAAGTGAGGCAAACCTTTTACAAAGTTTGTTGTGCCATCCAGTGGGTCGATGATCCATTGTACTTCTTTGTCTTTACCTTCAATAACGCCATTTTCTTCAGCAACGATACAGTGTTCAGGGTATGACGCCTTGATAGTATCGATGATGATAGATTCTGCTTCTTTGTCTACGTTAGTAACAAAGTCGTTCGTGCCTTTTTGAGTTGATTCGATCTTCTCAGCATTTTCTAAAGATTTAGCAATATGATTGCCTGCTTTTCGTGCAGCACGAATAGCGATATTAAGCATTGGATGCATACTAATTTCCCAACGGATGTTAAAGAACAGAAAAACGGGCGGCAGTATACCAGATATCCCATTAAATGGAAGTGGTTAATTTTTGCACTTTTGATTTTATTACTCGAAAGGGTCTGACCATTTTACTCAGGTATATGTTACTATCTTGCGGCTTTAATTATGTCTTGGAAAACATCAATGCTTAACAACGTAAAAGTTGTCCTCGTCGGGACTTCGCACTCCGGAAATATTGGCTCTGCCGCTCGCGCAATGAAGGTGATGGGCTTGTCCAATTTAGTGTTAGTTGATCCTCAATGTAGCATTGATGAACAAGCGTTGGCTTTAGCTGCCGGTGCGAGTGATATCGCGGAAAATGCCACTATTGTTAGCTCTTTAGCTGAGGCCGTCGCAGATTGTGCGCTAGTCGTTGGTTCAAGCGCTCGTTCAAGAACCTTGGAGTGGCCAATGCTCGAACCACGCGAGTGTGGACAAAAGTTTGTCGAAGAAGGGCAGAACGCACCCGTTGCTTTGGTGTTTGGTCGTGAACGTACTGGCCTAACAAATGATGAGCTGCAGACTTGCCATTTCCATGTTTGTATCCCTGCGAACCCAGAATACAGTTCTCTTAATCTAGCGATGGCCGTACAGACACTAAGCTACGAAATACGCATGGCTTATTTGGAAAAAGAACAACAGCAGTATACTCCGCAAGAGCAATCTGAATATCCTCGTCATAAAGAGTTGGAATTGTTTTTTGAGCACCTTGAAAAAGTCGCGGTTAGTACCCAATTTATCAGTGAAGAACAACCTGGTAAGGTGATGAACAAACTGCGTCGACTGTTTAATAGAGCGCGCCCAGAGGCTCAAGAACTCAATATTTTGAGAGGCATTCTGACGTCTATTGAAAAGCGTATTCCTCGATAATATCCCCTTAATTAGATTAGGGTTAAATACCTGACTAAATTAGTCAAATAAATACTTGACCATTTTAGTCAGGTATGAAAAAATTCATACCACATAAACGGTGTGGATATGGTGTTATATGAGACTTACATCTAAAGGAAGATACGCAGTGACAGCCATGTTAGATGTGGCTCTGCATTCGCAACACAACCCAGTACCTCTGGCTGATATTTCAGAGCGTCAAGGGATCTCTTTGTCTTACCTAGAGCAGCTTTTCTCCAAACTGCGTAAAGCTGGCTTGGTAGCAAGTGTGCGTGGACCAGGTGGTGGTTACCGCCTAGGTGAAGATGCATACACAATCGCGATCGGTACAGTTATCGCAGCTGTAGACGAATCGGTTGATGCAACTAAGTGTAATGGTAAGGGAGACTGCCAAGGTGGCTCTCGTTGTTTGACCCATACACTATGGCGTGATTTAAGTTCGCGCATCAGTGACTTCTTAAATAACATTACTCTCGGTGAGTTAATGAAAGATAACGAAGTCCTAGAAATTTCAGATCGACAAGACATTGATCTTGCCGTTAATCATGGGTTTGCTACTAAAAATACAAGCACCGCGCCCATCGGTGTAAACGTCCGCTCATAAGCGGTTTGCCTGTTACATTGGAGTAGAAAATGAAACTGCCTATTTATCTAGATTATTCGGCGACCTGTCCTGTAGACCCTCGTGTAGCTGAAAAGATGGTTCAGTACATGACGATGGACGGAACGTTTGGCAACCCAGCATCACGCTCGCACCGTTATGGCTGGCAGGCAGAAGAAGCAGTAGACACTGCTCGTGAGCAAATCGCTGACCTACTAAATGCAGATCCTCGTGAAATCGTCTTCACATCAGGTGCGACTGAGTCAGATAACCTAGCAATTAAAGGTGCTGCGCATTTCTACTCAAAGAAAGGCAAGCACGTAATCACATGTAAGACTGAGCACAAAGCGGTTTTAGACCCGTGTCGTCAGCTTGAGCGTGAAGGTTTTGAAGTTACTTATCTAGAGCCAGAATCAAACGGCCTTATTGACCTTAAGAAACTAGAAGCGGCAATGCGTGAAGATACGGTATTGGTTTCTATCATGCACGTGAACAACGAAATTGGTGTAATTCAAGACGTAGCTTCTATCGGCGAACTATGTCGTGAGCGCAAAGTTGTGTTTCATGTAGACGCAGCGCAGTCTGCGGGCAAACTACCTATTGATGTTCAAGAGATGAAGATTGACCTTATCTCTTTGTCTGCACACAAAGCTTATGGCCCGAAAGGTATTGGTGCTTTGTATGTTCGTCGTAAGCCACGTATTCGTTTAGAAGCGCAAATGCACGGCGGCGGTCATGAGCGTGGTTTCCGCTCAGGCACTCTTCCTACGCATCAAATTGTTGGTATGGGTGAAGCATTCCGTATTGCGAAAGAAGACATGCAGAAAGATTTTGAACACGCACTAGCGCTTCGTAATCGTTTGTTTGATGGAGTTAAAGACCTAGAGGCAGTAACAGTCAACGGTGACTTTGAGCAGCGAGTACCGCACAACTTAAACGTGAGCTTTGCGTTTGTTGAAGGTGAGTCGCTATTAATGTCTCTTAAAGACCTTGCTGTATCTTCTGGTAGTGCTTGTACTTCAGCGAGCTTAGAGCCGTCTTATGTACTGCGCGCACTTGGCTTAAATGATGAGTTGGCACACAGCTCAGTTCGTTTCTCTTTTGGTCGCTTTACGACAGAAGAAGAAATTGATTACGCAATTGAACAGATTCGTACTGCAGTGACTAAACTGCGCGACATGTCTCCTCTATGGGATATGTACAAGGAAGGAATCGACCTAGACACGGTTGAGTGGGCTCACCACTAATCGCAGGTTATTCCCAAAGATTAATAGAGGATTCGAGGTAAATTATCATGGCATATAGCGAAAAAGTAATCGATCACTACGAAAACCCACGTAACGTAGGTTCATTTGATAAAGAAGACCCTGCAGTCGGTAGCGGCATGGTTGGCGCACCAGCGTGTGGTGACGTTATGAAACTTCAAATCAAAGTAACGCCAGAAGGCATTATTGAAGATGCGAAATTCAAAACTTACGGTTGTGGTAGTGCAATCGCATCAAGCTCACTCGTGACAGAGTGGGTGAAAGGCAAGAGTATTGATGAAGCGGCTGCAATTAAAAACGCAGAAATCGCAGAAGAACTTGAACTGCCACCAGTAAAGGTACACTGCTCAATTTTGGCGGAAGACGCGATTAAAGCAGCAGTAGCAGACTACAAGAAAAAACACCAAGAATAAGTAATCCGTATATAATGGGAGGTTATTTCTCCCATTCATTCGCAATATAGACAGACTAAGGTGCAGTATGGCCATCACAATGACAGAAACCGCGGCGAGTCGCGTTAGAACATTCCTAGAAAATCGAGGCAAAGGTATCGGTTTGCGTCTAGGTGTAAAAACGACGGGTTGCTCTGGTATGGCATATGTACTTGAGTTTGTTGATGAGCTTAATGAAGAAGATTCTGTGTTTGAGCATGCTGGCGTTAAAGTCATCATCGACCAAAAGAGTTTAGTGTATCTAGACGGTACAGAATTGGACTACGTTAAGGAAGGCTTGAACGAAGGGTTTGAATTTAACAACCCAAATGCGAAAAGTGAATGTGGTTGCGGTGAAAGCTTCAACGTCTAATTGATAGCGCCTGCGAGCTTTTCGTTCGCAGGTTTATTACCAAGGACCGAATTCAATATGAATTACTTCGAATTATTTGGGCTACCAAGTCAGTTTCAGCTGGATGGTAGCCTTCTTTCTTCACAGTTCCGTGAACTTCAAAAACAATTTCACCCGGACAACTTCGCCACAGCGTCTGAACGAGATCGCTTGATGGCGGTGCAAAAGGCTGCCGAGATAAACGATGCCTACCAAATGCTTAAAAACCCGATTTCTCGGGCAGAGTATTTGCTCGCAGAAAATGGCGTGGAGATTCGTGGTGAGCAACAGACCATGCAAGATCCTATGTTTTTGATGGAACAAATGGAACTACGAGAAGAACTGGAAGACATAGCTAATAGTGCTGAACCAGAAGATGCATTATTCGATTTCGATAGCAAAGTGACCAAGATGCATAAGCTGCAACTAGTCACCGTTGAGCAAGAACTTAATGGCGCACTTTGGCCACAAGCGGCAGAAAGCGTTCGTAAGCTTAAGTTTATTGCTAAATTGAAACACGAAATAGAACTAGTGGAAGATAAGCTACTCGGCTAGTAAGAGACAAGGACCAACCATGGCACTACTTCAAATAGCAGAACCGGGCCAAAGCTCGGCACCCCATGAGCATAAACTTGCTGCAGGTATTGATTTAGGCACAACCAATTCTTTGGTCGCTTCTGTAAGAAGTGGTGATGTGTCTACGTTGAAAGACGAGCAAGGGCGTAGCATTCTCCCTTCTGTTGTAAACTACGCTGGAGAACAATTAGACGTTGGTGACAGCGCTAAAGCGAAAGCTGAAACCGATCCTGCCAATACCATTATTTCTGTAAAGCGCCTAATCGGTCGTTCGCTAGCTGACATCCAATCTCGCTACCCCAATTTGCCGTATCAATTTAAAGCCAGTGATAACGGCCTGCCAATTTTGCAAACCGCAAATGGTGATAAGAACCCAATTGAAGTGTCGGCAGAGATTCTAAAAGTATTAGGACAACGAGCTGAAAAAACGCTCGGTGGTGAACTCGCCGGGGTTGTTATCACCGTCCCTGCCTACTTTGATGATGCTCAACGAGCGGGTACAAAGGATGCGGCTAAGTTAGCAGGGCTGCATGTGTTGCGCTTACTCAATGAGCCTACGGCTGCAGCAATCGCGTACGGTTTAGATTCTGGTCAAGAAGGTGTGATTGCCGTTTATGACCTTGGCGGTGGTACTTTTGATATTTCCATTCTTCGCCTATCAAAAGGTGTGTTTGAGGTTCTGGCAACTGGTGGCGATTCTGCGCTGGGTGGTGATGACTTCGACCACCTACTTGCTGATTTCTTGGTTGAGAAAGCAGGATTGAATACGCCATTAAGTGCTGAAGAGAACCGCGTTCTCCTTAACGTTGCAACCAAAACGAAAATTGCCTTTTCTGAGCAAGATTCAGTTGCTGTTGACGTTTTAGGTTGGCAAGGCTCTGTAACTCGTGACGATTTTGAACAGTTAATTCGTCCCTTGGTTAAGAAGACCTTGATGTCTTGTCGCCGCGCATTAAAAGATGCTCAAGTCGATCTGGAAGAAGTCAAAGATGTCGTTATGGTTGGTGGTTCAACTCGCACTCTTCTAGTTCGAGAGATGGTTGGTGAGTTCTTCGGACGTACACCGCTAACTAGCATAAACCCAGACGAAGTCGTTGCGATTGGCGCAGGTATTCAAGCTGATATCTTAGCGGGTAACAAGCCTGACTCAGAGATGCTGTTGCTTGATGTTATTCCACTGTCTTTAGGCATTGAAACCATGGGCGGTTTGGTTGAGAAAATCGTTCCTCGCAACACCACGATTCCAGTCGCTCGCGCACAAGAATTCACCACGTTTAAAGATGGTCAAACCGCAATGAGTGTCCATGTCGTTCAAGGTGAGCGTGAAATGGTGGATGACTGTCGTTCATTGGCACGTTTCTCTTTGAAAGGCATACCTCCAATGGCTGCGGGCGCTGCTCATATACGAGTCACTTATCAAGTTGACGCGGATGGTCTGTTGTCGGTTACTGCAATGGAGAAGAGCACGGGTGTTCAATCTGAGATTCAAGTGAAACCTTCTTATGGTCTGAGTGATGATGAAGTGGCGAACATGCTGCGCGATTCTATGACTTATGCAAAAGACGACATGTTAGCTCGAGCGTTAGCAGAACAAAGAGTCGAAGCTGACCGAGTTATTGAAGGTTTGATCGCTGCGATGCAGGCAGATGGTGACGAGCTGCTTACTGAGCAAGAACGTGTTGCGTTGATCAGTGCGATTGAGTCATTGATCGAACTACGAAATGGCGATGATGCTGATGCGATTGAGCAAGGGATCAAAGACACAGATAAGGCGAGTCAAGAGTTTGCTTCTCGTCGTATGGATAAGTCGATTCGAGCTGCGTTGTCAGGTCAATCGGTAGATGATATTTAAGAGTTTATAGTTATGCCTAAGATTATTGTATTACCCCATGAAGACTTATGCCCAGAAGGCGCAGTACTTGAAGCTGCGCAAGGGGAAACGGTTCTTGATGTCGCTTTAAAAAATGGCATTGGTATTGAGCATGCTTGTGAGAAATCTTGTGCTTGTACGACTTGTCACGTGGTTATTCGTGAAGGTTTTGATTCTCTTGAGGAGAGTGATGAACTAGAAGATGACATGTTGGATAAGGCATGGGGTCTTGAACCTGAATCTCGTCTAGGTTGCCAGGCTAGAATCGCAGATGAAGATCTGGTGGTCGAAATTCCAAAATACACTTTAAACCATGCATCGGAAGACCATTAATTTTCCCTGTATCGGTTAACAACGATAGACCAAAAAATCACAACAAACTATCTAAGAGGAAGGTAAGCAATGAAATGGACAGATTCACGCGATATCGCGATTGAGTTATGCGATAAATTTCCAGATGTTGATCCTAAAACCGTGCGATTTACGGATCTCCACCAGTGGATCCTAGAGCTAGATGAGTTTGATGATGAACCAAATCGCTCAAATGAGAAGATTTTAGAGGCGGTTATCCTTTGTTGGATGGATGAAATGGATTAAGCCTATGGGGAAACCTTCCCCAGTTAACAAAATTTACTAAAAATAGCGGACCTTTTGGTCCGTTTTTTTATCAATTTAACATTAAAGTGTTAACATCCCTGAGTGAATAGAAAAAGGCGTAGGCAGCGCCAATACAGACAAGGAGAAACCATGTCTACACAGATGTCAGTATTTCTAAGCCAAGAACCCGCCGCGCCGCATTGGGGCGAATCAGCGATTCTTTCATTTTCTGAGAATGGAGCAACCATCCACCTAAATGAAAGTCATGACCTTGGTGCAATTCAAAAAGCGGCGCGCAAACTTGATGGTCAAGGCATAGCGTCGGTTTCACTTATTGGTGAGCGTTGGGACCTAGAGAGTGTTTGGGCTTTTCATCAGGGCTACCGTGGTCCGAAGAAGGCTAATCAACTTGAGTGGCAAGAGCTTGCAGAAGCTGAACAAGCTGAACTAACAGCACGAATCAAAGCGACAGATTTCACTCGCGATATTATCAACAAGCCGGCAGAGGAGGTCGCTCCACGTCAATTAGCGACCATGGCGGCAGAGTTCATTAAATCTGTTGCTCCAGAGGGCACAGTCAAAGCCCGCATTGTAAAAGACAAAGATTTGCTGACGGAAGGTTGGCAAGGGATCTATGCGGTAGGACGCGGTTCTGAGCGTACATCTGCGATGCTCCAGTTGGACTTCAATCCAACGGGAGATGAGAATGCCCCTGTCTTTGCTTGTCTTGTCGGTAAAGGCATTACGTTTGATTCTGGTGGCTACAGCATTAAACCTTCTGGTTTCATGACTGCTATGAAAGCCGACATGGGTGGCTCGGGCACGATTACAGGCGCTCTAGGTTTGGCTATTATGCGTGGCCTGAATAAGCGTGTGAAACTGATTCTATGCTGTGCTGAAAACATGATCTCGGGTCGAGCTCTTAAGCTAGGCGATGTCATTACCTACAAAAATGGTAAGACGGTAGAGATCATGAATACCGATGCCGAAGGGCGCTTAGTACTAGCGGATGGCCTAATTTATGCGAGTGAGCAAAACCCAGAGCTGATCATTGATTGCGCGACACTGACAGGTGCGGCGAAAAATGCACTGGGTAATGATTACCACGCATTGATGAGCTTTGACGACGAACTGTCCCATCAAGCTTTATCAGCCGCTCGTGAAGAAAAAGAAGGCTTGTGGCCGCTGCCGCTTGCGGATTTCCACCGCGGAATGTTGCCATCTAACTTCGCAGACCTGTCTAATATTAGCAGCGGCGATTACTCTCCAGGCGCGAGTACGGCTGCGGCATTCCTATCCTATTTTGTAGAAGACTATAAGAAAGGTTGGTTACACTTTGACTGTGCAGCAACTTACCGCAAGTCAGGCACCGACAAATGGTCCGCGGGAGCGACTGGTGTCGGTGTTCGAAGCCTAGCTGGTTTGTTGATTCAACAAGCAAATAAATAATTTTAAGACTAAGAGGCCGTAGAGCCTCTTTTATCAAAACAAGAGAAAACGAAAGGATACCCTATGGCTCTAGAAAGAACTTTTTCTATCGTTAAGCCCGACGCAGTAGAACGTAATCTAATTGGCGAAATCTATCACCGTATTGAAAAAGCAGGTCTGCAAATTATTGCGGCTAAAATGGTCCGTTTGACGGAAGAGCAAGCAAGTGGTTTTTATGCTGAGCATGAAGGCAAAGAGTTCTTCCCAGCACTTAAAGAATTCATGACATCTGGTCCTATTATGGTTCAGGTTCTTGAAGGCGAAAATGCTATCGCTCGCTACCGTGAATTGATGGGTAAAACCAACCCTGAAGAAGCAGCATGTGGCACAATCCGTGCGGATTACGCAGTTAGCATGCGTTATAACTCAGTGCATGGTTCTGACAGCCCTGAGTCGGCAGCTCGCGAAATTGAGTTCTTTTTTCCCGAATCGGAAATTTGCCCTCGATAGTCTGAGCGTAATAGCCTGATTCAAAGGTGCTGCTTATGTATGAATAAGCAGCATTTTTATTCTAAGAAAACTTAATCAATAAGAGTGAATTTGCCGAAACAAGCACGAAATAACTGCTAATATTGGTGGGAAAAGTTTTTTTTACGACAACAGCACGCAAGGGTATCAGTCTTGACAGATTGTGATATACTCTGCGCGCAATTTATACCTTATAAACAGAGTAAGACAATGGCAGATTTATCAAAGTACAGAAACATTGGTATTTTCGCGCACGTTGATGCGGGTAAAACTACCACCACTGAGCGTATCCTTAAGCTTACTGGTAAAATCCACAAAACTGGTGAAGTACACGACGGTGAGTCTACAACTGACTTCATGGAGCAGGAAGCTGAGCGTGGTATTACTATCCAGTCTGCAGCTGTAACTTGTGAGTGGAATGGCCACCGCCTAAACGTAATCGATACTCCGGGACACGTTGACTTTACAGTAGAAGTATACCGTTCACTTAAAGTTCTTGACGGTGGTATCGGTGTATTCTGTGGTTCTGGTGGTGTTGAGCCTCAATCAGAGACTAACTGGCGCTACGCGAACGATTCAGAAGTTGCTCGTCTGATCTTCGTAAACAAACTAGACCGTATGGGTGCAGATTTCTTCAACGTTGTTGATCAAGTGAAGAACGTTCTTGGCGCAAACCCACTAGTAATGACTCTGCCAATCGGTCGTGAAGACGATTTCGTTGGTGTTGTAGATGTTCTAAACCGTCAAGCTTACGTTTGGGATGACACAGGCCTTCCAGAGAACTACGAAATCAAAGAAGTTCCAGCGGACATGGTTGATGACCTAGAAGCATACCGTGAAGAGTTAGTTGAGACTGCTGTAGAGCAAGACGACGACCTAATGGAAGCTTACATGGAAGGTGAAGAGCCAACTATCGAGCAGCTAAAAGCTTGTATCCGTAAAGGTACTCGTGATCTAGCGTTCTTCCCAACTTTCTGTGGTTCTGCATTCAAAAACAAAGGTATGCAACTTATCCTTGACGCTGTTGTAGATTACCTACCAGCTCCAGCAGAAGTTGATCCTCAGCCTCTAACAGATCCAGAAACTGGTGAGCCAACTGGTGAAGTTGCTACAGTATCTGCAGATGAGCCACTAAAAGCGCTAGCATTCAAAATCATGGATGACCGCTTTGGTGCACTAACATTCGTACGTATCTACTCTGGCCGTCTGAAGAAGGGTGACACTATCCTTAACTCAGCAACTGGTAAGACTGAGCGTATCGGTCGTATGTGTGAGATGCAGGCTGATGAGCGTAACGAACTTACTGAAGCGCAAGCTGGTGACATCATCGCTATCGTTGGTATGAAGAACGTTCAAACTGGTCACACTCTATGTGATCCTAAGCACGAATGTACTCTTGAAGCTATGATCTTCCCAGAACCAGTAATCTCTATCGCTGTAACTCCTAAGGACAAAGGCGGTTCAGAGAAGATGGGTATCGCTATCGGTAAGATGGTTGCAGAAGATCCATCTTTCCAAGTTGAGACTGACGAAGAGTCTGGCGAAACTATCCTGAAAGGTATGGGTGAACTTCACCTAGACATCAAGGTAGACATCCTTAAGCGTACTTACGGCGTTGAGCTAGAAGTAGGTGCTCCACAGGTAGCTTACCGTGAAACTATCACTCAAGCAGTTGAAGATAGCTACACGCACAAGAAGCAGTCTGGTGGTTCTGGTCAATTCGGTAAGATCGACTACCGTATCCGCCCAGGTGAGCCAAACTCTGGCTTCACGTTCTCTTCAACAGTTGTTGGTGGTAACGTACCTAAAGAATTCTGGCCTGCAGTAGAGAAAGGTTTCGCATCTATGATGGAAACTGGTGTTCTAGCTGGCTTCCCAACTCTAGACGTAGAAGTTGAACTATTCGACGGTGGTTTCCACGCAGTTGACTCTTCAGCTATCGCTTACGAAATCGCTGCTAAAGGCGCATTCCGTCAGTCTATGCCTAAAGCGGGTGCACAACTTCTTGAGCCAATCATGAAAGTTGACGTATTCACTCCAGAAGACAACGTTGGTGACGTAATCGGTGACCTTAACCGTCGTCGTGGTATGATCAAAGACCAACAAGCTGGTACTACAGGCGTTCGTATTAAAGCAGACGTTCCTCTATCAGAAATGTTTGGTTACATCGGTCACCTACGTACTATCACTTCTGGTCGTGGTCAGTTCTCTATGGAGTTCGGTCAATACGCACCATGTCCAGCAAACGTTGCTGAGCAAGTAATCGCAGAAGTTAAAGAGCGTAACGAGAAGAAGTAATTCTTACGTTAGCTAGATAGCTTTGAAAGCCCTGGTCGAAAGACTGGGGCTTTTTTTATGGACGAAAAAGGAAGGATATTTAGCGGTTTTTTCAACAGTGAGGTGGTACGAAGACTTGAACCTTGACCTACATACAAGGTGGCGATTTGTCAGGTTGCCACTTTATCTGGGACTGCGGCTATCGATAATCTCTAGCCCCAAGTTTTGCAGATTTTTGCACTCTTGGGCTTGCGTGAAAATCCATTCGCAGAAACGTTTGATTTTTGCTCGCTTAAAGTAAGCTCTTGGGGCACAGAGGAAATAATTGTAGTCGGTTCTTTGAGCGAGATTGCCTATCCTTACCAATTTACCTTCATCAATGTAGCGTTGGGCTAGGGTGTGCTTGGCTAAAGCGACGCCTTGAACTGCCAGCGCGCCCTCTAAAACAAAATGAGAGCCATTGTATTTTAAAGTGGGTTTCGAAGCCTTGTGACCTACGTTGTTTAACCAAATCCCCCAATCTAGATCTCGCCAATAATCTTCGATCAAGTCTGCCCCAGTTAAGTCTTTGAGATCGTATATCCCATGTTGCTCTTGGTAAATCGGATGACAAACAGGGTAGAGAAGCTCTTCGATCAGGAGCTCTGAAGTAATGTTAGGGTAGTCTCCGGGTCCATATCGAATGCATAAATCGAGATTAGAGTTTTGAAAATCAGCCAGCTCGCTGGTGGGTTCAATCATGAGTTCTAGATCTGGATTCTCTTGTCTGAAGTGACCAATTCTTGGTACTAACCAGTGCTGGGCAAAGGAGGGTAATGTCGATATGGAGAGCTGGTTAGGGTTGGGATCTTGGTTGATTTGTCTAATACCGCGGTGAAGATGATCAAAACCGCGTTGAGCTTGCTCAAACAAGATTTCTCCTTCCATGGTCAGCGTGACTTTACGATGCTGCCTCAAAAACAACTCTGCGCCTAAGAAGTCTTCAAGCTGACGTATTTGCTGGCTAATGGCTGCGGCAGTGACATAGAGTTCTTGAGCCGCGAGTTTAAAGCTGCCTAGCCTCGCCGCAGTATAAAAATAATAGATACCCTGCAAAGGTGGTAATCGATCTTTCACTTTAGTTTTCCTTAACTGAAGGTCAATTTGTATCGTTTGAGCAAGATAGGTTCATGGTTAATTATTTAGTCATTAAATGCAAGAGAGGAGATAAACCATGGAAACTTCAGAGTATGGCTACAAACAGAAACTATCTGATACTTTAGCTTGGGATAAAGAAATCTTAACTCTAATAAAACGCTGGTGGCGTAATTATCGTACTCGTAAGCAGTTAGAAGACTTGCCAGAGCATCTACTCGATGATCTTGGACTAACGAAAGAACAAGCTCATCAAGAGAGTATTCGCCGTTTTTGGAACTAGTCGTTTTATACTGATGGCTACTCAGCGATTTCATTGTGCAGCCAGTTAGCAAATGCAGCGATACGTTGGCGGCGAGGAGATTCATGGTCATAGAATAGGTTGAACTGAATACCCGGTGTCATCCCTATCTCAAACGGCTTAATGAGTAGCCCCCTTTCAACGTAGTCGCTTGCCAAAGAATCAGAAGCCAGACACGCTCCATGACCTGCCATAACGGCATTCATGGCGTGATCAAAAGTACTGACGTCCATCCACTGGACCGACTCTTTATTCATCGGAACACCAGCTTTGGCAAACCAACTTTGCCAAGGGTAGCCACCAGATTCATAGTGGATTAGCCAGGTTTGTAACAATTGTTTTGGGTCTGTTAGGTCAATTGTCTTGGCTAATTGAGGAGAACAAAATGGGAAAATAGTTTCCTCAAACAAAAACTCTTTCATCAGCTTTTGTTCACCGTTTATATCCAATTCGTCACCTTGCCAAATGGCTAAGTCAGCGTCACCTTGCTTAAGTTTAGGGGCATCGCAGCTGGTAATGATCCGAATTGGGATATTGGGATGCTGGGTCGAAAATTTCCACAGCCTCGGTAAGAGCCAGCGAGAAGCGAACGAAGGAGTGGAGCTTACACACAGTAAACCTTCTACCGGTTCGCTTTGGATTTGATTAAGGCCACTGATGATGTTTTCGAAACCTTGGGAGACATGTTTATACAAGATTTTCCCTTGTTCGGTTAAACGCATCTCCCGGCCTTCACGAACAAATAACTTACAGCCCAAACCGTCTTCTAGTTGGCGTATCTTTTGGCTAACTGCGGCTTGGCTAATAAACAACTCTTCTGCTGCTCGGCTATAGCTGTTCAGTCGCGCAGCCACTTCGAAATAGCGTAATCCTGGCAAATGATGCAACCTTGCATCCATAATCTTTCCTTGTCTTTCGCTTAGATGACTTGGCATCATAAAGTGTTTGTGCAGAAAGCAAAAGGAGAGCTTGATAGCTCTCCTTTGTTATCCATTCTTACTTTACTCTTCCCAGACGACGAGTTTTCCTTTCGGCCAGTTGTGGCCTACGTCATGATATTTTTGTTCGAGCACATGGCGTTTGATCTTAAGAGTCGGTGTGAGAATGCCATTCTCAATACTCCAAGGGTCTTTGATCATCAATACCCCTTTGATTTGCTCGTGCGACTCAAGCTCTGCATTCATGCGAGCGATGACTTTTTCTGTGGTACGTTCGTATCGATCGCGATCAAAGTTCGGGAAATCGTGTGGTACGACGAGAAGGATTGGCGCAGGTAAGCCTAATCCAATCAAACACATCATCTCGACACGGCTGTATTCAAATAGCTTCTTCTCGATTGGTACAGGAGCAACAAATTTCCCTTTCGCTGTTTTGAAGGTATCTTTTTTGCGTCCTTGAATCGTTAAGTAGCCATCTGCATCGATAAAGCCAATATCTCCAGTATGTAACCAGCCTTCAGAATCAAAAGATTCCTGAGTCGCGATGTCATTTTTGTAGTAACCAGAGAACAGTCCTTTACCGCGAACCATAATCTCTTCATCGTCAGCAATTTTGAGCTCAATCCCAGGGCCTGCGTTACCTACACTACCAATCTTGTCTGCGCGGAATGGGTAATTTAACGTACTGTAAGCGAAAGACTCAGTCATTCCCCATGCTTCGGTAATGTTGAGACCAACACTACGGTACCACTCTAATAGTGCTGGCGAGACAGGAGCTGAGCCACAACCTAGCACACGCGCTTGATCTAAACCTAGTCCATCTGCGAGCTTCTTCTTGATTAAGGAGTTCACAAATGGAATCTTGAGTAGGATATTAAGCTTTTTCTGTGGCAGCTTATCTTGAATGCGTTGCTGGAATAGAGTCCATAAACGTGGGACGGAGATGAACAACGTCGGGCGCTGCATTTTTACATCTTCAATAAAGGTGTCTAGTGATTCGGGGAAGGCCGTTTGAACACCGCCTTGAATAGACGAACCGAAGATATAAACACGTTCAGTGATGTGAGCGAGCGGCAAATAGGAGAACAAGCGGTCATTCTCTTGAATGCCAATGTGATCAATCAACTGTTGTACTGACCAACTAAACGCACCGTAAGTGAGCATCGCCCCTTTTGGCAGGCCTGAGGTGCCAGAGGTGTACACCAGTGACATTAACTTATCATCATAATGCTGGGGCCTGCCTTGGCTAGGTTCTGATTTCTCGATCAGTTCATTAAAGCTGTGCTGGCAATTCGGCGCACTGTCATAAGGTAGTGACACAGTGATAAGGTTCTCTTGAGAATCAATCACCTGCTGTGTTGCTGCAGCATCATCAAGTTTACCACCAATCAACACTTTACTTTCGCTGTGAGTGACACAGTACTCAATGGTGTCGGCACCTGCCGTTGGGAAAATCGGCACGCTAACAAAATCACCAAGCATCATGGCCAAATCACAAATAAACCATTCTGCACAGTTCTTTGAAACTAGTGCGACTTTGTCACCAGGTTGTAAGCCAAATTCTTTTAACGCAGTGGCAAGCCGTAGAGCTTTATCGGCAACTTCTGCGTATGTGTATTCGACAAACTGGCGATTAATAATCTGCTTTAGGTAGATCTCATTGGGGCGTTCCTCGGCCCATTTCAAGATCATTTCGTTGGGGGGTGGGAGAGCACAAGTTGGTTTGCTTAACTCGTTAGGCTGAATCATTCTCTAACTCCATGTTATCGGCAAAATAATGATTTATTTTTATTGTTAACAGCTTGTTAACTTTAGCATGGAAGAGGAATGAGAGTGAAGTGTTGGGCAAATAATATGCTACAAGGTGTGACACAGAATTAATGAAGTTGGCGGTAAACGGCTGGGCTTAAACCCGTTTTCTTTTTAAATATTCGTGAGAAATATGACACGTCGTGGTAACCACATTGAAAAGCAATAAATGAGATTTTTTCCTTTCGCTCCGTGGTCAACAGTTGTTTGGCCAAATTTATCCGCTTGAGAACCAAGTAATCTCTGAAACTCACCCCGATGGTTTTATGAAAGAACTTAGAGAAGTAGGTAACCGAGTAATGGCAATATTCCGCGACATCTTCTTCCCGAATGGTACGCGAGAGGTTTTTGTCTATATACCTTAAGATCTCGATTAGGTCCTTGCTGACATTTTGCTTTTGGATCATCGAGGTAAGTCGGTGGATCTCTAATATTTCTTGGTGTTTCGTGTATTGGTAATGAATTTGTTCGCTGAGCTTTTTCGCCCATTCATCTTCCATTGGCGTTGAAAGATCGTACGTTTTGAACACGACTTCTAGACTTTTCACGTCTTCGCCCAAGTCACCCTTGTGAAAGAGAACTAAACTTTTTTCTAGGTTTTGACAAAGCTTAGCTGCGGTTAAAAACAGTGAATGGTATGAGTCTTGATAGTAGAAAAAACAAAAGTGGATGTCTGATTCACTGAGTACAGAGACATCAAACCCATAATCTTTTAGGTCGAAGTACTCGTCTAAATCTCGAATTAAATCTTTAGAAATGAAGGACGTAGACTGACCTAACCAATAACCACTGTGTAATACATTCACTTCAGCTAGCCCTAATTTAGTACTCAGTAATAGTTTTAAGATTAGGTTAGCGAACGGTGAACGCAAACTTTTCCCCAAGCTAGTGCTTTTTTCTTAGTGCCATGCTGTTGATATGAATGTCTTATTAGGTCAGATATTTTTGGGAGCAAGATCAATGTTTATTTATTGCTCAATTTTGTCAAGTATCAGTATTGATACATTGCAAATAAATATATCTATCAGGTGGGTGTATTTACTTAATTGATGGTTAAGGCCATTTTTTACAATGAGTTATTGAAAATGCTTAGAGCACGCTTATTTGTAGATTATTCAGGTTTATGGTCAACAGATCACCTAATTCTGGGACTTTCTTGCCTTTTTAGCACATTTATTAGAGCAGAAAAGTACCAAAACTAGACAAAAAAGTCCTAACTCTTAGTGGCAGAAAACTCCTAATTTATAGTTAAGCACGACGCTTAGGTACTTAGACAAAAGGAGACTGGTTATGACTAAAGTACTAAAAAATATCAAAGCATTCTTGAAGGACGAAGAAGGTTTAACGGTTGTTGAATACGTAGTGGGCGCAGGCTTGTTAGTGCTTGGTCTAGCTGGTATTTTCGATGCATTTAGCTCGATTCTTGAAACACAGCTAAGTGGTGTATTCAACCAATCTTCATCGTGAACCGATGAGGCAAATTTGATAATCCCTACTAATATAGTTGTATAGGTTGGCTGCTCCCCATAAAGCGAGCCTATACAACATCTAGGAGTGGATTATGTTGCTGAAAAATAACATCAAGAACTTTTTTCAAGACGAGACTGGTCTGACAGTAGTCGAGTATGTTGTCGGAGCGAGCGTGATGCTTGCAGGCCTATCTGGTCTCTTTCTTGCTTTCCAAGATATTTTAACAGAAGAATTTAATTCCCTTTTCAGCCAGTAGCGGCAGCAAGGTAGGTGTTCGAATGGAGTACTTTATCTGGTTTGTGTTGCTCATGATTGCTGTGTCTGATGCTAGAGAGCATCGCATTCCTAATGTACTACTGATTTTAACCCTCGTTCTGTGTGTAGCAAAAATGCTCGTCCAGCCGACCTTGTCACCTTCGTTTACTGAGGCGTTGATGGGCGGTGGAGCCATGTTTTTTGGCGCACTGGTTCTTCATTTGTTGAGAGTTATGGCGCCTGGCGATGTTAAGTTACTTGGCGTTGTCGGTTTTTGGCTGGGCTGGGGACATTTGATGGATATTTCGTTGTGGATCGCAGTCGCGAGCATTCTCGTTGGCAGCGTGTACGCATTGATCAAAGCCGCAGGGAAAGAAGAGAGCGTAAAACATCAGCTAGAGCGGTACAAAATGTTGTTTGCTTATGGGCGGACAGCACCCAAAGACGTTGCTGAAGAGCAAGCTCAAAAATTAAGAATGCCGTTTGCTCCCATTGTCGTGATTGGCTTGGCGTTACAAAGTTACTTCTAGGCACACTGAAAGAGAAGGAGTCTCTATGGTGCAGTCAAATAAAGAGGTTAAACATAGAACTGAATTGAAGCCTCAAGCGGAAGCTCCTCCAGTTCCGACATCATTTGATTCTCTGAACATCCCTCGGGCGGTCCTAGAGAACTTGTTGATCAAACATTTAGCCGCATACCCTAAGTCAGATATCCTCAAACTTACAGAGTTGATGTGCGTTAACAGTCACATGATTGAAGATATGCTCGCTGACTTACGGAGCAAGTCTCACGTTGAAGTTTTTCAAGCCACACCTTCTTCATTTTCAACTCAGTCGACCGGTAACGTTCGGTACGGATTGTCTGAGCAGGGAATGCAAGAAGCAGATGAAGCCTTTGCTAAAGATGCTTATTTAGGGCCCGCACCCGTTTCTTTGAACGACTATGAAGCCATGGTTAAAGACCAAGATGTCAGGGCTCAAATGGTAAATCGTCAAGATGTCAGTTTTGCTTTGTCTGAGGTGCTCGGCGCGGAGAGAATGATTTCCGTTTTGGGGCCGGCAATCAATTCGGGGAGAGCGTTATTACTTTATGGCGATGCTGGTACAGGTAAAACCTTTGTCGCGACTAGGCTACTCAATTCGCTGAACACCTCGGTCTATATTCCCTACGCAGTGTATGCAGCAGGTAACATTATTAAAGTGTTTTCTCCGCAGCATCACAAAAAGGTCGCCAGTTCAGAAATCAAATCCATTGCGTTTAAAGAGCAGTTTGACAGGCGATGGGCCCTGTGTGAGAGACCAAGTATTCAAGTTGGCGGTGAGTTGACGATGGATATGCTAGAAGTCAATCACTCTGAACACAACCGAGTATGGATGGCTCCACTGCAGATGATGGCCAACAATGGCATTTTCATTATTGATGATTTGGGGCGTCAGCCCATGCCAGTAGACACCTTGTTAAACCGTTGGATTGTTCCGATGGAATACTTTTATGACTACCTCAATCTCCCCAATGGCCAACAAATCACCATACCTTTTATTCTTACATTGGCCTTTTCTACGAACCTCGATCCGGAAAAGATCAGTGATCCCGCATTTTTACGTCGCCTTGGCTATAAGATTCAATTTGGACCATTGTTAAAAGAAGAATATCACTCGTTGTGGAGTTCGTTTGCGCAATCGAAAAAACTGACAGTGAGTGAAGAAAGCTATACCAAGTTATTTGATTTACACAGTCAGCATCGCGTTGGTTTCTATCCTTGTATTCCAAAGGATATTGTTGGTATCAGCCGAGATATCATTGTTTTTGAAGAAGTTGATCCGGTTATCTCCCCTGAAATCGTCACCCGCGCCTGGGAAGTTTATTTTACTGCTGACGGCAAAGGAGGAGGAGAACGATGAGCAGAAATCAGGTCATATTACTGTTTTTGCTATCTATAGTATTCGGCTTAGGCGCAGTATTTTTTGCTAAGCAGTGGATGGATAGACAATTACAGCCCCAAGTGGAAATGGAGTTAATTGAGCGAGAGCCTGTCATTATCGCCAGCCAGGAAATTCCCGCAGGTACCCCGATTGAAGAGCAGCATGTTTCTAGTCGATTGTTAGAAGTCGATTGGCGAAATGAAGGTCAGTTTACCAAAGCCGAAGAGTTGATAGGGCAAGTGGTCGCAACCACGATTTATCAAGGTGAAGTGGTGCATCAGAATCGATTGGCAGCGCCTGGCGAAGGCTCAACGTTGGCTTCGTTGATTCCAGAAAACAAACGCGCGGTCACCATTCGGGTTAATGATGTTATTGGTGTTGCCGGTTTCTTATTACCGGGTAATCGCGTTGATGTCCTTAATACCATTAAATACAGCTCGACGTATGCAAATACCGTCACGGTGCTGAAAGACATCAAAGTACTCGCGGTAGACCAAACGGCACGGACCAAAGAAAACAAACCGATCATTGTGCGCGCTGTAACGTTAGAGGTATCACCTAAAGATGCCGAGAAACTACTGACTGCTAGAAGCAAAGGGGAAATTCAGTTAACACTGCGTAACCCTCACGAAGAAGAAAAAGTGGTCAAAAAATACGTTGCACCAAGTGTCACGATTATTAAAGGCACTGAATCTAGCAATATTCGAGTCAGAGATTGAGGTGAGCCATGTTGAAACGGATTTTAATATTAGTAGTGAGTATAAGTTTTTCTTTGTCAGCAGTATCAGCCACTCAGTCAGGCAAAATTGTCAAAGTACCGCATCACAAATCAACTCATGTCACTTTAGCTGCAAAGGCCAAAAGAGTCTCATTGGGTGATCCCGAAGTGCTCGATATTGTAATGCTCAAGTCGGATGAAGTGTTTCTGATTGGTAAAAAATTGGGTTCAACGAACTTGATGGCTTGGGACAGTCGTGGGCGCTTGATTGAATCAATCAACATCGAAGTCACCCATGACCTGAACAGCCTTAAAGCCAAGTTATATGAGTTTTTACCCAATGAGGAGATTGAAGTTCATAGCGCGCAAAATCGACTGATCTTGAGTGGGCAGATAAGTAATCAAGCGGCGATGAACAAAGCACTGCGAGTTGCGGAAACTTATTCTGCTGGGCAAGAAGCGGACAAAGAAAATCGTTCCCTGAGTGAACAAGTACAGAAAACCGGTGTGATTAACTTGATGACCATAGGTGGTGCCCAGCAGGTAATGTTGGAAGTGACGGTCGCAGAAGTGCAGCGTAGCTTAGTAAGAAAGTTTGATTCCAATTTCCACTTCTTTGAAAGCAACGGCAACTTTTCTTGGGGGGGCACATCCGCAGGGGCAATCATTGATGATGTAAATGGCGGGATTGGCCCAATTTTCAATGCACCAGGAATTGATAACACGGGCTTCTTAGGCACCTTTATCGATGGGGATACGCTGTTTACCTTTGCACTGGATATTGCCAAACAAAATGGCTCAGCAAAAGTGCTGGCCGAGCCTAATTTAACGGCGCTCAGTGGAGCGAAGGCTGAGTTTCTTGCTGGTGGCGAGTTTCCAATCCCTGTCCCTGATGATGATGGCATCACCATAGAGTACAAAGAGTACGGTGTTGGACTGAAGTTTATTCCTACGGTTCTAAGTGACAAGCACATTAACTTAAATCTAGCCATTGATGTCAGTGAAATTGCCAACAGCGCCACGCTTACTTTAAACCCCGGAGGCACTAACGGAACATACGTTATCCCACCGATTACCCGTCGAAGCGCGTCATCAACCTTGGAGCTTGCTGATGGGCAAACCATTGGTATTGCTGGGTTACTAAGCGAAAACGTGCGAGATGTTGTCAGTGGGGTACCTGGCTTTAGCGATATCCCTGTTTTAGGGCAAATGTTTAATAGTCAGGAGTACATTTCAGGTGAAACTGAGTTGGTTATATTAGTCACGCCAAGGTTGGCGAAACCTATCGATAGAAGCAAGGTCTCGTTACCGACTGACTCATTCGTTGAGCCGAATGATTTTGAGTATTACTTGCTTGGACGTGGTGCTTACATCGCACCAACGGGGAAATCTAAATCTAATGAATCCCAAGAAAGCAACTTCATTGACCATTCGAAAGGTGGCACTGAAGGTACGTTTGGACACAGTCTTTAGGAGGCAATGATGGAATTGCGTTTATTAGTGATCACAATTATTGGCTCAATGGTGCTGCTGACTGGGTGTGTCAATAACGCGGAGCAGCTCGGTCAACATATGGTGAAAGTACGTAATGCTCAAGTTTACAACCCAGATGCCACAACAGAGAACTTAGGGTTAATCCCTGAAGGGAGTGGTGAGCGTATGGAAGGGGCTTATCAAGTTTACACTGGCAAACAAGACAAAGACCTGCAGGGAACTGACAGCCAATTCTTAGAGGGCTTCAGTAATTAAGCTTTCGGTTATTCTGGCAGATCTCGATACGTTTCCTACACTTAGTAATGAGTGAGGAATAATCGATAAGTTTAGCTATCAAATCACGGGCTTAGTACATATGGAATGATTCGGTACACAGCCGTGAAGCAAGGTAAGTAACAAAGCAAAAACGAATACCTTAATGGTAGTAGCAGTTAGGGATACTGCAGGAGAGAATGAATGGGTGAAGCCGTGCCAATTGCACCGGGGAAACAGAGTCCCCCTCTGAGGCTAAAAACAAATTTAACAGTATGGGTCTTTTACTCGTCCGATGCGTTTCATTTGCATATTAGCCATGAGTTATCCAAATGCCAGAGCATCAGCTATGAGATGATTTCTTTTCATGGTTTGGTGGTGGCAAACCTTGCCCATTTTTCTCCTCCAGACCTTATTTTTGTTGAAACTGGCCCTAATTGGGCGCAGAAAATCGTTGAGCTACAGCAGTTTGAATCTCCAGCTGAAAATAGCAGTAACCATGAAGCGCAGTTGATTGTTTTTGGGAATGAGCATGACAGTGGTGCGCTAAAAATAGCGCTGCGAATTGGTGCGGCGGACTTCGTGTCCGATAAAGCTGAGATTCAGGAGCTAACGCCGTTACTCAATAATGTGGCAGAAGATAAGGTGGCCAGTCGCAACCTTGGTGAGTTGATGGTGTTCATGAACTCAAAAGGGGGGTGTGGCGCATCGATGTTGGCACTGAATACCGCGATCAAAATGGCACAACAACACCCTGAACAAGTGATGTTACTCGATCTCGATATACAGTTTGGCGTCGTCAATGACTATCTCAATATTCAACCGACATACAGCTTAATTGATGCTTTGGCTAATGTTTCTGATCTGGATGAGGTGTCATTGGGAAGTTTGGTGACAAAGCATGATTCAGGGCTGCACATCTTGGCATTTAAGCGTGAAAACAGCCATGAGAACTACGAAAAAGCCCATCACTTAAATAAGTTGTTGCCGTTTCTTCGCGAGCAATATCCCTATGTGGTGGTTGATCTCTCAAGAGGCCTCGATCGTCTGTTCGCTCCGGTTATTTCACCTGCGACCAAGCTGTTCATGGTCACGCAGCAAAACCTTGTCGCGATCAAAAGCTGCAACCAAATCATTAAAACACTCTCGTTTGAGTTTGGCATAAATCGGGATCAAGTTGAGATCATAGTGAATCGCTATGAGAAACGGCAGACCATCAAGCTCAAAGACATTAAAGAGGCGGTTGGGGATGTCTCTGTTCATACCATCCCGAATGATTTCAAAGTTGCGCTGGAGAGTGCCAACTTAGGCCGCCCGTTTATTGAAGCCAAAAAAGGCAGTACTTTGTCGAAATCGGTAAGCAAGTTTGTTTCGTTGCTCCTACCGAAGAGTGAGAAAAAACAAGGCTGGCTAAGCAAGTTGTTCTCCTAGCTAGGTGAAATGAGAGGGTAACGTACGATGTTTTTCAAACGAAAGAATATGAACCCTGAACTGCAGAAGAAGGTTATTGAAGCAGATCAGCGAGAGCAACAAGATGCCTCTGGTCTAGAAGTTGGCGGTGAATCTTCAGCTCTTACCGCATCTAATGCTTTGAAGGAAAAGAAAAAACAAGAGCAGGAAGCAAGTGATAAAGCGGTTGATGATGCACGCAAACAGCTGAAGCAAGAGCAAGAAGTTAAGCACTACTATCATCAAAGACTGCTCGAGACACTAGACTTAGGACTTTTGGCAAGTTTGGAGAAAGAGCGGGCGAAAAATGACCTTCATGACGCGATTGTTCAATTGATGGCGGATGACCAAACCCATGCTTTGAGTGCCGAAGGACGCAAGCGGGTTATTCAGCAAATCGAAGATGAGGTGTTTGGCCTTGGACCGCTTGAGCCCCTGCTTAATGATGCCACAGTATCCGATATCCTAGTTAATGGGCCCAAACATGTGTTTGTAGAACGACGAGGTAAGCTGCAACAGACGCCTTACACGTTTCTCGATGAACGTCATTTACGCAATATTATTGACCGCATTGTTAGTCAAGTGGGGCGCCGTATTGACGAAGCTTCGCCAATGGTCGACGCGCGTTTGACCGATGGTTCTCGTGTGAATGCGATTATTCCCCCTCTCGCTTTAGATGGCTCGTCAGTCTCTATTCGTCGCTTCGCGGTTGAAAAGCTCAATATGGATAACTTATTGGCGTTCAACTCATTATCTCCTCAGATGGCTCAATTTGTTGAAGCTGCGGTTCAGGGGGCGCTCAATGTCTTGATATCGGGTGGTACAGGTTCAGGTAAAACCACGACTCTTAATATTTTCTCTAATTTCATTCCTGCCGATGATCGTATCGTTACCATTGAAGATTCTGCAGAGCTTCAACTGCAACAAACTCATGTCGTTCGGTTAGAAACACGCCCGGCCAACTTGGAAGGTAAAGGGGAAATCACCCAGCGAGATTTGGTGAAAAACTCACTGCGGATGCGTCCAGATAGGATTGTTCTTGGGGAGGTCCGTGGTGCCGAGGCCGTCGATATGCTTGCAGCGATGAATACCGGCCACGATGGTTCATTAGCGACGATTCACGCCAACACCCCGCGTGACGCATTATCTCGGGTGGAAAATATGTTTGCTATGGCAGGGTGGAATATGAGTGCTAAGAACCTTCGCTCTCAAATTGCCTCTGCGATACACCTAGTAGTACAAATGGAACGCCAAGAGGACGGTAAGCGCCGAATGGTGAGCATTTGCGAAATTAATGGCATGGAAGGGGAAATCATCACCATGTCAGAGATCTTTAAGTTCCATCGTCAGGGGATGGACGAGGAAGGGAATGTACAAGGTTTTTATACGGCAACAGGGGTCGTTCCGCAATGCCACGACCAGTTGTCGAAGAAAGGTCTCCACCTTCCTTTTGACATATTTAATGAATCCTATTCGTAGGAGGAGGTTGTCATGCAGCAGGATGCAACGCTTTTCTATATTTTGCTCTTTTTTGCCGTGGTATTTATATCACAAGCATTAATCTTGCCCGCCGCCGGTAGTAAGGCGAAGCACAAGCAATTGTCGCAGCGACTGAAAGACTCTCAAGCAAACTTAGATGAAGAAGCGCGTTCATTGCTGCAAGAGCACTACATGAAAAGCCTCACGCCAATGGATAGGCGCTTAGTAAAGTACGAGCTTTTCTCTTCTTTGAAAAAGACCATTGAGCTTTCTGGCTACGATTGGAGTTTGAGTCAAACCCTTGCGGTGACTTTTATCCTCTCTATATGTGCCTTTATGGTTGTACTACTCATCGGCCAGCCTTTCTATGTTGGCATTGCGTCGTCGATCGGTATATGGGCGATTTTGTACTTTTGGTTGAACAAGCGCATTTCAGATCGACTCTCGCAATTTGAAGAACAGTTACCTGAAGCGCTCGATATAATGCGCCGTATGCTTCAGGCTGGTCAGCCAGTAACGCAGGCGTTTAATGAAGTCGGTAACGAAATGCCAGATCCAATCGGAACCGAGTTCAAGAATACCTTTAACTTGCTTAACTTTGGCTATGATATGCGTATGGCGATTATGCAAATGGCCGAGCGAACCCCAACCGTATCCATGCTGGCGTTTTCAAGTGCAGTGTTGCTACAAAAAGAGACTGGGGGTAACTTGTCGGAAAACTTGGAGAAGGTCAGTCGAGTATTGCGTTCGCGCTTTAAGCTGCAACGTAAAATCAAAACATTATCGGCGGAAAGCCGTTTGTCCGCTTGGATACTCGTGTTGTCTCCATTCTTACTTTTCCTTTTCTTGTCGATTATCAACCCCACTTATGTTGAGCCTCTGTATACCGATCCACGAGGGATGACCTTAGTCAGTGGTGGGATCGTTAGTCTATTCATTGGCTCGATGTGGATTCGCAACATAATCAACTTCGAGGTGTAAAATGGACTTTATTTATCAAATCCTTGCAGACCTCCAGATAGAGGAACAGACTTTCTTTCTCGGCGTCATTCTTGTTGCAACTGTGTTGGTTATGTTCACGTTGTTTTTGGTGGTTGTCGGAACAAGGGCTCCGATGTCAGTTCGCTTGGAAGAGCTAAAGAAAACCGCTCCGGGAGAAAAACTCAAAAAAGGACGGCGTTTAGGCAATACACTGGATTCCATTGCGCCAACTTTAACGCCCTCTAATTCAAAAGAAAATCAAAGTGTGCGCCAACAATTGATGCACGCGGGCTACCATGACGCTAATGCACTGACTGTATTTTATGCCATTAAAGGGGCAGCCATTCTGGTTGGTGTCGGCATGGCGGCAACGCTTTATTTTCTTGTTCCAGACATGTCGAATTTAAACTTAGCGATGATTTTTAGTGTGGCATTTGGTCTTTATATTCCTAATGTTGGTCTTAACTATGTTGTGAAGAAGCGCCAGTCACGAATTCGTGGAGGGGTGCCTGATGCGCTAGACCTTTTAGTGGTATGTACCGAGTCTGGGCTGGGGTTCAGTGCTGCGCTTCGCCGAGTTGCCGACGAGTTAATGATTTCACACCCCGATTTCGCCGATGAGTTGGATACGGTGTGTGTGAAAATCAAAGCTGGTGTAGAGATGTCTGATGCGTTTGAGGACTTAGTTGAGCGTACAGGGATAAAAGAGCTTGCAGGATTAGTCACTATGCTTTCACATGCTTCTCGTATTGGTGGCAGTTTGTCACAAACCTTGCGTGAATATACCGAGGATTTCCGTGATAAACGCAACCAAGAAATCGAAGAGATAGCCGCTAAGATCCCGACAAAGATGATATTCCCGCTCTTACTGTTTATTTGGCCTTGTTTCTTTATCGTCGCAATTGGGCCATCAATGCTATTTCTTACCGCGACGTTAGGGAATTAATTATGAAAATACGCTCAACATTTATATGGCTGTTTCCTATTTTAATCCTAGTGGGTTGCGCAGCCAGCAATGAAAATACCTTAGATACTTCGCTCTACGATGGTCAGCCGATTGATACACTCTCTTTGGATGAGCCTCCTAAAACGGAAAAAGAAGCCATCACACGGGGTGATGCTGCTTTGAAGCAAGGAAACGTTGATCTGGCTTTGTATGAATACATCCGTTCGCTGTCCTTTGAGAATGGCCAGTTTCGTGATCGCTCGTTGTACAATATTGGCCGTATCCACCAAAGTCGCGGTAATTTAGCGTTGGCTGAGCGAGCATTCACTTTAGCCGTAGAAACCAATCCAAATAATATTCAGGCGTTAGAGCAGCTAGGGATCATTTCGAGTCGTGATGGGGACGTGAAACAGGGCGAAAGCTATTTCCTCAAAGCGATCAATGCCGACCAACTGCGCTTTGGCAGTAAAAGAACGTTAACCGATCAAGACCTGTCTACCGTGGACGCGGTCAAGGTATTGAAGACGGATGTGAGCTCTCCTGACTACGCCTACATGGGATTAGGTGTGTTAGCAGACTTAGACGCCAAGCATGAACTGGCGCAGGCATACTATCAACACGCACTACGCATAAAACCAGATTCAGTCAAAACCCTGACCAACAGTGGCTATTCGTACTATATGTCGGGAGATTATCGTCAAGCGCAAAGGCTAAGCTTACAGGCGCTTGAGGAAGACCCAAATAATGAAAAGGCACTGAATAACTTGGCGCTTATCTATTTAGGTAAAGGGGAGATTAACCGGGCTTTGAATGTATTTACTCGTCATATGAACAAGCCAGAAGCACTAAATAATGTGGGGTACTTCTTAATGCTGCAAGGCAAACCGGACCAAGCGATCCCATACCTTCAGCAGGCCATTGATACTAAGCCAACTTACTACAAAGTCGCCAACGAAAACCTCGAGCGGGCATTAGCCTTGGTTCGCGAACAAAAAGTGGTGGTTGAGGAATAAGTGTTAAAAAGGAGAGCGTTAGCTCTCCTTTTCATTTCCATGGCAACAATTAACTCACGAGACCGCCTAGCAACCCTGCCAGAATAAAGAACGCAACCATCCAAATGATCGGCAGCTTGAGTTGCTTCATAAGGTAAAAACCGACCAAAACTAACGAGATATCCAGCGGGTTGATGACCGCACTGATAAATACGGGTTGGTACAGAGCAGCAAGCAGTAAGCCAACCACCGCGGCGTTCACACCATTAACCGCGCCAGAAACTTTGGTGTTTTGCGCCAAAGATTGCCAGTTTTTTAATACGCCGAGTAGCAGGAGAAAACCAGGAACAAACACACCGAGTGTAGCAATCAGAGCACCTGCGATTGGCGCTTGTGGCATCAGCTCAAAACCAATGTAGGTGGCAAAGGTGAACATAGGGCCCGGAACAGCTTGCGCTGCTGCATACCCCGTAAGGAACGCATCTTGAGAAAGTTGATCACCGACGATGTTTTGCAATAAAGGTAGAACGACATGGCCGCCGCCAAACACCAAACTACCTGCTTGGAAAAAGTCATTAAACAAAGCTAGAGCTGGCATGTGTTGCGCCGCAAAAGGTAGCCCAACTAACAAGGCGACAAATAGAACTAAGGGCAAGAGTGTGGGTTTGAATGGCGTGCTTGCTGTTTGCTGCGAGTTACCTAAAAACTTAATGCCGACAATTCCGGCAATGATAAGTACCGCCATTTGAGTAGCAATACTCGGTACCAGTAATAAAGCCACTGCGGTGAACAGACACAAACTGACAGACAACTTGTCTTTACAGAAATTTTTGTACATTCCCCATGTCGCGTCCGCGACCACGACAACCGCGAGTAGCTTTAAGCCATGGACAATGTTTTGAAAAGCACTGGTTTCAGTTAACTGGCTACTCAATAAGGCGAGGGCCAGCATGATCAATACTGAAGGTAGCGTAAAGCCTAAGAAGGCCATACATGCCCCCGCGAGGCCACCTCGCTTATAGCCTAACGCAAAACCAACTTGGCTAGAGCCTGGTCCTGGCAAAAACTGGCTTAATGCTACGATCTGGCCGTATTCTTTATCATCGAGCCAGTTAAGCTTTTCAACAAATGTATTTCGAAAGTAGCCGATGTGTGCCGCTGGGCCACCAAAACTTATCCAGCCAAGCCAGAAAAAGGTTTTAAAAATCGACAGCATGGTTTGGTTACTCATCCAATAAATAGTGTCGATAATGTACGCAATCGACTAAAATGACTCAAATTGATAGTTTTAATATACTCTATGAATCAAATGGGATGAGCTGTGATGAAAGAGTTTAACTGGAAAGGCGTCGACCTCAATTTGCTGGTGGCATTTCAAGCTTTGTACCAAACTAAAAGTGTCAGTCTTGCCGCAGAGCAGTGTTTTATCAGCCAATCGGCCATGAGTCATACTTTGCAGCGCATGCGCTCCTTATTTGATGACCCTCTGTTTGAACGAGTCGGCATCAAGATGGAACCTACTCGTCGTGCTCGAGAGGTTGCTCCTATTATTGACCGTTTGCTTGGAAGTATTAAGAATGATCTGCTGACCAAGAAGCACTTTGCTCCTGCACAGTATCAAGGAGCGTGGCGAATTGGCTTAACGGACTACGCTGAGCAGCTTTTCGCCCCTCAACTGTACGATCAACTCAAACAAGTCTCCCCTCTGTCTCAGGTGAGTTTTTACAACGTCAACCGCAGCAATTACCTAGATATCGCGGAAAGTGAAGAGCTGGATGTCATTATTGGTAGCATCGAGAACTTAAATCGTCGTTTTTTATCGCAGCACTTATACACAGAGCAACATAAATGTTTATTTGATCCCAGAAGCGTGAAGCTTTCGTTACCACTAACCTTAGATAAATTTGTCAGTGTTGAACACGCGTTAGTTAGCCCAGATGGCAGCCTGCAGACTCAAGTGGACCAACGTTTAGCAAAGTTAGGTTATGAACGGCGCGTGGGAGTGGCGTCGCGCAATTTCCTGACCGTGAGACGTTTACTGATCGGTCGTGAGTTGATCTGTATCGTTCCTAAGCGATTTGCCGAAATGGAAACGGCGAGCCATGGTTTAGTCGCGGTGGATACTCCGATTGAAGTCCCTGACTTTGATATTCGCCTGTTGTACCTCAAAGCGAACCAGTATGAAGAGAAAAGTCTCTGTATTCGTGATGTTGTTGCTCAGGTCGTTAATTAGTGACCTGTACCTTGCGAGCCAATACGCCGCACAGTTTCCAAAGTATCAAAGTCAGTACAATGCTCAGGTAGCCGTCGATGGCATAATGCCAGGCTAGGTGGACCGAGCCAATTTGAATGGCGACCACGTAAAGCCACATCAGATAGCCTAGTTTACGATTGAGTTGGTAAGCCCCCAATGCCATCAAGACTGCAATCGAGACATGCATGCTTGGCATGGCTGAAATTCCTGACCCTACACCACTTTCTCGCCCTAAGTATTTAAGCCACAGCATGTCTTGCACATCGAGTGCCCACAGTGGCGGTAATCCTTTCGTCTCTAGTGAAATGCTTTGCTGCATCAATCTATCCATGAGAGGCAAGTAGTGATTCAGTTCTGAATCGACCAAATGAGAGTAACAAGGGCCAGCCGAAGAAAGTAAGGTTGCCGAAATTCCACCAATGAACAACCAGCTGGCCATAAAGGTGACTAAATATTGATTTCTTAAGCGGGCGATATCTCGGCGAACAATAAAAAACAGCACGCTTCCCCACATCAATAAAAACCAAAGGTTGTAGAGAAAATTAATCACAAAGGTGCTGTAGATCGAAGAAAACCATTGATGAGTGAGTTGCCAAGGATCGGTACCAAAGTGGAGCCAATTGTCGAGGTGATAGAACAGTAAGTCGTATTGGAAAGGTTTAATATCGGGGATGATCGACTTAAGGTAGGTATAGCATGAGAAGGTTAAATTAAGCGCTAATACCAGAAGAATAAAACTGACCGCTTTAGACAGTGGATTAAAAAAACCGAGTAGCGTTTTTATATACACAACCAAAGGGTGTGGCGTCTTATGATACGCGAGGTACAAGTAATAGCCCGTACTCCAAGACAAGAAAGTGACGTAACAAATGCTGATCAGAGTTTCTAGATAAGTAAAAGCGTCATATTCAATTTTCGACTCAAGCGTAACGCTCTGAGACATGAGATAGAGTGCCAGTGTGGTGACAAACACGTAGGCATACAACAGTCTATCTTGCTGCAAGGTTGTTTTTATATCTAGCCACTGCTGGTGGCGGTTATCGGATGTCAGTATCGGCATATCTCACGCTGTCGTCTCCAATTACCCGTTAAGTGTAGAACAATACAGGCAATTTCTGCGGATATACCGGGTGGTAAAGTGGCTGAGTGTTACCTCAGCCACTTTTGCTGTTGGCGTTATTCGACACGCAGCCCATTGTGGTCGAACAGGTGACAATCAGTGTGGCTGCAGCTTAATGCCATGGTTTGAAATTTGCTGACTTCTTGGTCGCCAGGTAAGTGAACTTTAAAGCCATCTTCGCCGCAGGCTTGACCAAACATGTAAGTACTGTTGCCTAAACGCTCGACAACCTCACTTTGGAATTGAAGTTGGACATCGCCATTTTGCTGGATCTCTAGGTGCTCTGGGCGAATGCCTAACGTAATAGCCGCACCAGTTTCGAGAGACTGTTTTACTGCAGGAAGGGTAAACAATGACCCATCACTTGCCACAAGTGTGAGTTTGCCATCGCTCGCTGACTCAACTTTGGTCGGGATAAAGTTCATTTTTGGTGAGCCAATAAAGCCCGCGACAAATTCATTTTGTGGTGTATGGTACAACTCCAGCGGCGAACCTACTTGCTCGACGCGCCCATCACGCAGAACCACGATTTTATCGGCGAGGGTCATTGCTTCCACCTGATCGTGAGTAACATAAATCATGGTGTTTTGTAGGTCTTGGTGCAGCTTGGCGATCTGCAAGCGCATATCAACCCGCAGCTCGGCATCTAGGTTAGAGAGAGGTTCATCAAACAAGAAAACTTTTGGGTTACGCACAATGGCGCGACCAATGGCAACACGTTGACGTTGGCCACCAGACAGTTCTTTGGGTTTACGTTTCAATAGGTGGTCTAGCTGCAAGGTTTTTGCCGCGCTGTGCACTTGTTTTTCGATCTGCTCTTTAGGGTGGCCATTCATTTTTAGACCAAAGCCCATGTTCTCTTCGACCGTCATATGAGGGTAGAGTGCGTACGACTGAAACACCATTGCCACACCACGTTCGGCAGGATCAACTTCATTGACCAACTGGTTATCAATGTGGATTTCACCTTCTGTGATCTCTTCTAGGCCGGCAACAAGGCGCAGTAGGGTCGACTTACCACAGCCTGACGGGCCGACGAAGACAACAAACTCACCATTCTCTATCTCTAAATCCACACCGTGAATGGTTTGTACATCACCATAGCGTTTGATGACCTGTTTTAAGCTGATGTCAGCCATATTTACTCCTTGCCGTATGGCGCAAAAAACTCGTTTGATGAGCGAATAAAGTTCGCATGAAAGCACTTTAGTTCGCTTTGTCCATAAAACATACGCTTTTGCGTCGATTTTGTTACCAGTTGTGAAGTAATAGTTGATCACGATCATGGTTAATTCGCGAAAATGAGTCAGTTTTGTGGAAACGTTTACAAAATTGATTTGTTGGTGTGTATTAAATCACCAAGGTTATTAATATGTATTGGTAGATTAGATAAAACTTCATCTTTTGGTCATTTTTCGTCTACTTTGAATAAAGTGTTGAATGGGATTTGAAACCGGAAGATGTGACAAGGAGTCACACAAAATGGAGCAATCTGTGAAAACGATATACCCAGAAAACCGTCTCCCCTCTGCGAGACGTAAAGCTAGGGTAAGCGCAAAGCTCTCACCATGGCTGTTTTTAGCCCCTGCAATGGCCATTTTTGCCATCTATGTTATCTATCCGATCCTCGACAGTATCTGGCTCAGTTTTTATGAATGGGATGGATTAGGCGAAAAAACGTGGGTTGGCCTAGATAACTATCGCGAGTTGTTTGACTCTGACGCTTTCTATATGTCGCTGAAGAACAATACCTTGTGGTTGGTGTTCTTTATGTTGGCACCGCCGATCGGTTTGGCTATCGCACTGTTCTTAAACCAGCAGGTTCAAGGCATACGCGTGGTTAAATCGCTGTTCTTTTTCCCATTTGTCATCTCTCAAGTCGTCGTTGGTCTGGTGTTCGCTTGGTTCTACGATCCTTCGTTTGGCTTGTTCAATATTGTCTTGGGGGCGTTTGGGATTGAGCCTATTTCAATTTTAGCCAATGAAGACTACGTCACTTACGGCATTATCGCCGCGGGTCTGTGGCCACAGATTTCTTACTGCATGATCTTGTACCTGACAGGGCTAAATAACCTAGACCCAGAGCAGATAGAAGCCGCTCGTCTTGATGGTGCGAAAAAGTGGCGCATGCTTTGGTATGTAGTGATTCCTCAGCTTCGCCCTGCGACCTTTATCGCGATCGTAGTGACAGTGATTGGTGCACTGCGTTCATTCGACTTGGTGGCCACCATGACTGCGGGAGGCCCTTGGGGAAGCTCGACGGTCTTGGCTTACCAAATGTACGAAGAGTCTATTTTTAACTATCGCATGGGCTATGGCGCTTCAGTATCTGTAGTGTTGTTCCTCATCATGGATGTTTATATCGCTTACTTCTTATGGCGTATGTTGAGGAGTGAAAAGTAATGTACCCACAACCGATTCAAAAAGCAGGACGCTTTGCCAACATCAGCTACCGCGTTGCGCTGCCAATCTCCATTGTGATGTGGTTGCTGCCGCTTATCGCTGTAATGATGACCTCTATTCGCGGTATTGAAGATATCAACAAAGGTAACTATTGGGGGTGGCCGACGGAGTTTCAGTTTATTGAAAACTACACTCAAGTGTTTACCTCAACTTCTATGGGGCAGTATCTACTCAATAGTCTGTTGATTACCTTGCCTGCCGTAGCGGGTGCAGTGGCGTTATCGACCCTCGCCGGTTTTGCATTGGCTAAATACAAGTTCAAAGCCAACATCTGGATTTTTGCGATGTTCATTGCTGGTAACTTTGTGCCTTTCCAGATCCTAATGATCCCAGTTCGTGACCTGACGATTGCATTTGGTTTGTATGACTCGCACTGGGCCTTGATCTTCTTCCATGTCGCGTTCCAAGCGGGGTTCTGTACTCTGTTTATGCGTAACTTTATTGTCGGCATACCCGATGCGCTGATTGAGGCCGCGCGGGTGGAAGGGGTGACGGAGTGGAAGATCTTCTGGCATGTGGTATTGCCATTGGTACGCCCGGCATTAGCCGCGTTAGCGGTATTGGTGTTCACCTTTATCTGGAACGACTATTTCTGGGCATTGGTATTGGTGCAAAGCGACGAAGTACGTCCAGTAACGGCAGGCCTCAGTGCGTTGAAAGGCCAATGGCTTGCGTCATGGCAGTTCATCTCCGCGGGAGCCATTGTCGCGGCAATCCCACCGGTTGTGCTGTTCTTTACCATGCAACGCCATTTCATTGCTGGTTTAACGCTCGGCGCAACAAAAGGTTAATTTTCAGCAAGCCAGCTCCCCCTATAGGCTGGCTTGCCCTTTAGGTAAGTTAATAAAAACAACAATTGGACCCATGAGCAGACGCTCAACCAACAAGGACCTGAATATGAAATACGTGAAACATCTTGCTGCTACTGCAGTTCTCGGGGCTACGCTTTCTACCTCCGCTTGGGCGGGAACCTTGGTGATTAACTCAGACCAAGCCGATCCTGCACCCAAAGCGGCATGGCAAGAAATCGTTAAGCGTTTTGAAGCTGAAAACCCAGATATTAGCGTCGAGTACAACCTGTACGACAAAGAAGCGTACAAGACAACCATTCGTAACTGGTTGGTCACCTCGCCACCGGACGTAGTGTTTTGGTATGCAGGTAACCGAATGAAGACCTTTGTTGATCGTGGCTTGTTTGAAGATGTTAGTGATATCTGGGCTGATAATAATATGCAGCAAGATTTTGCAGCCGCTGCACCTGCGATGACAGTGAACGGCAAGCAATATGGCGTGCCTTACACCTATTACCAATGGGGTGTCTACTATCGTAAAGACTTGTTCGAAAAATACGGTATCGCTGAGCCTAAAACTTGGCAAGAACTTAAAGCGGCGGCGGCAACGTTGAAGAAGAATGAAATCGCGCCATTTGCCATTGGTACCAAATACCTGTGGACAGCGGCCGGTTGGTTCGACTACATCAACTTGCGTACTAACGGCTTAGATTTCCACATCGATTTGATGGACGGCAAGATCCCTTACACTGATGAGCGTGTGAAGAAAACATTTGCCAACTGGGCTGAGCTAGTTGAGCCGGGTTATTTCCTAGATAACCACGCGTCATACTCTTGGCAAGAAGCGCAACCTTTCCTATACAACGGTAAAGCGGCGATGTATTTGATTGGTAACTTCATCACGCCAAACTTCCCCGCAGAGATGAAAGACAATATGGGCTTCTTCCAGTTCCCAATCATCGACCCAGCGGTTCCGGTTGCTGAAGATGCGCCAATGGATACGATTCACATCCCAAGCAAAGCTAAGAACAAAGAAGATGCACGTAAGTTCCTAGAGTTTGTTGCCCAAGCTGAAATCCAGCAGTTGATCAACGAATCTATCTTGCAAATCCCAACTAACAACAAGGCAAAAGCGGCTGACGACCCGTTCTTGAACAAGGGCGTGCAAATGTTGGCAGATTCACAGGGTACTGCGCAGTTCTACGACCGAGATACCGATCCTGCAATGGCGAAAGAAGGCATGAAGGGCTTCCAAGAGTTTATGGTTAAACCTGAACGTCTAGATAAGATTCTGAAAAAGCTTGAGAAAGTGCGTAAGCGTACCTTCAAGTAATCTCTAATGTTATCTCCCTGCCAATCAACAGTTGGTGGGGCTATCTGACTATTTTTAGAGCGCCTTTTTGCCAAGTGAAGGCGCTTTTTTTCATTGTTTAAGGTGCTGTGATGAGAACTTTTGCCCAGATTTTAGCGGCGCGTGAGTGGGAGAATCAGCATGTGGTTCACCACAACGTATTGCCTGCCCATGCTCCCTTACATGCTTACACCAGCGAACAAGATGCTCTCAATCAAGTTCAATCTGCTAATCAGTTGAGTCTCAATGGCGAATGGAAATTTGCCCTGTTTGATAGGCCAGAGCATGTGAGTTCGGCGTGTATCGAAAAGAGTTTTGATGACAGCAATTGGGATACCATAACGGTGCCCAGCAACTGGCAGTTGCAAGGTTTTGATAAGCCCATTTATACCAACGTAAAGTATCCGTTTGCCGACACTCCTCCATTAGTGCCGCAAGATAACCCGACAGGGGTGTATCGTACGTCGTTTCATTCCTCTCCATCTGACACTCTGACCACCATCACCTTTGATGGGGTAAACAGTGCGTTCCATTTATGGTGTAACGGAGAGTGGGTTGGGTACTCGCAAGACTCTCGCCTCGCCGCTGAGTTTGATTTAACACCTTTGCTGGTTGAGGGGGAAAATCACCTGGCGGTCATGGTGATGCGCTGGAGCGACGGCTCCTATTTGGAAGACCAAGATATGTGGTGGTTAAGTGGCATCTTTCGTGATGTCACCTTAATGAGCAAACCCACAGTGCATATCAAAGATGTTCAAGTTAATACGCACCTTGATGCGAGTTACCGCGATGCGACGTTGCAAGTGACTGCCAGCTTATCGAAGAAGAACCTGCCACACAGCATTAGGGTCAGTTTGTTTGATGCAGAGCAGCAACTGATTGGCAGCAAAAGTGCGTTAAGCGGCGGACAATTTGTCGATGAGAAGGGGGCTTGGTGCGATAAAGCAAACCTCGCCATTGAGGTTGCGGCGCCAAAACTTTGGAGTGCAGAGTCGCCTTATCTCTATCGAGTCGTGGTTAGCTTAGTGGATGACCAGCAGAACGTCGTGGATTGTGAGTCTTATGCCGTTGGCTTCCGCGCTGTTGAGATCAGTGATGGCCAACTGAAAGTGAATGGCAAGGCTGTGCTGATTCGCGGGGTGAATCGTCATGAGCATCACCCTGAACTTGGGCATGTTATGACCCGAGAAGATATGATTCGCGATATTTGTTTGCTCAAGCAGAATAATTTTAATGCGGTGCGGACTGCGCATTATCCAAACCATCCTTTGTGGTATGAGTTGTGTGATCAATATGGCCTTTATCTGGTCGATGAAGCCAATATCGAAACTCACGGCCAGTTTCCCATGTGTCGATTGTCAGATAACAGTGAGTGGCTCAATGCTTACCTGCGCCGCATAACGCGTTTGGTTGAGCGAGATAAGAATCATCCGTCGATCATTATCTGGTCTCTAGGGAATGAGTCTGGCATCGGTAACAATCACCATGCGATGTATCAGTGGGTGAAACAACGTGATCCTTCACGTCCTGTGCAATATGAAGGGGGCGGAGCCATGACGGCTGCCACCGATATCATCTGCCCCATGTACGCGAGAGTGGATTGGGATCTCCCTGTTGTTGTTCATCAGCCAGACGTCACGCCACGAGTCGGAATCCGAAAGTCGATTGCTTTGCCAAACGAGCAGCGTCCGTTGATCTTATGTGAGTATGCTCATGCAATGGGCAATAGCCTGGGCAGCTTTCATCATTATTGGCAGGCATTTCGCGACAATCCGAGGCTGCAAGGGGGCTTTATTTGGGATTGGGTCGATCAGGGCTTAAGTAAGGTCGATCGCACTGGCCAACATTACTGGGCCTATGGGGGAGATTTTGGTGACAGTATCAATGACCGTCAGTTCTGCATCAATGGTTTGGTTTTCCCTGACCGAACCGTTCACCCGACCTTGCACGAGGTAAAAAAAGCGCAGCAGTTTTACCAATTTGAGCTGTTGCAGCAGTCACCATTGACGGTTCGAGTTACGAATGAAAATCTGTTTATGGCCAGTGAGGGTCAATCCCTGCGTTGGCAACTGTTAGAGCAGGGACAAGTTATCGATGGCGGCGAGGTTGAACTAGCGGTAGAGAGTGAGCAAAGTGTTGATCTGCTTATCGAAAATAGCAAGCCAACCACGCTGCCGGGCGCGCGTTATCACTTGAATATTGAAGTGGTGTTAACTGAGGCTACGGCTTGGGCGGAGGCTGGGCATATCACTGCGAGCGAGCAGTTTGAACTTAAGGTCGCCCCTCAGCTAGTGCTGCCAGCTGGGAAGCCATCGTGGCAAACGAATGTGTCTGATAGCCCTGAAAAGCTTTTGGTCTACAGTGATCTTTTTGCGATTGAATTCGACAAAACCTTAGGGGCGATGACCAGTTGGCTGGTTAACGATAATGAAAAGCTCTGCCAGCCTATTTTAGATAACTTCTACCGCGCGCCGTTGGACAACGATATCGGCACCAGTGAAGCCGATAAACTGGACCCTAATTCTTGGTTCGGTCGCTGGCAAAGCATCGGGCTTGATAGGTTAGAGCGTGAGTCGATAGCGTTCGAGCATTATGAGACCAAGCAAGGTCTGCAAGTGGTGTGTAAATCTGCATACCGTCAAGCGGGCGTGTTGCTGATGGTATCGACGTGGCATTATTTGATCAGCCAAGATGGTGAAGTGTCCATCGATGTTGATGTTGAACTGGCAGAAGGCTTACCTCCTTTACCACGTATTGGTATGGAGATCGCTCTGTACGATCATGGCGTTAGCGAGCATCAAGAGCTGGTGACTTGGTTTGGCCGAGGTCCGCATGAAAACTATCCTGACCGAAAATTCTCTGCTCATTTTGGACGCTATCAATCTTCGGTTAAGCAAATGCACACTGATTACATTTTCCCTTCAGATAATGGCCTGCGCTGTGACGTCTCACAAGCGCAAGTGGGAGAGCTGACCATATCTGGGGTTTTCCATTTTGCCGTCAGTGAGTTTACTCAAGCGAATCTGGCTAAGGCGAAGCATAGCCACGAATTAACTAAGCAAGAGGCGATATTTGTTCGCATTGATGGCTTCCACATGGGCGTTGGTGGAGATGACTCGTGGACCCCAAGTGTGCATCAAGCGTTCTTGCTGGATGCTAAGCGCTATCGCTATCAAGTTGCGCTTAAGTTTGTGATTTAAGGAACTAACGATGGAACCATTTATTCAACTGCATAGTGATTTAGTGTCACTTGTGATCAAGCTTCGCCCGGCCCCTGAAGTGCTTTATTGGGGCAAGCGCATTGACACCATTGCTCAGCATCAATGGCCCGAGTTTGAGAGTAGCCAGCAAAGAGCAGTGCCTCAAGCGCGTTTGGATCATGATGTTCCTTTAACTCTATGCCCTGAGTTGGGGCGCGGCAGTTTTGGCTCTAGTGGACTTGAGGGACATCGGCAGGGGCGTGCGAGCATGCCAAGGTTCGACTATGTGTCGCATTCACAACACACGAATCAAGTTGAGATACTTTGTCAGGATTCGCTAGCTCAGTTGTCCTTGTCGATCCAACTTGAGCTGCACCCGACAGGGACACTTACCAAGCGTATTCAACTGACCAACTTAGCTGAGCAAGTATACAGCTTAAACAAGTTGGCGCTGACCTTACCTGTGCCTTTTCGCGCCTCAGAACTAGAAAGTTACCACGGACGTTGGAGCCGAGAGTTTCAGGCGCAGCGTCAGAGCATCAACCATAGTGCTTGGCTGGTTGAAAATCGGCGTGGACGCACCTCTCATGAGTACTTTCCGGGCTGCTTAGTCGGCAACAAGGGCTTTAGTGAGCAACAGGGAGAGGTATGGAGTTTTCATCTTGCATGGAGTGGTAATCATCACTTTCGCGCAGAGGCCAAGAGTGACGGACGGCGTTTTGTTCAGGCTGGGGAGTGGCTGATTCCAGGTGAGATTACGCTTGCTAAGGGGCAAACTTATACCACGCCAGAACTTATCGCCAGCTACAGTGCACAAGGCATTAATGGCATACGCGTTGCTAATCACCGCTACGTTCGCGAGCAGGTGTTGCCTTTCTCGGCCGACAAAGTTCGTCCCGTTCATCTCAATACCTGGGAAGGGATCTATTTTGACCATGACCCTGATTATATTCGTCAAATGGCGACTCAAGCTGCAGCCATGGGAGTTGAGCGTTTCATCATTGATGACGGTTGGTTTAAAGGTCGCAACAATGATAAATCATCCCTTGGGGATTGGACGTTAGACAAAAGCAAGTACCCCGATGGATTGAATCCAGTCATCGACCACGTTAATGCGCTGGGTATGGAGTTTGGTCTTTGGGTCGAGCCCGAAATGGTCAATCCTGACTCTGATCTTTTCCGCGCTCATCCAGAGTGGCTACTTGCTTGTGAGGGGTACATACAGCCCACAGGTCGTTATCAATTTGTGCTGAATTTGCAAAACCGTGACTGCTTCAATTACGTGTTTAACTGTTTGGATAGCTTGCTCACTGAGTACAACATCGGATATTTAAAGTGGGACATGAACCGAGAGCTGGCGCAGCCTACCCATCAAGGTATCGGTGCCGTTCACGGCCAAACTACAGCGTTGTACCGATTAATTGATCAGCTCGTGGCCGCCCATCCGGAGGTGGAAATCGAATCATGCTCATCGGGTGGTGGTCGTATTGACTATGAGATATTGAAGCGAACCTGTCGTTTTTGGACGTCCGATTGTAATGATGCGTTAGAACGTCAAACCATTCAAAAGCATATGGGGATCTTTTTTCCACCAGAAGTGATGGGGGCGCATATTGGTCCACATCATAGCCACACGACTCGCCGGACTCATGATATTAATCTGCGAGGCCTGACGGCGTTGAGTGGTCACATGGGAGTAGAGCTTGACCCGGTAAAAGAGAGTGAGGATGAGAAGCGCGCTTTTGCTAAGTACATAGCGTTACATAAACAGTATCGCGAGTTACTACATAGTGGAGAGAGCTTTTATCTCGATAGCACAGATCCGAGCCGTTTAGCCTATGGGGTGACTAAAGCAGATTGTAGTCTCATCATGGTCTGTCAATTAGCTATGCCGGATTATGCACTGGCTGAGCCCTTGTTGCTTACTGGTCTAGAGCATGACGCTCGTTACCGAATTCGTTTGGTCGATTACCTTGAAACAAGTCTCCAGTTGATGAAAGCGAGCCAGTCTTGGTGGGAAGAGGGGCAGATTGATCTAACCGGAGAGTGGCTAATGGCGTGCGGCTTGAACTTACCCATCCTCGACCCTGAAGCCTGTTTACTGTTAGAGGTTGAACGACTTGAGTAACCTTCACAGCCTCGCATTGTGCGAGGCTGTGTTGATAGCGCTTTACTTTTGTTCAGTAAAGAAATCGTTGTAGAGCATGTAAAGGTGTGCCGCACTCCATGAGAAGTTAGGCGCGCCTTGTTGCGCTCCTGTCATCGGGTTGTAGTTTTCTCTGATCGGGCCATCTTCGACTAAACCGTCTGCATGGTCGAAGAAGGTGTTGGCCATTTCAACCGCTTGCTCTCGGTAACCGTAGCGCTCCATACCTTTTAAGCCAAAATAGAATTGGTCTACCCAAACTCGGCCACGCCAGTAAATGTCTGGGCCAAATGCTGGGTTAGTTAATGACGCTGTGCCCAATGGCACGTAAGTGTTGAACTCGCGACTATCTTGCATCACTTTCACCACAGCATCTGCATGAGCTTGTGTCGCAGCACCGTTAAACAGCGGTGACCAACCTTCAGGGCCTTTACCTCGCTCAACAATCGGCTTACCTGCACAGCCATTAGCCAGTGGTGTTTGCTCAATACGGATGTCATAGAAGAAACCTGTCGCTTCATCAAACATACAGGTGTTGATGTAATCAGCAAGTTGGTTTGCTTTGTTGGTAAAGTCTGTTGCTTCGTCTTGTTTACCAAGTATGGAGGCCATTTCAGCGAGGTATTGATTGTCACTGTACATGTAGCTGGCTTGGTCGACCGATTCTTGTAGCAGAGAGTAGCCTAATAAGGTTCCATTGGCGGAGCGATTTTGTGCGAATGCAACGTCCCAATCACTGCGTTTACCGCCATTTGCCACGTATTTCTCTAATTGGTCTGGGTCAATAAAGCCAAAGTTGGCCGCATCATCCCGGCCAGACTCCCAAGAGGCTGCCGTTTGGGCTGGAATTTCAATGTGATCGTAATTGCCTTCTTTAATGATCTCATTGTATTGCTCAAGGCCAGCAAAGGTCTGCTCTTTATCACCGCGTTTTACGGTAAACAGCATTTGGCCGCTAGGGGTGTTGTGGACTTTATCACGCGCGGCACCATATTCAGGCACACCGTTACCATTGTGGTCACGATTACGCAGCCACCAATTGTGGTAAGCCACCAACTTCGGGTACATCTCTTCGAGCCAAGCTTGATCGCCGGTTGTCTTATAGACTTCCATTACTGCCCAAGCCGCTAAGCTTGGTTTCGTGTTGCGTTCATTCCAGTTGCCACCATCACCGCCACGCTCAGGGCTGAGGTTATAGGCAACGAGATCCGGAACGTAACCTGCGTCCCATGGGCGGACTGGGTCATCGGCTTGGATCTGGTAGTCGAACATTGCGCGAACACTCTCTTTGGCGATTTCGGGGTTGAAATGCGCCATGGCATAGACGAGTTTCCAGGTGTCCCATGGCCATATTTGATTGCCTGAGAACCAGCGTGCCGTGACGGAAGGCGTGACCGAGTCATACCTTACGGCTCCCGCACTACCGCGCCAGTTAGCGGTTAGGGTTTCAATCGCTTTAACCGCGACACGCTCTTGATCTTGCGTTGCATGCGGATTGGTTAAGCCCTTTTCGAGGTACTCTTCCCAACGTGCTTGTGAAGCCGTTAAGTAGGTTTGTGGATGCGCAAGAATATCGGCGATCTTGCTTTGCTCTGCTTGATTCTCCTCAGCGGTGAGAAGGTGAGAGTACGTCGTGTAGATGGTGGTCGAGCCATCGACCGTTGCGGTGGATTTAAATTGGTGGCCATCAATCTCGGTTTGCTGAGCAATCGATTTGTGGATTTGGTATTCCGACTCCCCAGAAGTCAGCAGGTCCCATGTTGAACGTACTTTACCAAAGCTCACTGTTAACCCGTCGCTGGTGGCGGTAAGCGTGCGCTGGTAGCTTGGATACTTTTCATCAATGGTTTGCTCAGATTGAGGTTGGCCTTCTTTGGCGTGGTATTTTTCCAGCAGTTGACCATCCCACACCAGTTCAAGTGGTTGATCTGAGATGATCTTGGTTTCAAGTAGTGAGGTTCGGTTAGTCGCGAAGCGAAGCGTCATCTCCACGCTCACTTCATCCGAGGTTAACTTCTGGATGAGCGCCCCCGGTATGCTGAATGCTTGCATCGTAAACTCAACTTTCTGCCCCTCTTTGAACACGGTTAAACGGTCAAAGTTATTGGCCATAAAGTTAATGTATTCCTCGGTTAATAGTGCCGTACCGGGAAATCCCCCCATGCCTTCTTGGTTATCTGGGAGCAGGTGACCGTGCCAAGCACCAAAGTCAAAGAACGGGTTAAAGCGTTGATGGTCATCGAAATCGTAGTCACGCATATACTCAGGCGATCCAGTGCGATCGATAACGTTTTTATATTGTAGAGCGTTCATAGGTGATTGAGACTCCACCGAGCTACAACCTGCAGCAAGCAGGCTAGTGGTAATAGCAGCAAGTAAGATATTCAGTTTCATGGTTATTCTCTTAAAAGTTTAACGGCAATGGCAGCACACTGGGGGCTGAGTGCTTTGGGTCTGATCTTAGTGACTACAAATAATGAGTAAAATAATTAACTAAAAATATGTGATCTAATTTAAGTAAAATTTTACCTTTAGGTTTTTTGATAATTTAGCTCAGGATCAGTCCGTTAGCAGAGAAAGAATTACGTGTGTTAGAGTAGCGAGAAAGGATCAATCAAAAGGGCCAAGGATGAGCAGTAAAATTACCGTTAGAGCGTACAGTCGAGCGGCTGATGGTCATAGCCATTCACATCATCAAGTCCTGCTGCCAGTTCGCGGTTATATTGATTTAACCTTAGAAGGGGAAGCCGCTACCGTCTCTTATGGCGATTGTGTGGTTATTCCCGCCGGCTGTTACCACGAGTTTCGTGCCCGCGAAGATTTTCGCTTTTTGGTCATTGATGTGGATGAGTTGCCCAGTGCCTTAATGTTATTGGCATCGCCTATTCTTGCACTGGACGCAGCCACACATCAGTACGTGAGCTTTATGGAAGCGCAGTTGGAGCATAGCGTCACAGATGAGATGGAAGAGAATATGCTTGGCTTGCTGTTTGAGCTTCTCTCACGCCAATGTCATAGCAGTAAGATGGACGTTCGAATCAAAAACGTCGTGCAATACATGCATCAAGACATCGCCAAGAATCATTCGATAGAAGAGCTTGCCCAAGTGGCCTGCCTAAGTGCTACGCAGTTTAAGCATCTGTTCAGTAAAGAGGTGCAGCTCTCCCCGCTTAAGTACTTAGCTAAGCTAAGAATGGAGAAAGCACGCACCTTACTGACTAACACGGATATGCCGATAAGCCGGATTGCCGAAGAAGTGGGCTTTAGTAACCCCTCTTCTTTTACTCGCAGTTTTAGCGGTTATTTTGCGGCAACACCGAAGAGTTTTCGGCTTCAGAATTAGTGGTGGGCTGACGTCGGTAAAGTAAGACGCAGATAGCCACCATCACCATTCCGACTAAGGTGGTGAAACTCAGCGTTGTGCCAAACAAGAGGTGATCAAACAAGTAGGTCACCATAGGGATGGCGTAGAACAAAACACTTACTTTGTCTGAACTTTCGCGCTTGACCATGTACATCAGTAGCAGGAGTGCGCCAACCGAAACCACTAAGCTCATCCATCCGACAGAAAAGAGTAGCTCAGGCTGCCAATTCACATGCCCATCCACATTTATGCTCACCAAGATAAATACCGCACTGGCAAGAAGGCATTGATACATCATGGCTTGAAGCGAAGGTAGGTTAACCTTGGCCTGTTTTATGGTCCCCATCGTCAGCGATAAGAGAGCTAACACAGAAAAGAGAATGCCATGCCACTCAATGTTATCAACGCTTTGCGCACCAAATATGGCTACAAACAACCCCGCGAAACCGAGCCCGAGTAAGGCGCATTTGTTCGCGCCAATAGGCTGTTTGCAGATCATTGGCGTAATCAGTGGCTGGATGCCGAGCACCAGAGTGACTAGGCCTGGGGACATGCCAGATGCAATCGCTAAAATATAGAAAGTGAGGTAGAGCACTTGCAGCAGTAGACCGACAGTCAATACCCTAGTCAGTTGCGCTCGGTTTGGTGTTGCGAAGACTTGTTTAAAGTAGCGCTTCGCGATGAGGCAAAGTGCAATGACACAAACTAACGAAAGCGTCGCTCGCATCGCCAGAAAGCTCCATTCGGAGGAAAATTGCAAGCCAAGTTTGACAATAACAGCACCACTGCTCCACATGATCAGAAACAGCACAGGCGCCAACGAATCTAACTTCATCATCGGATTAAACCTTATCATTTTGATTGGTAGATAGATGCGGTGGCCACCAGCAAACTCTGTCAATAGACGAGCATAACTATAGCTTGGATAAATAGAAGTGAATGATCCCAGAGGACGGTTTTCTATTCTTGCAGGTCGAAGTTAGTCGAGCGATAAATAAAAAGCACCGCGAGGGTGCTTGGCTGTTGAGGGGGCGAGGTTGTTAAGGTGCGCTTATTGAGCAGAGGAAGAGTGAGCCAACTCAAGCAGCCACTCTTGGCTGGTGAGTTGTTTATCCGCACATTCGACCATGTAGGGTTTCCCTGTAAACCAACTTTTTGAAGCCACTTCTCGGATAAAGGTGTCGAGGTTATCAACGTCGTCTTTGGCGTAATCCCATTTGTTCGCTATGTGCTCGGCAGCTTCAAGTGGGGAGTACGCTTTTCCATTGCGGTAAAAGGTACATGATGATTGTTCGATGTTATCAATCAAACGAGTGACTTCCTGCTCTAGGTTGGCGTAGGCAGGTAACGCCAACCCAATGAATAGCAGTAGGTAGCTTGGTCTCATCATATCTCCCCTTAATTCGAGCTATTTACAGGTTCCACCAAGGTTTGAGTTCCAATGGCTGACCAAGTTCCACTCGCTGGCCAATTTCCGGGCTCACCATGGTGACGTCGCGCTCTTGACTGATTTCCATTGCTTTCTGCATCGGTTCATTCCAGTCATGCATCGCCAAATCAAAGGTACTATTGTGGATAGGCATCATCACTTTACCTTGCAGGTCAATGTGAGCTTGTACGCTCTGCTCAGGGAACATATGGATGTCCGCCCACAAAGAATTGTATGCGCCGGTCTCGATCATGGTGAAGTCGAACGGGCCGTATTTGTCACCAATTTCTTTAAATCCAGAAAAGTAACCAGAGTCGCCACTAAAGAAGACGTTGTGCTGTTGACCAGTAATGACCCAGCTCCCCCACAAAGTCCCATCACGATCCGTTAATCCGCGACCAGAGAAGTGCTGGGTTGGGGTAAGTACAAATTCGATGCCGTTGTGGTTGTACGACTGCCACCAATCAAGCTCGATGACTTTTTCGTCCGCAACGCCCCACTGCGTCAGCATTGGCCCTATTTTTAGTGGGACTAGAAAGCGATCCACTTTGTTGGCTAATGCTTGAATAGAGGCTTTATCCAAATGGTCATAGTGATCGTGGCTGATGACCACTACGTTGATATTCGGTAGCGCCTGCAATGAAATCGGTGGTTGATGGAATCGCTTTGGTCCAACCCATTGAACTGGTGAGGCACGATCGCTAAATACCGGATCGGTAAGGATCAATTGTTGGTCGATTTTCATTGCAATCGTTGAATGACCTAGGCGGTATAGCACATCTTGCTGTTCGTCGAGTAGTTGTGCGGCATCAATAGCATGTACTGGCAACTCAAATGTTGGCGTCGGGTTTAGCCGTTCGGTTGTGAAGTAAGATTTTGCTATTTTAATAATGTCGCCGAAGCCGCTTTTGTATTCCAGTTCTGTATTGGCGAACTTTTCTGGGTATTGCTTTTCGGCAGCCTTATCGGAGCTAGAGCAAGAGAGAATAGAGGTTGTCATAATAATCACTCCTAAAGTGGCTAAAACCGCATGTTTCATACTGTAGTCCTTAAGTAAACTATACGGTGTAGTTTACACGTCGAGCTTTAAAAGTAAACTGCTTAGTGTAAAATAGATCTCAGTAAATTTAGGTTGGATCGTTAACCCTATGAAAGTAAGAAAGAAAGGCCGTAGTGAAATAAAGCGTGAAGCAATTTTGTTAGCGGCTAAACGCGCATTTCAGGAGTTTGGCGTACAAAACACCAGTATGGATAAGTTGTCTGCGATGGCCGAAGTCTCCAAGCGAACGGTATACAACCACTTCGAATCGAAAGAAGCGATTGTCATGGAGTTGCTATCTGAGCTTTGGCGCACGGCAATGGAAGATCATGAAGTGGCTGGATTGGCCACTCTCGAGCTGGAGCAGCAGTTGATCGCGTTGTTGGAAAGTGAGATTAAGGTCGTCAGTGATGCTCATTATATTGAGCTGGCAAAAGTGGCGTTGGGGTACTTTTTCTACAAGCCTGAAGAGCTTAAACAGCAAGAAGCGAAAATGTCTAAGCAAGAGACCGCGCTATTTCGCTGGTTAACGGAGCAGCAAGAAAAGCAAACCTTAGTGATGGACGACATCATGGTCGCAAGCGTCCAGCTGCATAGCTTAGTCAAAGGCAGTGCATTTTGGCCACAGCTGATGGGGTTAAAACCGAGCTTAACCGCTGAAGAGGGGCGAACGCTTGCAGAGCAGTCCGCCCGTTTGTTTATGAGCCAGTACCGAGCATAAAAACAAAGCCCTGAAGGAAACTTCAGGGCTTTTGGGTTCAACGCTTAAGATTCGGTCACCTGGTGTAACTCAGCGCTTTTGCGCTGCTGCTTTTTTTCAAAGCGAGAGATCCACCACCAAGCCAAGCCAGAGAACACAGCGGTCATAAACACATTGATGAAGAAGGCGCGCACTAAATTCACCCCAGTTGGGAATGCCGAAGCCGTCATGCTCACGACAAATATGGTGATCAGTACAGAGACTACGCCCATACCAAACTTGCGCGATCCCATGCGGAAGTCGCGCGGGGTATCATCATGCCTTAAACGGAAAATGAAGTACGCGACCATAATAAAGATCGGTGGCAGCATGGCGGTGCCAGCGGTTAGGTTGATCGCCTGATTCATCATGTCTTGAACGGATTCAGAGCCAAAGCCGTTGACAATGAGCATCACGACGACGAACGCAAACTGCCACCACGCAGCGCGGACTGGTACCCCATGTTCATTGAGCTCGGTCGTTTTCTCACCGTAGACCCCTTTTGGAATTTCTGAGAAGTGGATCTTTACCGGTGCTGCGGTCCACATCATCATCGAACCAAACATAGCAATAAACAACACAATACCGACAAAGCGTCCCACCATTAAGGTCGAAACTTCGAAGTATTGCGCCATGCCCGTGAAGATCTCAACCATACCGCCTGCGTAGGTTAGCTCCTCGCGAGGAACAAATACGTTAACCAGCAATGAGCCTAATGCGTACATCGCACCAATCAAGATACCGGCCATGATGATCACTTTAATAAAGGCTTTCTGCCCACCTTTCACGTCTTTTAGGTAGGCTGCTGCGGTCTCAGCGCCACCAGCAGCTTGGAAGATCCAGCACATAATACCGAGTGTCGCCCAGTTAATGGTTGGGCTCATGGCTTCTAAGGTGATGGGTTCTGCTGGCACGTACTCACCGCCACCGAGTGCCATCAATGCCCCTAGAACATAAATAGCGAACAGAGCAAATACACCGTAAGCGACGATTTCAGAAATCTTACCCAGCCAACTCGCACCTTTGGTCGAGATATGAGTGGCTGCGGCGAATAACACGATAGAGATAATGGAGGTCACCATTGGCGAGAAGGTGTATTCATAACCCAGCATGGCGTAAGACGCGTAGGCAATGACATTCGGCAACAGAGAGACGAACCAAAACAGGTTCACAAACCAATACAGAAACGAGCCTAAGTAGGCCGATTTAGTCCCTAAAGGTTTTTTCAACCAGTCGTACATACCGGACTCGGAATTCTTATTGGCAGAGACGAATTCAGCGATGATAAATACGAAAGGAATGAAGTAAACGATAGTCGCAAATAGGAAAATGGGCGCGGAGCTTAGCCCCAATTCGATGTTGTTGTTAACGATGTTGCGAACGTTAAATACGGCAGCAAACGTCATCGACAGCAAGGCAAATTTGCCTATGGTGCCGCGAAGAGATTCAGACATGATGTCCTCCGTTAATTTGTCTAATCGGACGGGATGTTGTGTTGTTATACCTAAGTAGCCTGGAGGTGCCTGAAACGGTGCCAGAAGGTTACTTGGGTATAGCAGCTAGCCGCCGCGGCGTCTAGCGGGCAGAGAGCACTAAGCTCTCTGCCTAATTGTGTTTATTTAGCGATGGCTGGAGCGGCTTCTTCTAAGCGCTCGGCATCGTTGAGTGATTTCTCGTATTGGCTGTATTTCCACCAAGCAAAACCAAGGAAGATCATGATGCCACCCACGTTGTAGAAAATGATGGTCATGATGTCCGCTCCAGTTGGGAACATCGAGGCTAAGAAGCCGACGGTGAAAATAACGATCAGAACCGAAACCGCGGCAATCCCCGTCATTCGTGAACCCATTTTGAAATCACGCTCTAGGTGATCCAGTTTCAGGCGAAGGTTGAGGTAAGCCAACATGATGAATAGTGGTGGTAACATTGAAGCGGCAGCCGTCATGTTGATCACGGTATTCATCAGATCTTGTGCCGTGTTTGAGCCCAGAGTCGGAATGATCATTAATGGGAAAACGATGACGTACTGCACCCATGCTGCGCGCGCAGGGACGCCATTTTCATTCAGCTCAATGGTCTTCTGGCCAAAGATGCCCGCTGGAATTTCAGAGAAGAAGATTTTGACAGGGGTGGCTGTCCACATCAGTAATGAACCAAACATTGCGGTAAAGGAAACCAAGCCCACAAAACGATTCATCAGTATCTCAGGCAAACCGAAGTAGCTGGCCAAACCTTCAAACACTTGTACTGAACCGCCGGTGTACTTGAGTTCACTGCTGGAAACGAAGACGTTGATCAAGACGGAAGCAACAGAGTAAAGACCGCCGATAAAGATACCAGCAATGATGATGACTTTGACGAACGACCTAGAGCCACCTTTGACGTCATTGACGTACACAGCCACCGATTCTGCACCGCCCGCTGCCATAAAGATCCAAGTGGTAATGCCAAGAAATGCCCAACTAAAGTCAGGAATCATCGCTTCTACCGTGACTGGGTCGGCAGGCTCGACACCGCCAACCAGTGCTGCACCTGATAACAGAATGTATGAGATGGTCAGCAATAACATCAAAGATGAGGTGACCGAAGTAATTGGGCCCAGCATTTTGGCGCCGTTGGTCGAGACATAGGTTGCGAAGGCAAACAGAATCATACTCAGCGCTGTGGTTGCAAACGGCGTCAGGATGTACTCATAGCCAAGGAAGGCATAAGAGGCGTAGGCAATGACGCGCGGTAATAGTGAAGTAAAGAAAAATAGGTTAACAAACCAGTAAGTGTAGGCAGAAATGAACGCCCAGCGACCACCGAGTGAGCTTTTCACCCAAGCATATACACCGGCTTCTGAGTCCTTATTGAGGGAAACAAATTCAGCGATGATTAAGCAAAATGGAATGAAATAAAACAGAGTCGCCAAGAAGAACATCGGTGCGGAGGCTAAGCCGATCTCGATGTTGTTATTGATGACGTTATTAAAGCTAAATACCGCTGCAAAGGTTAATGACAGTAAGCCAAACTTGCCTATGGTATTGCGTTTGGTGTCAGACATTTTATCTCTCCGAAGAGTCACGTTTTGTAGGGGGAGTTGGGCGGGCTACGATGGCTCGCCCAAACTTATTATTTTTTTAGTAATGTCTTTGTTACTTGTTCAGGAAGTAACCGTCTTCAATGGTCACTTTGAGCACCACCTTACGAACAGGATGATCGCCATGGAATCGGTAGGCTTTATCGTTTTCGAAAATCGCCACTTGTCCCTCACACAACTGACGAACGTCACCGTGGCCAGTTAGGTACTCACGGTCGGTTTCGTCACGATAGCCATCAACCTGAGTGAGTTGAGACTTGTCGGCGAACTCTACGGTTTCTCGTCCTGATAAGTAGTAATGCACATCAAAGTAGCGACGGTTTCCGACAAAAGTGTCGCTGTTGCGAGCAATGCCGTTTTCAATCATGTAGACCAAGGAGTCGCCAATTGAATGCATCACGCCATCTTTGATGTTGGCGATGTTGTCAATCGCTTCAACACAGCGGTTCCACTTACGGCCATCGCGATAAACGATTTTGAATTGCTCTAAGCTTTCTAACACGATCATGAATTACGCCTCGTTTGCTGTCGTTGAAGTAAAGAAACCTTGTTCAAAGCGGTGGCTCGCCAGTGCCTCGGCACTGCAATCGCCTGCTTGAAGCGGTACAAGAGTCAGCCCGTAGCGGAACGCATCCATATACACTCGGTAAGAGTCGAGTACCTCGCTGCCCCAAGAGTTCGAACCTAACCCCATCAGTTTGTGGTCTAGGTTGAGAGTGATGTAACCACTTTTCTCCAGCTCAATGGTGTGTTGCGCTTGATGTAAGTTTTGATTGGTGTAGAACCAAGCGCTGAGGTTGATTTCCTCCTGCGGTTTGACCAACAAGCCAGTACCATTACGGTTGGTGAGGGCTGCCCAGCGAACATTCTGGCGGTTGCCGTTGTTTTGTGGGAATGGGTAGTTCTCAAACATGTCGGCAACGGTGCTCTGATACACATCAATTAGGTTGGCTTGCTTGCTGTCTAAGTAGTTCTCTTCTGGACCGCGGCCGTAATATTTGACTTGGTCAAAGTCACCGTTGATACCAAGGTCGAGACCGATAACAGGAATGACATGAGGGTAGTCGCCATAACGCTCACCACTGAGTTCCAGATTTAACTGACCTTCAGCATTGATTTGGTATCGGTACTGACAGCGCATTCCAAAATCAAACACTGGCGGCGCAATGATGCTGGTGGTCGTGATTTCAATCTTGTCAGCGATTTGCTCAACGTTAAGGCTACGCAAGTGCTCTTGCATAATTTGCAGGTGCGCAGGTTGCCACAGCCCCTCGTGCTCTTGCTTGTGGTTGTCGATCATCGGCTTAAAGAAATTGAGTTTAGGCGCTGACTTAATCAGCTCTTCACCATTGACGACCCAAGAGGTCAGCTTGCCGTTGACCTTCGAGAAGTTAAACGCAAAGTTATTGCCTGAGATCAGGTAGTTGAGACGGCTTTCTTCAACGTTAAGTGGGGTCGCATTTTGATTGATGAAACTAGGTTCAATCGCCGTGCTTTCTTTTAGCTGGTATTGATAAACGGCTATCTCATGGTTTGCCGCGCTGTACAGGGTGCGCGTATCTTTGCGCACTGTGAAGTTAATGAACACCTCGCGCTGGTCAAGTTCAGGGATGGCAATCTCAATATCACGTTGCGAGTTGGCTGCAAGGTCTTCAACTTTGAATTGCACACTGCGTAGCGTTTCTCCTTCCGCGCGAATATCTGCTGTGATGGTGTAATCATTTAGGTCGCTAAACCAGAGTTTGTTTTCGACGATAAACTTACCCATGTAGGCATCAGTGGCGCGAATTTTTACCGGTGCGATGACCTGTTTGTACTCTTTCAGGCCAGGCCCTGGCGTTTGGTCTGGGTACACCAAACCATCCATACAGAAGTTGTAGTTGTTCGGGTAGTCACCGTAGTCGCCACCGAATTTGTAGAAGGATTCACCCTGTTCGTTGCGAGCCAAAATACCATGGTCACACCATTCCCAAACGTAGTGACCTTGAATGTGGTCATGTTGGTAGAAGACGTTTTGGTACTCAGTTAAACCGCCTGGGCCGTTCCCCATTGCGTGCGCGTATTCGCAGATGATGCGTGGCTTCTCATGTGGAAACTCGCCAAAGCAGTTCATCTGTTGAGCGCGTGAGTACATGGTTGAAATAACATCCACCACTTCTGCATCACGGTCTTCTTCATAGTGCACTAAGCGCGTGTTGTCGATGGCCTTGGTAGCCTGATACATAGCGCGAATATTGCAGCCGTAACCCGATTCATTGCCGAGCGACCACATGATGATCGAAGGGTGGTTTTTCTGCGCATGAACATGTCTTTCAGCGCGGTCGACAAACACAGCTTGCCAGTCTGCATCGTCAGTAATACGGCTTAAATCGCCTACATTGGCAAAACCATGAGTTTCAACGTCAGTTTCCGCCATGACAAATAGGCCATAGATATCGCAAAGTTCATAAAAGCGAGGGTCGTTAGGGTAGTGGGCGGTACGTACTGAGTTAATGTTGTGTTGTTTCATCAATACGAGATCTTTCTCGACGCGATCCATTCCCACGGTACGACCTTTGAGATGATCGTTGTCGTGGCGGTTGACGCCGTGCAGCATCACATACTGGTTGTTGATGTAGAAAAGACCATCGCGCACCTTGATATCTCGAAAACCCACCCGCTGTGGAATGACTTCGATGATCTTACCTAGGCTATCTTTCAGTGTCAGAACCAACGGGTACAGATAAGGGGTTTCTGCTGTCCAGTGGATGGGCGTATCCATTTCGATCTCAAAGCGAGCTTGCGTTGTGGTATCGATAGTCAGGTTACTGCAACAGCCTTGTGCAACAACCTGACCTTTATCCATCAGCGCATAGTCAAGTGTGTAGCCAGAAGCTTGTAGGTCAGATAAGTTTGTAAGCTCTACTTGGCAAGACAGGGTTGCAGATACGTAATCGTCAGCGAAGTCGGTGCGAACCGTGAAGTCCTGAACGTGAACGGGCTCTTTACCGACAAGGTAAACATCGCGGAAGATCCCCGCAGTCCACCACATATCTTGGTCTTCAATGTAAGTTGAGTCAGCCCACTGCATAACGCGCACCGCTAACAGATTGTCACCTTGCTGCACATATTGAGAGATATCGAATTCGGCGGTTAGGCGACTGCCCTTGCTAAATCCGACGTAGTGACCGTTCACGTACACTTCGAAGTAGGTTTCTACCCCATCAAACTTGATGATGGTTTGTTTGTCGTTCCAACTGTCACCAAGCGTGAATGTGCGTTGATAGGCGCCGGTCGGGTTGTCGGTTGGCACAAAAGGGACGTCAATTGGGAATGGAAAACCTTCGTCTGTGTATTGAAGATCACCGTGGCCTTCCATTTGCCACATGTTAGGAACCGTAATGTGCTCCCACTGCTGCATAGCTTGCGAGTAGAACTCTTCAGGCACCAGCATTGGATTGGTAAAGAAGTTAAACTTCCATTGGCCGCTAAGCAGCATAAAGTGACTGCTTAACTCGCGTTGGAAGGTTTGTGCTTTGTTCACTGAGTCGTATGAGAAGAAGTAAGCACGGGGGGCTAAGCGATTCTCATGCAGAAGGTGGAAGTTTTCCCAGTTGTTCACGTTTACTCTCCCTCGGCTAAAACGATCGAATGATCAGCCGACGTTGTAATGAAAGAATGGCTCTATGAGCATCTGGAAAAGATATTAGTAAAAGTTTTACTAAAATAAATTTGTGAAAACGTTTTACTTTAACTTGATCACGCTTTGTTTTACACAAGTCGTGAAAGCTGTGATCCGGCTAAAAGAATGACTTTTGAGCAAGGTTAAGTGCAGAAAAGAGGAGCGCTTTCTAGGCAAAAAAAGGCAATAGAAACAAAAAAGCACCGATATTCAGTGCTTTGTGAGGATAGAGATTTCGTTGTCGCTGTTACAATGCTTGCGCTAAGAGAGGGGTTAAGGTGTGCAGCCATTTTTTGTAGGCCGTTGAATTTAAATGTAAATCATCACAACTGCTATCAAGTGGTAAAACTTGTTGAGGGCATATCACTTGATTGAGATCGAGAAAACGCACCTGCTTTTGTTCGCACATTTGTTGCAGTTGTTGGTTCAGTTGAGTGACTTTAGGGTTCAAAGCCGCCATTCTTTCACCCACATACAAGGTTGATTGAACCCAAACTTCGATGTCCTGCGCACACCAAAAATCGACCATTTTTGCGTAATTATGACTGATGTGCTCAACAGAATAACCTTGAGCCAAGTCGTTGATACCTGCCATTACACATACCAGCTTTGGTTGGTGAAGTGTTGTTGTCTCAAGGCGTTGCACCATGCCTGCGGTGGTGTCACCAGCTAAACCTCGATTACTCAGTGGGATGTTAGGCAGGGCATCATGCCAAGGCCCCCATTCAGTAATTGAATCACCAAACATCACCAGATCAACCGGTTTTGCAAAAGCGGAATGGTTGTCCTGAGTCAGGATAAATCGACTCATCTTATGCGCTCGCTGATTTAAGTCCAAAGCTTGGCAGATTTCTGCGAACCGTTCTGCGCTGATCTGCTCGGGTTGAAGACCCTGCGTTATCGATTCAATCTCGGAGATAAACGGTGAAATCCGAGTGGTTAACTGATGTTGCTGACGCAATTGATACAAACGCTCTAGCAGCGCATAAAGCGAAGCCTGTGGGTTTGCATGGTAGAGCTTGACCAGATCTAAACACGCATTTTGCTTCAGTTCAGCCAGTAGCTGATCGTCTGTCATCGGGTGGTTCCTCGTAACTTTAACTTACTTGGTACATAGACTTGTAAAGGTAGCGCTCTGCCATCGCGTACTTTCTCGACAAGTAAGTTAACCCCTTGAATCCCCATCATTTCTGAATGGATGCGTACCGTTGATAGAGAAGGAAAAGTAAACTTCGCTGTGGGAATGTCGTTAACGCTGATAAGAGAAATATCGTCTGGAATATTGAGCCCGTGCTCATGCAGAGCTCTTAATACTCCAATGGCAATAGAGTCGGATGCGATGAACAATGCGCGAGGAAAATCGCTTTTCGCCAACATCTTTTTCGCCAAATCGTAGCCTGATGAGCTGGTGAATTCACCACGATACACATCATCCAGCGAGACAACCCCTTTCAATTGGCCGTATTCAGCAAACGCGATTTCACGAATGTCGGCACTGTTGGGTTGGTCCTGACCACCTATAAAGCCAATACGTTCAAAGCCTTGTTGAATGAAGTAATCGGTCACTTCTTTACTGATTCGAGCTAGGTCAATATCGACGGAATCGAAAGACGACTGGTTGTCACTAAAGTCAACGTAACAAAGGTTATCAGTCAGTTTTGTCAGCTTCTCTATGGTCTCAGGCTGACTGCGGCCAACTAAAAGGACACCTGTGACCTTATTGCTAATCGCTGGAATATCACTGTCATAACAGTTGGTTAGCTCAATGCCGAGCTTGTCGCACTGTGTCTCAATACCGTGGCGAATAGACAAGTAATAAGGGTCATTCACTTCAGCTTCTTGTTTGTAGTTATAGACAGCCAAAAAGTGATGGTTGAGTTTTTTTGCTTGAATGGCTTTTTTCGAGCTGCTGGTCTTGTACTCCAGCTTCTCAGCAATTTCAAATATGCGGTGTTTGGTTTCTTCTTTAACACTTAAGGTGGGGTCATCGTTCAGTACCCGAGAGACGGTTGCCAGAGAAACGCCAGCTTCCGTTGCGATATCTTTTAGTGTCGCCATGATTTACATCCCTTTACGTTGCCTTAGTCGGCAATCTAACTATTGAGAGTCATTGTAAACAATCCATCCTGCGATGTACTAATTTTTAGTAAAAAGTGTAAACAACAGCAGATTCCGCTGACACGCGGTGGAAAGAACGACGTTTTATGCCCAGAAGAGCGCCTATTCTCAACCTATTATGCGATTTAACTAAACCTTTTTCGTCTGTTACCCAGACAGGTAAACATAACTATTTTGTGGAAACGTTTACACAATGCGAATTTGATCACGGATCTTGAGCGGATTTGATTGGTAGACTTTTAATCACAGACAAATGCCTGCGTTGCAGGGCAACGTGGTTTACTAATCAGTGGAGTGCGAACGGTGAAAGTTCTTGTTACGGGTGGTATGGGTTACATCGGCAGTCACACATGTGTGCAGATGATCGAAGCGGGCATGCAGCCCATCATTGTCGACAACTTGTGTAACGCAAAAGCAGAAGTACTGAATCGCATTGAAGCACTAACAGGCAATAGACCGAGCTTTTATCAAGGAGATATTCGCGATGAGTCCTTCCTTGATTCTGTATTCGCCCAGCATTCCATTGAAGCGGTTATCCATTTTGCGGGCTTAAAAGCGGTCGGGGAGTCGGTCGCAAAACCACTGGAATACTATGACAACAACGTCAATGGTTCATTGGTTTTAGCGCGCAGTATGCGTAAGGCGGGAGTGAAAAGTATCGTGTTTAGCTCGTCGGCTACGGTTTATGGTGACCCAACTTCGGTGCCGATTACTGAAGATTCACCAACGGGTGCAACGACAAACCCTTATGGTCGTAGCAAATACATGGTGGAGCAGTGCCTTAGCGATGTGTTCCACGCAGACAGTGATTGGAGCATTACCCTATTACGCTACTTTAATCCTGTGGGAGCTCATCCGTCTGGCACGATGGGAGAAGACCCACAAGGTATTCCGAACAATTTAATGCCTTTTATTGCTCAAGTTGCTGTTGGGCGTCGTGAGAAACTGTCGGTGTTTGGGAACGACTATCCCACTCCTGACGGTACCGGTGTCCGTGACTATATTCATGTAATGGATCTTGCTGACGGCCATATCGCAGCACTCAAAGCGGTCGGTGATCAAGCTGGATTGCACATTTATAACCTTGGCACTGGCAAAGGTTCGAGCGTGCTCGAAATGGTGCAAGCTTTTGCGGCTGCGTGCGACAAGCCGGTGCCTTACGAGCTATGTCCTCGTCGACCGGGAGATATTGCTGAATGTTGGGCCAGTACCGATAAGGCTGAGCGTGATTTAGCTTGGAAAGCGTCGCGAACGGTGAGTGAAATGACCAGAGATACTTGGAAGTGGCAGTCTGAAAATCCAAATGGATACCTCGAATAATCGATGCCAGTTCCGCAGCCTTGCAGTCAGCGAGCGCCCGCTGCTTGGCCACTATGCTGAAAGATGAGCGCAAACTCGTTAAGTAAAGTGCCACATTTCAGCCCGTCAGATTTAGAGCTAAGTTGAGTAAGTAAGATGTCGAATATTGAGTTTAACCCAGTGGATCACCCACACCGTCGATACAATCCTTTGACGGGGCAGTGGATCTTAGTTTCTCCCCACCGTGCCAAGCGACCTTGGAGTGGTGCCGATGAAAAAGCGGCGACGGATGAGCTGCCAAGCTACGATGAAAAGTGCTTTTTATGTCCGACCAATGAACGCATTTCTGGTGACGTAAATCCCGACTATCAGGGCACTTATGTGTTCAACAACGATTTTGCGGCTTTGATGGTTGATTCACCCGACGCTCCTCACTCTGATAGCCCGCTTTTTAAAACGCAAGGTGTGCGCGGATTGAGTCGAGTCATTTGTTTCTCACCCGACCACAGTAAAACCTTACCAGAGTTGTCTGTGACTAAGATTCGCGGCGTGATCGATACTTGGGACCAACAGATTGAAGAGCTGGGTAAAGAGTACCTCTGGGTGCAAGCTTTTGAGAACAAAGGCGAAACCATGGGCTGCTCGCAGCCTCATCCACATGGTCAAATCTGGGCGAACAGTTTCCTACCAAATGAAATCGAACGTAAAGAACATCACTTAAAAGCCTATTACCGTGAGCATGGGTCGAATTTGCTGGTTGATTATGTGACTGAGGAGATTCAAGACGGTTCTCGAATTGTGGTTGAGACCGAGCACTGGGTTGCTTTGGTCCCGTATTGGGCGGCGTGGCCGTTTGAAACCATGCTACTGCCGAAAACGCATATTCGCCGTATGCATGAGTTAAGTGATGAGCAACGCGACGATTTAGCCGTGGCAATTAAGAAGCTCACCAGCCGTTACGACAACTTGTTCCAATGTTCATTCCCTTACTCAATGGGCTGGCACTATGCCCCGTTCTTTGAACAAGGCACAAACATCGATCATTGGCAGTTGCATGCGCTGTTCTATCCGCCATTGCTACGCAGTGCGACGGTGCGTAAGTTTATGGTGGGTTACGAAATGCTAGCGGAAAGCCAGCGAGATTTAACACCAGAGCAAGCCGCACAAAGGCTCAGAGCGCTTAGTGATGTGCATTACAAAGAGCAGTAACACGAACGGTAGGTGATCCCGCCATTAGCGATTAACGGGATAGCGCAACTTTAACTCGAAGAAACAGGCTCACACGCGCTATCCCAAACTAATTTATCTTTAAGAGAGCATTTTATGTCTGAACTTATTCAAAATGTGAAAGCGTCATTTGAGCAGGTCTTGGGGTATCAACCAAGCCATATCATTCAAGCTCCGGGTCGAGTCAACCTGATAGGTGAGCACACTGACTACAACGATGGGTTTGTGTTGCCGTGTGCGATAAATTACCAAACGGTGGTCGCAGCAGCTCAGCGCGATGATTCATTAGTTCGTGTTATTTCAGTGGATTACGGCAATCAAGTCGACGAGTTTGATATCACCAAAGAGATTGAATTTATACAAGATAAAATGTGGGCGAACTACATTCGCGGTGTGGTGAAGCATTTACTGGAGCGTGGTTATCAGTTTGCTGGTGCGGATATTGCCGTGACGGGCAATGTGCCGCAAGGCGCGGGGTTGAGTTCTTCTGCTGCACTTGAAGTCGTCATCGGTCAAACGTTTAAAGCGCTGTACCAGTTGGAGATCAGCCAAGCTGAAATCGCGCTGAACGGTCAACAAGCCGAGAACCAATTTGTGGGTTGTAATTGTGGCATCATGGATCAAATGATTTCCGCTGAAGGACAAGAAAATCATGCCATGCTGCTCGATTGCCGTACGCTCGACACCCAAGCGGTTTCTATGCCAGCAGACATGGCTGTTGTGATCATTAACTCCAATAAGCAGCGTGGTTTGGTGGACAGTGAGTACAACACTCGTCGCCAACAGTGTGAACAAGCGGCGCAAGCGTTTGGTGTTAAAGCACTGAGAGATGTCGATATTGAACAATTTAATGCACGCGTTGCTGAGCTGGATGAAGTGGTGGCGAAACGTGCTCGACATGTGATCAGCGAAAATGCGCGAACCTTAGAAGCAGCAGATGCGCTGCGAGAAAATGATATGCCTCGCTTGGCTAAACTGATGGCAGAATCGCACGCTTCAATGCGTGATGACTTTGAGATTACGGTTAAAGAGATCGATACTTTGGTGGCGATCGTCAAACAGGTGATCGGTAAGCAAGGCGGCGTGCGTATGACTGGTGGTGGGTTCGGTGGTTGTATTGTTGCCTTGATGCCGCCAGCATTGGTTGATGATGTAAAAGCCGCAGTCGAATCTCAGTATCAGGCTGCGACAGGGTTAAAAGAATCGATTTACGTCTGCCAAGCGAAAGCGGGTGCTGGCGTAATCGAAGTTAGGTAAGGCTTAAAATGGTTGAACAGACTTGGCAAAACATGACTGCGCAGATGGCGTTTGATGGGCAACCTGCGCAGTTGTTTGAATTGACCAACACCGTGGGGATGAGTGTTGTGTTGATGGACATCGGGGCGTGTGTGCTCAGTTGTCGCTTACCTTTAGCATGTGGTGAGCAACGGGAGGTGGTACTTGGTGTAGGGACCATGACCGACTTTGAACGACAAGCCAGTTACATGGGGGTAACGGTTGGTCGTTATGCAAACCGCATTGCTAAAGGTAAGTTCTTTATTGATGGCCAGCCTTATCAGCTTGAGCAAAACCAAGCGGGCAACTGCCTGCATGGCGGTAAGCTCGGTTTCAACAAAGTGCGTTGGCAGGTTGTCGAGCATTCGGCTTGCCATGTTCTTTTCCGTTATCGCTCGGCCGATGGCGAGCAAGGTTTTCCGGGGAATTTAGTGGTTGAAGCTTTGTATCGCCTTACTGAACAGGGCGCACTTGAGATTCATTACTCAGCCAAAACAGACGCCAAGACGCCGGTGAATTTGACCAACCACAGTTACTTTAATCTTGATGGTGCTGAAGCGGGCATCGACGTACGTCAGCATCAATTATGGATTGATGCGCAGCAATACTTGCCGACCGACTCTACGGGTGTTCCGGCTGGTTCATTGGCCAGTGTCATAGGGAGTGGCTTTGATTTTACTACTGAGAAAGTGATTGCGCGTGATTTTCTAAGCGATGATCAGCAGCAGGCTGCCAAAGGCTATGATCACAGTTATTACTTTGAGCCAAACAGAGACACCAACCAAGCAGTGGCTCGGCTCACTAGTCAGGATAAAAAAGTGGCGATGAGCGTGATAACTGATAAACCGGCAATGCAGCTCTATACGGGAAACTGGTTGTCTGGTACACCGAGCAGAAGTGGCGAATACTCTGACTATGCGGGGGTCGCGTTAGAAAGCCAATTCTTACCAGATTCTCCCAATCATCCAGAGTGGCCGCAACCTGACTGCATTCTCCACCCTGAGCAAGAGTACCGTTTTACCACTTGCTATCTGTTCCACATTTAATCGCGCTAACGGTTGGGCTCACTTGGCTTAATCGTTACGCTTTCCCGCTTAAAACCCTTCGTGTTCATCAATTGCCCTGCGCGCTTCTTCCATCGAACAGTCGGTCAAGCTAACGAGTTGAGTGACGGTCAAATTTGGCTGTTCAGTGAGGACTTGCTGCAAAGAAATGGTTAACTTGGGTAACGCGAGATTGATCGCTTTGATTATCCACTGTTGGCTGACACTATCGAGCTGATCGCTCAACAGGCGAAGTTGGTCTTCATCTCCGCTCAGCATCCAGTGGCGTGAACGGCGAATGCGTTTCAACTGACAGCCATGCTCAGCGACTAAGTTCAGCACTTGCTGTTTATCATTAACGCGATGAACAAAGCTGTTGAGTGGTACGGAAAGCATAACCAACCTTATCTATTTGAGCGAATGTGTCGCGTGTTTTGACGCGAACCATTGTTGCATGAATTCAGTAAATGCCGCCAATTTGGTACTGCCGCGCAATTGTGGAGGATAGATTAAGTAGATGCTGCTTTGATTGATAAAGTAACGCGGCAGTATTTGCACCAAAGCGCCACTGTCGAGAGCTTGCCTGACCAAGTAATCCGGCATTTTGATGATGCCTTTACCTTGAATTGCCGCCTCCAACAATAACAAGTTGTCATTAATAAACATGTCGCCATCGGTCTTGACCCTAATGGTGGTGTTATCAGAAAAGAACGCCCACTCGGTTAAATGAGGATCTGACAAACAGTTATGTTGTACTAACTGATCCGGATGGGTCGGTTCTCCATAACGCGCAAGGTATTGCGGCGAGGCGCAGCAGATGTGCTGATAGGGCATCAGCTTTTTCGCCACCATATTTTCTGGCGGATTGGTGGTGGCACGGATAGCGAGGTCAAAGTTAGTTTTTGTTAGATCTTCTCGGGTGTAGCCGACATTCAAATCAAATTCGATCTGCGGGTGGATGTCTTGAAACTCGCGGCAGATATCAATCAGAAAGCGATGGCTAAAGATGGTCGGTGCCGTAATACGCAACATGCCCGTCACTTCACTCTCGGTATGTTCGAGCTCTTTTTCCAGTTGCAAAATGGATGAGTTGATGGCTTGCATCTTGAGTAAGATCTTCTCACCCGCGGAAGTAAGGCGCACGCTGCGAGTCGAACGAATCAATAAGCTGGTTTCCAGCTCTTGCTCTAACTGGTGGATTTGTGAGGAGAGGTAACTACGTGAAATGCCTAACTTATCCGCAGCTTTGGAGAAGCTCAACTGATTGGCGACTTCACTAAACAGCGCATAGCGTTCAAAACGTTTATGCATTTTGTGCATCTAGAGCATCCTTTGTTTCACCAATCGAGTGAGTATTATAATTCAATATAAAAGATTAATACTAGTTGATTGTCCTTTATATCGAATTATCTTTTCTTGATAGCTGGTTTAATCACAGTGGGCTTCGGGCGTATAGTGTCAATAGATGAATTGATGATCAGTGGCTGAACTGGTTAAACATGATAGGAATTAAGACCATGCAAAAAGAGCATCCAGTGTTCTCTCCAATGATTCAAGGTTACTGGCGTATGGCTGAGTGGGGGATGAGCACCCAGCAGCAACACGCATTTGTTAAGCAGCATATTGAACTGGGGGTCACTACGGTTGACCATGCTCCAGTGTATGGTCCGGAATCGGCCTGTGAGCGTATGTTTGGTGATGTGCTTACTCTTGATAGCAGCTTGCGCGATCAAATCCAAATTGTGTCTAAGTGCGGTATTTATCGCGGTGAAGGAAAGTACGTTAATCACTATAACAGTGGTAAGGCCGCAATCCTGGAATCGGTCGATGAATCGCTGCAACGTCTTAAAACCGATCATCTTGATGTCCTACTATTGCACCGTCCAGATTTACTCATGGATGCCGATGAGGCCGCTGAGGCATTTTCACAGTTGAAAGCCGCCGGTAAAGTGAAACACTTCGGTGTGTCGAATTTCACACCTGCGCAATTTGCGCTGTTGCAATCGCGTGTCGATGAGTCATTGATCACTAACCAAGTTGAGATAAATCCGGTGAATCTTCAGGTCACGGAAGATGGGACGCTAGAGCAACTTCAGCAAGAGCGCGTACGTCCTATGGCATGGTCTTGCTTAGCTGGTGGTCGTTTGTTCAGCGAAGAAAATGACCAGTTCCAGCGCCTTCGCTCTACATTACATCAAGTGGCTGAAGAGATTGGTGCGAACTCTCTGGATCAAGTGGTGTTTGCCTGGGTATTACGTTTACCGTCTAACCCTGTGCCGATCCTTGGTAGTGGTAATATTGAGCGAGTAAAAACCGCGGTCGGTGCGTTAGACCTGCAACTGACTAACGAGCAATGGTACCGAATCTGGGTGGCATCAAAAGGTCATGACGTTGCATAACGCGATAGGCTAGGTGGCGAGACTGTATCGCCAAACAAAGAAAAGGCATGAGAGATCATGCCTTTGTTTTTATGTGATTTACCCAAGTTAGATCTTGTCGACAGAATTGCGTCTAACCAAAGTCGGGGTAAAGACAATCGCTTCATCTTCTGCGGGCTCTGACTTGGCTAGTTTGAGTGCCAGTCGAGCGGCGCGTTCAGCCATCATTTCTATCGGGTAGCGAATCGTGGTTAAGCGCGGGTGGACATAACGTGCGATCAAGCCATCATCAAATCCGAGCATGGAAACCTGGTCAGGGACCACAATGCCATTTTCATCTAATACAGCCAATGCACCCGCAGCCATATAGTCGTTATAGGCGACCGCCCCGGTGATCGTCAGCGATTTGGTGAGTAGGTTGGTCATTGCGACTTCTCCACCATCACTGTTGGGTTCGCCATACTCAATGTAGCTTTTAGGCAGGTCAATATCGTGCTCTTTCAATGCGGCGAGGTAGCCTTCGACGCGGTCTCGAGCATCTTCAATGTCATGGCTGGATGCGATACAGGCAATTTTACGATGACCATGACGAATCAAGTATTCGGTCGCCAAATACGCACCTTGGCGGTTATCGAGTGAAATGCAGCGCTCCGATAATTCAGGAATATGGCGGTTGATCAGTACCATGCCTTTTACTTCGTTGGCGTATTTGATCAACTCCTCATCGGTGAGCCCTTTGGAATGGATCACTAGAGCGTCGCAGCGGTTGTTAATCAGTAACTCTATCGCTTTGCGCTCTTCTTCTGCTCGGTGATAGCCGTTACCGATCAGTATGTGCTTACCATGCTCGTGAGCGACATTGTCGACGGCTTTAACCAAAGTGCCAAAAAACGGATCCGATACATCCCCCACCAAAACACCAACAGTATTGCTGTTCTGGCTGACGAGGGCCTGCGCCGCCGCGTTGGGGCGATAGCCCAGCTTAGCCATCGCCTGAGTGACAGATTGAATCGACGCTTTACTTGCTTTCGGTGAGTGATTGATCACGCGCGATACCGTCGCGATTGAGACACCAGCCTCGCGTGCGACATCTTTGATAGTTGCCATATTCGACCTCAGAAATAGTTCTGAGCCCATTTAACCCTGTCAATGTAAATAAGGCAAACACTATGACTGTTACCTTATCAAAATGAGATCTTTACCACTTGTAATATAAGGCATTGCTGATAGTGTAAACGTTGTCTTTTAGTAAAACTTTACTTGGTGTTTTATCATGGAAACTATCACTTACAATGACTTTGCCAAATTAGAGATTCGTACCGGGAAAATTATCGAGGTAACGCGCCACCAGAACGCTGACAAGCTGTATATAGTGCAGATTGATGTCGGCGAACAGCGCCTGCAAACCGTCACGAGCTTGGTACCCTACTATACGGAGCAAGAGCTGATGGGCAAAGAGGTCGTGGTGCTGTGCAATTTGGCGAAAGCGAAGATGCGAGGTGAAACCTCTGAATGTATGCTGCTGTGTGCTGAAACTGACGATGAGTCTGAGAGTGTGCTGCTCACCCCAGAGCGCTCAATGCCTGCTGGGGTGCGTATCGTTTAAGCGGTTTTCCGTCGATTAGGCTCGCGCAAGTGCGACCAGGGCATCAATTTGGCTGTGGTGCTCTGGTGTTACACCTGCCAAATTGCCGTACTTCGGCTGGTGGCGATCGTTTTCTAACGGAAAATGCCAGCCGATCGTATGTTCAACAAACTGTTTGGCGAATTGTTCAGAAATTTCTAAACACCCCGCTAAAACAGTGTCGACATAAGTCTGCATGATGGGGCTGAGATCGCACGGTGGCTCGGGCTGATCCTTGATATAAACCCACACTTGGTCGTGTTTCGCCAGCTCGTAGTCGCTGTCAATCTGCTCTGCACCTATGGTAACGCGATGGTAGCCTCGTTCACGACGGTCAAACTCAATTAACCCCTGGTCATCGACTTGCAGCAATACGCCGTTGACTTGACCATCTCCTCGATTTACCACCAATGGCGACAAGATATAGCTGTCATCGACTTTGCCCCAGTAACGTTTGAAGCCGTGTGCTGTCGCGGTAATTGCGTGCGAAGTTTGCCCGGTTAATTGGCGTGACGCAGAGTTCATTAAACTGCCGTAACCGAAAATGTAGTGAGCCATCCATTTCTCCTCAAATAGATCATCTTGGTTATTCAGCCATAAGGCGTTTATCAAAACCTACCGACTTTTGCCGATAAAAGAAACCACAAAAAATAACACTATAGAGTCACATTGACATGAGTTTGATTGGTCATATTGACGCTATTTTAAGTTGTCCTTGTTTTAAGTGATTGAAATATATAGCCACTTGTAGTTGGAATGTTTCTTGCGATGTCATGGCTAATAGATGTTTGTTTGCAAAATTTTCAGGAGTCATTCTGTGCTCAATATTACCGATAAAAAAGTTGAAGAAGCTATTCCTCCATTACTTCGCTTAGGTTTTCGTCCGTTCTTTCTGCTTGGTTCTGTGTACGCGGTGTTAGCCATTGCTGTTTGGGTATGGATGTTCCAATCCGGCCAGCCGAGTCAGTTACAGGTCCCTGCATTGTGGTGGCATGTGCATGAAATGTTGTTTGGCTTTGCTATGGCAATTGTCGCAGGTTTTGTTCTAACTGCAGTACAGAACTGGACCGGTATCAATGGGACTAAACATCATCGATTGGCATTGCTAGTGGTGCTTTGGTTGCTACCAAGAGTGTTGTTCTGGACTCCGACACCTTTGTGGCTCATTTCTAGCATTGAAGCACTATTTTTAGCCCTCACCGCCTACGAAATTGGCGTTCGGGTGGTAAAGGCGAAAGGGTGGCGTAATCTATTCTTTGTCCCGCTCTTTATTCTGGCAATCGTCGCTAACTTTGCCAGTTACGCTGCGATAAAGGGGATGCCTCCATTTCCGCCTTCAGCTGTTTGGCAGGCAATGTTGTGGTGGTTTACTTTGCTACTCTCAATAATGGGCAGTCGCGTTATTCCTTTCTTTACTGCTCGTCGATTTAACTTTGAGAAACCTCAACCGATCGTTTGGCTAGACTGGGCGGCGAACTTACCTTTAGTCGGGTTGTTCATTTTGAGCTTCTTCCCAATGACTTTCGCTCAGTTGGGACAGCCATTGATGTTGTTTTCTGGTGTTGCGCATTTAATTCGAGTGTCACGTTGGCAGCCGTGGCGTACGCTGAGTGAGCCGTTAGTCTGGTCGCTGCATGCCACTTATCTGTGTATTCCTGTCAGCTTAATTCTGCGAGGGGTGCTGGATAATCCATTTGCTGCGCACAATATGCTGCACTTATTCGCAATTGGTGCCATTGGTGGGGTGATCTTGGCCATGATTGCTCGAGTCACAATGGGCCATACTGGTCGCGCGATATACCAAGGCCCGAACATGTCACTGGCATTTATCGCCATTATTGCAGCCGCTCTCGTTCGCAGTGTGGGTGTCGCCTTGGTACCGTCAAGTATGCTGCTGTGGGTCAATGTGAGTGCAGGGCTATGGGTTCTGGCGTTTGCTTTATTTGTTTATAAGTTTGGTTCGATGTTAATGCGTCCGAGAGTGGACGGCCACCCCGGGTAAACTGAGAGAGGGAAAATCCTCCAAGGCAGAGCTTTTCTTATGCTTCGCCTTGGAGGGGGGAGGGAAACTAGCTAACTTGAGACAAGCTGACGACCTTAGCTTGTTGTACTGATTGTAAGTATCGGTTCAACTCCGCTCGTTCATCCTCGGCGATGTATAGCCCAAGCTTGGTACGACGCCACAAGATGTCTTGCTCTGTTTGTGCCAGTTCATGTTTGAGCAAATAGTCAATTTCGGCTTGATAGATGCCGCCCGCTTGTTGGCTGAACTCTTGCCCCATTTCTTCGAGCTTGGTGATGCCTTGTAGCAGCTGCCAAGTCTGGCTACCAAACTGACACACATAGCGAAACGCCAACTCTTGCGATAACCAAGGGTATTGTGAGCGAACAGATTGCGCGAGTTGCTCACGTGTACAACTGAAGTTCCCGCCCGGTAGTGCTTGTTTGTCAGTCCAAGTTGCCCCCATGCTAGGGAAGAATGGCTCTAGTTTTCTCATCGCCGATTCTGCTAATTTTCGGTAGGTTGTTAATTTGCCGCCAAAAATCGATAGCAATGGGGCTTGATCGTATTCTGCCTCTAACTCAAGCGTGTAGTCGCGAGTAATCGCTTGGGGCGAATCAGATTCATCATCGCACAGAGGGCGCACGCCACTGTAACTCCACACCACATCGTCTTTGGTTAGCTGGTGTACAAAGTGCTGGTTGACGATATCAATCAAGTAATCCACTTCGTTGTCATCTATAGTCACATCGCGGGGATCGCCTTTGTATTCGACGTCTGTCGTTCCTATGATGGAAAACTTATCCAAGTAAGGGATCATAAATACAATGCGATGATCTTTGTTTTGCAAGATATACGCTTGAGGCTCATCGTGAATGCGCGGAATGACGATGTGAGAGCCTTTGATCAAGCGGATATTGCGTGGAGACGTTTGTTCTAAGCCGTCATCGTAAAATGTTTTCACCCAAGGCCCTGCTGCATTGACAAGTGCTTTCGCTTGGCGCTCAAAACGTTGGCCTGTCATTACATCCTCGATGGTGACATGCCAAAGATCTCCTTTACGAGTCGCTTTTTCTACTTTGCAGTAATTACGAATTTCGGCGTTATGCTCTTTCGCTGCGAGTACATTGAGTAGGGTAAGGCGTGCATCGTCAACCCAACAATCGGAGTACTCAAAGCCTTTTTTCATCTCTGGCTTTAACAGCCCTGATTGAGTCAAATCGATGGACTCGCTGGCAGGAAGCGTGGTGCGTTTACCTAAGTTGTCGTACAAGAACAACCCACAACGAATCATCCATGCTGGGCGTAGAAATGGTCGGTGTGGTAATCGAAAGCGCATCGGCTGAGCGATATGTGGTGCTTTGGCTAATAAGACCTCTCGCTCTGCAAGTGCTTCGGAAACCAAACGAAATTCGTAGTGCTCAAGGTAGCGTAGACCGCCATGGATCAATTTTGAGCTCGCAGATGAGGTAGCGGATGCAAAGTCATTTGCCTCATACAAACCAACAGAAAGCCCTCGTCCAGCAGCGTCTGCTGCAATACCTGCACCATTAATACCACCACCAATAATGATCATATCTAAAGGAGGAGGGGTGGCAGATTGATTGATACTCATAAAATGACCTCTTGTGAGCGAACGAGCATAATTGAACATATTGGAATCCTAACTACACTTTCGTTTAAGATCATTAATTATTTTCGTTTATGTTCGTTTTGTGTGATTTGCGCACAAAAAAGCCTCCATGAGATCATGGAGGCTTGGTTTGTATCTTTGGTGTTTTGGGTTTGTTAAGAAGTGTGTGTTTTTTGTTTTAACCAATGACTTCTAGAGGGATGCCGTGCTCTTTAAGAATGGCTTGAATTTCTTTAGGCGGCTCTTTATCGGTAAACAACATATGCAGTTGGGAGATATTGCCTAATTTCACCATGGCATTACGGCCAAACTTTGAGTGATCAACCGCGAGGAACACACTGCGACTGTTTTCGATGATCGCTTGCTTGACGCGAACTTCATGGTAGTCAAAGTCCAGCAATGAACCATCAAAATCGATGCCACTCACACCTAAAATTCCAAAGTCCAAACGGAACTGCTTAACGAAATCAAGCGTTGCCTCTCCGACAATCCCGCCATCTCGATTACGAACTTCACCGCCAGCAAGGATGACTTTGAATTCCGGATTGGGTAATAAAATGGTGGCGACATTGATGTTATTGGTGACGACTCGTAATTGCTTGTGGTTTTTGTTCAATGCGCGGGCAACGGCTTCAGGGGTTGTGCCTATGTCAATAAACAACGTTGCGCCGTCAGGAATGTGTTTAACGAGCTCTTCCGCAACCACATCTTTTTCATTGAAGTTTAAGCTTTTACGGGTGTTGTAAGAGGTGTTTTCGGAGCTTAGAGGGATAGTCGCTCCACCATGGTAGCGGCGGATTTTATTGGCGTCAGCGAGTTCGTTAAGATCACGTCGAATGGTTTGTGGGCTGACGTTAAACTGCTCGACCAGTTCATCCGTACTAACGTATCCCTGTTTTTGCACTAGCTCTACGATCTGCTGATGCCTCGGTACTTGCTTCACTTTTTACTCCTAGTGGCACAGGGCAACCCTCAGTGCTCGATATTCGAAAATAATAACTCGTTTTATTGTGCTCGAATTCGTTCGTTGTGAGAAGTCCCGCGATGAAGGAATACGGGGTAAAACGCAAAAAGAGCACCGCAATGGATGCTCTTTAAATGCCATAGAGGACGTGATGAATAGCTAGTCTTCGTCTGTGTGCATGTCGGCCCAGACTTGAGTGCACTGTACTGCACGTTTCCAGCCTTTATAACGGCGGTTGCGTTTTTCTTCGCATTCGTGTGGCTCAAAGGTGCGATCCAGCACAGCTTTATCTTGCAGCTCGTCAATGCTGTCCCAGTAGCCGACGGCCAGTCCTGCAAGGTACGCGGCCCCGAGTGCGGTGACTTCTGTGACTTGTGGGCGGTGGACCTCGGTATTGAGAACGTCAGATTGGAACTGCATCAAGAAGTTGTTCGCAACCGCGCCACCATCAACACGTAAGTTCGCTAAGCTAATGCCCGAGTCTGCTTGCATGGCATCAAGAACGTCGCGAGTTTGGTATGCAATTCCTTCGAGTGTAGCGCGAATGATATGGTTCGAGCTAATGCCTCGGGTAAGACCAACAATGGTACCGCGAGCATATGCATTCCAGTATGGTGCGCCTAATCCGGTAAAAGCTGGGACAACATAAACACCATTTGAAGAGTCAACTTTGGTTGCGAAATACTCGGAGTCTTTTGCATCGGCCAACAGCTTCATTTCGTCGCGTAGCCATTGAATGGATGCGCCGCCCATAAACACAGCTCCTTCAAGCGCGTAAGCCGGTTCGCCTGAGGGACCACAAGCAAGCGTGGTGAGTAGCCCGTGCGTTGAGGTGACTTTCTCTTGGCCAGTATTCATTAATAAGAAACAGCCAGTGCCATAAGTGTTTTTTGCTTGGCCGGCTTCAACACACATCTGTCCGTAGAGAGCCGCTTGCTGGTCACCCGCAATCCCCGCGATTGGAATACGTGTACCGCCTTTACCACCAATGTTGGTTTGGCCGTAGACTTCTGACGAACGTTTCACTTCTGGCATCATTGAAGCCGGAATACCCAGCTCATCGAGAAGCTTTTGATCCCAACTGAGGGTGTTGATGTTGAATAGCATGGTACGCGAAGCGTTCGTGTAGTCAGTGACGTGAACACGGCCTTGGGTCATTTTCCAAACTAACCAGGTATCGACCGTACCAAAGAGCAGTTTTCCAGCTTCGGCATCTTCTCGTGCGCCTTCGACATTATCGAGAATCCACTTCACTTTGGTGCCAGAAAAGTAAGGGTCGAGTAGTAGGCCTGTATTCTCCCGGACGTACTCTTCCAAGCCACGCGACTTGAGCTCTTCACAGATCTCTGCGGTACGACGGCATTGCCACACTATGGCGTTATATACCGGTTTGCCTGTCTCTTTGTTCCACACTATGGTGGTTTCGCGTTGGTTAGTGATACCAATAGCAGCCAGCTGATCGCTACGAATGCCTGACTTGGCAAGGGTTTCAATAAAGGTTGAACTTTGGGTTGCCCAGATTTCCAACGGGTCATGCTCAACCCAACCTGACTGAGGGTAGATCTGAGTAAACTCGCGCTGCGATAGGCTGACGATATTGGCATCATGGTCCAATATCACGGCGCGTGAGCTGGTTGTGCCTTGATCAAGAGCCACAATGTATTTCTGCTCAGTCATGGTAAATGTCCTTTTTCGCTATCTTACTTATATTTTAGTCACTGCAATCGTAGGGCTGCGATCTTGTCATTAGCTTCGACCGCGGATTCAATTTTCCATAGTCCGGTCAATTCGAAAACAAAAAATCATAAAAAATGAGCGTTCGAGCATAAAAATGTCAACGAGATGTTAATTTATGCCGAGGTGGCGGGGTTCAGCGTGCGCCAAGCTTATGCGCGTTCGCGCACTATTGTTGCGATTCTCCCAGTAGCGTTCGGTACTTAAACTCCAGCTCTTCTAACGCCAGTTGCAGATCGGGTTGCGCCTTACTGAGGTGACTGATCAGTGTCATAAAGTAGCAGTCTAAGATGATTGGCATTTTATTGATCACGGAGGCCGGTAGCAGGGTGGCATCAAACAAAGCGCGGTTGAAGGATTGGTAATAATCCATGTCCCAAATCACTTCTTTGAGTAGTGCTCGACTTAAATTTAGGTTTGCAAAATAGTAACCGTAATAGGTTCTGGCAAATTGCATTCCTAGCTCGAGTGCGTCTTGGGTCGGTTGGAGTTCGCTCTGTTGGGAAAGCGTGGTCAGTTGACCCATCATGCCTTCACGCAAAATGGCCAGCTTAGTATCGAAGTGGCTAAACACTGTTCCATCAGCAACGCCCGCTTGGCGAGCGATCTGCCGGGTTGATGTCTCTTGGTAGCCTTGCTGTTCGAATAGATGCCAAGCGGCAGCGAGGATTTTTTGTCTTGTTTGCTCTCGTTTACTCATTGTATTCCTAACCCAAAACCGTGCAGACGAATCATACGCTCACCTTGCGGAGTTGACAAATTGAGCACGCTCAATTATAAAAATGAGCGTGCTCATTTTTATAATTGGAGGAGAAACATGGATACGTTACAACATGGGTTGGTCTTGGTGGCTCGCTGGTTGGTTTTCCTACCGGCCATCTTTTGCTTTTCTTATTTGTTAAGGCCGGTTTTGATGATGATTTTGATTCCCGGTGCCTTGCTGTTTTTAGCCATGATTGGCGGGAGCGAAGTCCGAGGGGCGATGAAGGACATGATGAAGGCGCTATTATGAGTCGAATTGAGATGGTTGAAATACCCAACCAAAGTCAGTTAAGTCATCATTCGCCTAAGGCGAGCTTTAGTGACAGTTTTGGTTTTGTCGTTGCGGATGAATTACGCTCCCCTCAACAGGTGTACCTCGACATTTTTGGTCACTTACCTGCGTGGATTGAACGTTTAATGCGGCTTCGAAATCAGATTGTTGGCGTATTGGGTTTTGAGACATCGCCTGAGATCACGCCACTTACGTTACAGAAATTGATGACCAACGAGTTGGGCGGTATTCATCAATTGGCTTATTCCAGTGATCAAGAAATTGTCTGTACCAGTCGGGACAAACATATCCAGGTTAGCCTTTCGGTGTTGAAGCTAAACTCTGGCAAGTTTGTCCTATCGACTCAGGTCGATACTTTTACTCTCTGTGGGGCCATCTATTTGCAGGCAATCATTCCTTTTCACAAGTTGATTGCAGCAAGCAGTATTCGGTCGATGTTGCGGCGTGAAGAGCATAAAAAAGCCGAGCATCAAGGCTCGGCTTAAAAGAGGTGGGGCTTAATTAGTTGTTGCTGTGCAGCTCAGAGTTAAGCTCTACGGCTGATTTATTCGCCAGACATTCAATTTGGCCCGTCACTGAGTTACGACGGAATAGAAGATCGGATACGCCAGCAAGGTCGCGAGCTTTAACGACTTCAACTTCTTGGCCTGAAGAGTCAAGCATACGAACTTTCGAGCCTGCGGTAACATATAGACCAGACTCAACCGTACAACGGTCACCCAATGGGAAGCCAAGGCCTGCGTTTGCGCCAAGTAGTGAGTTCTCACCGATTGAAACAACCACAGTACCGCCACCTGATAGGGTACCCATGATAGAAGCGCCACCGCCGATATCCGAACCGTTACCGACAACAACACCAGCAGAGATGCGGCCTTCAACCATGCTTACGCCTGTTGTACCCGCGTTGAAGTTGATGAAACCTTCGTGCATTACTGTTGTACCTTCACCCACATGTGCGCCAAGACGAACGCGAGAAGTGTCAGCGATACGAATACCTGCAGGTACCACGTAATCCACCATTTTAGGGAATTTATCAACACAATCGACAGACAGTGCACGACCCGCTAGGCGAGCTTCGATTTGGCGATCAGCAAGCTCTGGAAGGTCGATTGGACCTTCATTTGTCCATGCGATGTTATGCAGTAGACCAAAGATGCCATCTAGCACTGTGCCGTGTGGCTGAACTAGGCGGTTGGAGATCAGTTGTAGTTTCAGGAAACCTTCAGCAACCGATGCTGGTTTCTCATCAGTTGCAAGAACAACGAGAACAAGCGGTTGGGCCGATTCTGCTGCTTTTGCCGCGAATGATGCGTTCGCTGCATCACCGTGTGCTTCGAATGCAGAGGCAAGTTCAGCGCTTTGCGCTGCTGAAATTTCGATTGCTTGGTTACCTTGCTCGTAGCCCGCAACATTCGCAACGGCTTCAACAAGTGCATCACCAGGGTTTAGCACTGGGTTTGGAAAAAACGCTTCAATGATTTTGCCGTCACGGTTTTTAGTCGCTGTACCAAAGGCAAGAGAAAAGTAAGCCATGTTAAATCTCCATGTAAGTATTCATTCGAAAAGCGCTGCTTGCGCTTAGAAAAATCAAGTTAGACTCATCATAAAGAGAGCCTCGCAGACTTTAAAGGGCAGAAATAGAGAAAGTCTGTAAGCCGATATTTTTTGTCTCTTTAGCGATATGTTGTCTTTTCGCCTATATCTAAGTGAAAAAAAGCCCGAAGCAGTGCTTCGGGCTTTTCGTTAAGACTTTACTTAGAACTGATTGGCGTTTGCTGTGCACTGAGTGCTTTTTATTTAATTAGCTTTATATCGTCCAACCATCACACCCATTGAGCTTAGGTGTGTTAAAGCAAATTACTTGCTTAGGTCTTCTGCGTGCTCAGATAGGAACGCTGCAACACCTTTTGGAGATGCGTCCATACCTGCTTTACCTTCTTCCCACTGTGCAGGACAAACTTCGCCGTGCTTCTGGTGGAAGTTAAGAGCGTCAACCATGCGTAGCATTTCGTCGATGTTACGGCCTAGTGGTAGGTCGTTAACAACTTGGTGACGTACTAGACCGTCTTCGTCGATTAGGAAAGAACCACGGAAAGCAACGCCTGCTTCTGGGTGCTCTACGTCGTATGCTTTACAGATTTCGTGCTTAACGTCAGCAACTAGTGGGTACTTAACTTGACCGATACCGCCATCTTCGATAGCAGTGTTACGCCATGCGTTGTGAGAGAACTGAGAATCGATAGAAACACCGATTACTTCAACACCTTTAGCTTGGAAATCAGCTAGACGGTTGTCGAAAGCGATTAGCTCAGATGGGCAAACGAAAGTGAAGTCTAGTGGGTAGAAGAAAACAACTGCTTTCTTACCTTTAGTGAACTCTGCGAAGTTGAAGTTATCAACGATCTCACCGTTACCTAGAACAGCTGCAGCAGTAAAATCTGGGGCTTGACGACCTACTAGTACCATTTTTTTGCTCCTAAAAAGTATGGTTAGTTCCAAACTGATTTGAGTTATATCAGTTCGGTCCGTGTTTATTCGGGACAAACTATAGTACAGATTGTAGTATTGAAAAAAGCGAATTAAATAGATTAAGTTAATCGAAAAAAACGATAAGTGTGAATTCATTAACTTGGTCAACTTCTACTAGTTAGTTATAAATAGTTTTATGAATAAATGGCCCAGTCTTAAACAGTTACACTACCTCATTACTTTGCACGAAACGCGACACTTTAGTGAAGCAGCAGAAAAGTGCTTTGTGAGTCAATCCACCCTGAGTAAAGGTATTCAAAACCTAGAAGAGCTGATCGGGTGTCCTCTTTATGAAAAGAAGGACAAGAAAAGCCCACTGGTTTTCACCCAAGCTGGAGAGATGGTGGTTCAGAGTGGTCGTGAGTTATTAGCCAAAGGCCAAGACTTGGTTGAGTTAGGTCGGTTGTGTCAAGGTGACGAAATGGAGGGGCAGCTACGGGTTGGCTGTATCCCGACGATTGCGCCTTTTTTATTGTGTGATTTAGTTCAAGAGGTTAACCAACGTTTCCCGTTGCTGAACCTTTTACTCCGCGAAGACACGACAACCAATTTGCTGGACGCATTACGTCATGGTGAGTTGGATGTGCTCATCCTTGCGCTGCCTGTCGATATCGATGGCATGGACAGCTGCATTGTGGGGAATGACCCTTTTCGGATGATCATCAGCCAAAACCAGGCGGATGCGATACAAACCCCAATCAAATATGCCGACTTGCCTGACGAGTTTGTTTTCTTATTAGAGAAAGAGCACTGTTTAACGGAACATGCAGTGTCAGCTTGCCAATTGACAGCAAAAGAGAAGATCAACCCGTTTTCAGCTACCAGCTTGCATACTTTGGTGCAGATGGTGGCTAATGGTATGGGGACGACCTTTATTCCTCAAATGGCGATTGATCATGGCTTGATCGATAACCAGAATTTAGTCGTGATTGATGCGCCAGGGCAGCAGGCACACCGTCATATTGGCTTAGTTTGGCGTCCAAGTTCATCTCGAGTGAGTACTTTTAATCAATTAGCTGAAGTCGTGTCAGAGCTGCTTTAGCGATAAGTATTAGCCAGTAAAGCTCAATTCTCTTCAAAAAGCGCACTGTTAATCGTGCGCTTTTTAGCATTTTATCCTGTCGGTAAACTTTAACTTGTAAAATTTCACAGCATATTTTTGATGAAGCTTTCATTAAATTGTGAAATTTCACAATGTGAATTTTACAGATAAAAAAATACCACCTGTTTGATGTTGATGTTGCATATCATCAATTCTCCTTGCTGCTAAAGGCTTCCCTCTACTTTTACCCAAATCAAACGTGCGTTTGAAACGATTTTACACCCCTAATTTTACTGTAATTAAATTACGTAACTAGTTACATCTTGAGGGGTGCAATCAATTACTTGAAGTGTTCGGAATAAAACTTTGAATTTAACGTTTTGTTTACTTTAGTACTTTTACTCTAGCGCTTATTGTTATAGCTTAAATGCAGGCCCAGTAAGACTTATGTCTAGATTGCAAACCGAAGCAAGCTTGGCGAAAGTAGAGCCAGAAGACAGAACAAGTTGGTCGCGAACAATGATTCATAAGGAAGTTGCTTTGTTGTTTGATAGTTACAAATGTAACTTATGGCCAAATAAGCTTTGAAAGGAATTTAACTATGCTTGCCAATACACCAGATAGAGAAAAAACAACAGAAGCCCAAGAAACCTTTCTAACCGAAGGCATGCTTGATGTGACTGGTACCCTTTCACCAGACCATCAGGCGATTTTCCCTGTTGAAGCCCAAACCTTTTTATCTCTGCTGTGTGACAAGTTCGCTAATCAGGTTGATGAGTTGCTCGCCGCTCGAGAAGAGAAGCAAGCACGCATTGATGATGGTGAGCTGCCGGACTTTCTTGAGGATACGCAAGATATCAGAGAAGGAAGTTGGAAGATCCAGGGAATTCCACAAGATCTGCAAGATCGCCGAGTTGAAATTACCGGGCCTACGGACCGAAAAATGGTAATCAACGCATTGAATGCTAACGTGAAAGTATTCATGGCTGATTTTGAAGACTCTTTGGCTCCCGCCTGGGACAAGGTGTTGGACGGTCAAATTAATTTGCGTGATGCAGTTAATGGGACCATTAACTACACCAACCCGGCGAATGGTAAGCACTATGCGCTGGATGACAACCCAGCTGTTTTGATCTGCCGTGTGCGTGGGCTACATCTAAAAGAAAAACACGTTACCTTTAACGGTCAGATCATCCCCGGGGCGCTGTTTGACTTCGCGCTTTACTTTTACAACAACCACAAAGCGTTGTTGAAAAAAGGCAGCGGCCCTTACTTTTACATTCCTAAGTTGCAGTCTCACAAAGAGGCGCAGTGGTGGAGCCAAGTCTTCCACTTTACCGAGGATTATTTCGGTTTGGACACAGGCACCATTAAAGCAACGGTATTGATTGAAACCCTTCCCGCTGTGTTCGAGATGGATGAGATCTTATTCTCACTTAAAGAGCATATCGTTGGTTTGAACTGTGGCCGTTGGGACTACATCTTCAGTTATATAAAAACGTTGAAAAAACACCCAGATCGCGTATTGCCGGATCGTCAGGTGGTGACTATGGACAAGCCGTTCCTAAATGCATACTCGCGTTTACTTGTTCGTACCTGTCACAAACGTGGAGCTTTTGCTATGGGAGGAATGGCCGCCTTTATCCCAGCTAAAGACCCGCAAACTAATCAGCAAGTATTGGACAAGGTCTACAACGACAAGTCTTTAGAAGCGAGCAACGGTCACGACGGTACTTGGGTCGCTCACCCTGGCCTTGCCGATACGGCGTTAGTGGTGTTTGACCAAGCGTTGGGTGAGCGTACTAACCAGCTGAATGTTTCTCGTCAACAAGACGCGCCGGTGGCGGCAGAAGATCTACTTGCTCCGTGCGAGGGCGATATTACTGAACATGGTATGCGCCATAACATTCGCGTCGCTTTGCAGTACATCGAAGCATGGATCTCCGGTAACGGTTGTGTCCCTATCTATGGCTTGATGGAAGATGCCGCGACCGCTGAAATCTCCCGCGCTTCGATTTGGCAATGGATTCAACATGGAAAATCATTGGATAACGGCCAGACCGTGACAAAAGCCTTGTTCGAACAATATCTAAGTGAAGAAATTAACGTCGTCAAACAGGAAATCGGTGAGGAGCGCTATCAAGCGGGCCGCTTTGAAGAAGCCGCTAAGTTGATGGCGAAACTGACCACCAGTGACGAGCTGACCAATTTCTTAACCATTCCAGGTTACGACTATCTGGACTAAACAAATTAGTAAAACCAAACCAATAACGTGAATGTTCTGCGGCGGAGATGGATGTACCGCCAAAGGAAAAAAAACCACAGCGCCGACCACCAAATAAGAAGCGCTCATCAATAGAGGGATAGACCGATGACTAACTTAACTCGCCGCCAACAAATTGAAGCTCTAGAAAAAGATTGGGCAACTAACCCACGCTGGAAAAATGTAAAACGCCCATACACGGCTGAAGAAGTCGTTGAACTACGAGGCTCTATGGTACCTGCAAATACCATCGCCCAACGTGGTGCCGACAAGCTGTGGTCACTAGTCAACGGGGACGCTAAGAAAGGCTACGTAAACTGTCTTGGTGCTCTAACGGGTGGTCAGGCTGTACAACAAGCGAAAGCGGGTATCGAAGCGATTTACCTATCAGGCTGGCAGGTAGCGGCAGATAACAACACAGCATCAACCATGTACCCTGACCAATCTCTGTACCCAGTGGATTCGGTTCCATCAGTAGTGAAACGTATCAATAACTCATTCCGCCGTGCAGACCAAATCCAATGGTCAAACGGCAAGTCTCCAGCAGATGAAGGCGGTATTGATTACTTCCTACCTATCGTCGCGGATGCAGAAGCGGGCTTTGGTGGTGTACTTAACGCTTACGAACTGATGAAGTCGATGATTGATGCGGGCGCAGCCGGTGTTCACTTCGAAGACCAATTAGCGTCAGTGAAGAAGTGTGGTCACATGGGCGGTAAAGTTCTTGTTCCTACTCAAGAAGCGGTGCAAAAACTGGTTGCTGCTCGTCTCGCGGCAGACGTTTCAGGTACCACAACTCTTGTTATCGCACGTACTGATGCGAACGCTGCAGACCTAATCACTTCAGACTGCGATCCATACGATGCAGACTTCATTCAAGGTGAGCGTACTCAAGAAGGTTTCTACCGTGTGCGTGCTGGCATCGACCAAGCAATCGCTCGCGGCCTAGCGTACGCGCCTTACGCAGACCTAATCTGGTGTGAAACGGCAACTCCGTGTCTGGAAGAAGCGCGTAAGTTTGCTGAAGCCATTCATGCTGAGTACCCAGACCAATTGCTTGCATACAACTGTTCTCCTTCATTCAACTGGGAGAAGAATCTGGACGCAGAGACCATTGCTAAGTTCCAACAAGAGCTGTCTGACATGGGCTACAAGTACCAGTTCATCACTCTAGCGGGTATCCATAACATGTGGTTCAACATGTTTGAACTGGCGCATGATTATGCGAAGGGTGAGGGTATGCGTCACTACGTTGAGAAAGTACAACGCCCAGAGTTCCAAGCTGCTGAGAAAGGTTACACCTTCGTAGCGCACCAGCAAGAGGTAGGTACGGGTTACTTCGATAAGATGACCAATACGATTCAAGGTGGTAACTCATCGGTAACGGCTCTAACCGGTTCAACTGAAGAGGACCAATTTTAATCCCTTAGCCATTTAGTACCGCTCAAGAGAGTGAAGAGTCAGGCATTCACTCTCTTGATTTTTAGGTACAGATATTCTGTTTAGGCATAAACTTTGACATGTTTTGAGCGGCGCAGGCCGCTCTTTTTTTGTCTAGAGTTTAAAGAAGCCCAACAAATCCTTCTGTTTGACTGCCAAGTTAGACAGTTCATCACTGGCATGTTTGCTGTCTTGAATACCGGAGACGTTCTTGTTCACCAAATCAAAGGTGTGCGATACGTTCTCGGAAATATCATGCGTCACTCCTGACTGCTCTTCTGAAGCGGTAGCCACTTGGGTGTTCATATCTGAAATCATTGATACAGACTGAGTGATCGAGGCAAACGCCGAACGAAGTTGCTCACTGTAGTTACGTGAATCTTCCGCTAAGGCTAGATTGGACTGCATGTATTCATTGGCATCTTTTGCTTGCGCTTGTAGGCGAGAAATAATGTCTTGAATATCCACTGTCGATTGCTGAGTTTTTGCTGCAAGTGAACGAACTTCATCAGCAACCACTGCAAACCCACGCCCTTGTTCACCGGCTCGCGCGGCTTCGATTGCCGCATTCAGAGCAAGTAAGTTAGTCTGCTCTGAAATCGAGTTGATAACTTCCACAACGGTACCAATTTCGACTGAGTATTCTTGCAATTGATTGACGATTTTCGATGTTTCCTCAATCGAGTTGTCGACTTTGCTCGATACCTCATCTGAAGCATCAAGGATTCGACCCCCTTCCACCACATTGTTGGTTGCATCGCTAGCGGCGCTTTCTGCGTTGGCTGCGTTTTGGCTGACTTCAGCCGCAGTGCTCGAAAGCTCGTTGATTGCGGTAGCAATTTGTTCGACTTGGCTGAGTTCTTGCTGAGCGTTGTTTTCCGTCTCTACCATGATGCCATTCAGCGACATTGAAGAAGAGGAAACATTGTCAGAGATCTGGTGGAAGCCATCGATGATTCGGCGCAGCTCGGTACGCATCTGTAAGATATTGGCGTAGATGCCGGTTTCTTTGCCTGTAGTTTGGATTTGAGTCGATAAATCACCTGAGGCGACTTCTGCCACAATGGCTTGAATATCGCTTGGCTCACCACCCACCACTTTAAGTACATTGCGATAGATAGCCACCGCAATACCCAATGCCATAACAATGACCACGGCAGACAGTACCATCAAGACGGCTTGTGCACTGGAGAAACGATCCACCATTTCTGGGCCCAACGCATCTTGAGTATCTTTTGTGGCCAGTTTGATCTCTTCGATGGTTTTGGCTGCGGAAGCGCCCATGACATCTAACGTATTGGCAATGGTACTGTTACGTTCATTGATGGTATCAACGACCTGATCAAAGGTTTGTCGGTACTGAACAAATGCCTGACTAAACTCGCGTAAATAGTTAATTTGTTCATTTGACATCAGTTGATCTTCTACCGTCGCAGCAAGCGTATCCACCAGGGCGAACTCCTTCTTCGCTCGCTCAGCGTCTTTTTGTTCGTTACTGGTTAGGAATTTAGACGCATAGAGTCGAGAAAGTAGCAGGTGCTGTTGCAAAGTCCCGGCACTGACTGCCACGTCTAGGTCGTCCTCAGCATTTGCTTGGTTCATTATGTTCGTCACTGACTGGCGCATATTGAGGCCGGCGGGGTCGAGTTGATTACTCACCAACTGATTGCGCTGATTGACAAGTTGAATCACCTTGTTAAAGCCACGTTGGTACTCAGCCAATTGCTTTTCAATGGTAATAAATTCGTTTTTGTGCAAGTCGTCGATATGGGAGTCGAGGACCTCCTCGATTAAAGCGATCGAGGTTTCAATTCGCTTGTTGAGCTCAGCGATATTGGCCACATCGTGGCTGTTGATGTATTTGAGTGCCGCTAAGCGCGCTTCAAGGATGTTGGCTTGAATACGGCCTGTTGAAACACTGGTTAGTGCGAGTGCTCGGTAGGTATTAAACCCATTGCTTGATTGGTAAAAACGCAGCGAAGCAACAATCGAGATGATTAATATTAGGCCTAGGATTACTCCAAACCCCAAGGTTAATAGTTTTTTAAGGCTCATACCTATGTTCCTGTCTGTCTGTATAAATGATTGTTATGAGACGGAACTGACGTGTTGATATTATTTTTATAATTGTTAGTAAATTATAATTAAATTATGACACTTGTGGGATAGTAAATTAGTTTAATTTGGCACAAGTCTAAATGAAGGTGTGCTGCTTTCAGATGAGAAGCGAAGATAAGCACTAAGATGTAAGTCTTCCTAGCGCTTATCCTTGAAGTGTAGAGACTCAATTGATCTCTTGTGGCTCGACGGTCTCGGTCTCGATCTCTTCCGGCTCAACTTCTTCTTGAAGTTCGAGTAAGTTAATGGCAATCGCAACAAAATCGCTGTCGGTAATAATGCCGACCAGCTGGCCTTTTTCGACCACAGGCAAACATCCCACCTTATGTTTTTGCATGTAGATGGCGCTTTCTTTTAATCCCGCTTGTGGGGCGACCGACATAATGCTGGTTTTCATCACTTCAAAGAGCGGAGTATTGAGCGTGTAGGATTGATTTTCTGGAAGTTTCTGTAGGCTGGATTCTTGAGCGGCAAGGACATCACGTTGAGAGACGACGCCGAGTAGCTTTCTATCTGCATCGATAATAGGCACGTGGCGAATATCCAAAGCCTCCATTAAATGTTTGGCGTCGGCGAGGTTATGAGAGCGAAGAAGCGTGTGCGGATTTCGCGTCATCATGTCTTCTACCTTAATCATGGCTGCCTCCTGATTATTATTCTTGGCTCTTTAAATATAGTGACTTTCTTACTCTGAGTTTGAGAGCTAAACGCGTTTTTGCTGCTATAACTGCGACTTTTTTGCGGTAAATCAACTGGTGAGGATTACCAGACAATTTAGTGAAGGATTGATGGTAAATTTGTGCAAATGATTACAATAATTCACATCTCTTTTCTTGATATTGCTCCCATGCGCAATATACTAGTCGGCTGCGAAAAACTCGTCGTCTGTTTGTGACAGAATCAGCTCGGCTTTCATCACGATAAAAGAAACCACGACAAAAGATTTAGTAACATGCAAGTATCAGATTTCCATTTTGATTTACCGGATGAGCTTATTGCTCGTTACCCTCAACCTGAACGTACTGCTAGCCGTCTACTGCAAATGGATGGCAACACGGGGGAACTCGTTGATGGCACGTTTACCGATGTGCTGGACCAAGTACAGCCGGGTGATCTGGTGGTTTTCAATAATACTCGCGTGATTCCAGCGCGTATGTTTGGCCGTAAAGAGTCAGGCGGTAAGCTTGAGGTGCTGGTTGAACGAGTTCTCGATGAGAAGAGCATCCTCGCGCACGTTCGCTGCTCTAAATCACCGAAGCCGGGGTCGACGATTTTTATTGGCGAAAACGACGAATATTCAGCGGAAATGGTCGCGCGTCATGATGCACTGTTCGAGCTGAAGTTTAACGCTGAACAGAATGTGTTGGCGGTACTGGAAGAGATTGGTCACATGCCTCTTCCTCCTTATATTGACCGTCCAGATGAAGACTCAGACAAAGAGCGCTACCAAACGGTTTACAATGAAAAGCCGGGTGCAGTTGCAGCACCGACAGCGGGCCTTCATTTTGATGAGCCTTTGCTTGAGAAGATCAAAGCGAAAGGGGCAGAGTTTGCTTATGTCACTTTGCACGTTGGTGCAGGGACATTCCAGCCGGTTAAAGTCGACAATATTAATGAGCACCACATGCACGCTGAGTACGTTGAAGTACCGCAAGAAGTGGTGGATGCTATTCAAGCGACGAAAGCGCGTGGAGGCCGTATCATTGCGGTAGGTACAACGTCTGTGCGCTCTCTAGAAAGTGCGGCGCAAGATGCGATCAAAAAAGGTACCGAACTCGTGCCTTTCTTCGGCGATACCGAGATCTTCATCTTCCCTGGTTACGAATATCAGTTAGTTGATTGTTTGATCACTAACTTCCACCTGCCAGAATCGACACTGATCATGCTAGTCAGTGCATTCGCAGGCTATGAAAATACGATGAACGCTTACAAACACGCTGTAGAGAATAAGTACCGCTTCTTCTCATATGGTGATTCGATGTTCATCAAGAAAAAAACGGACTAGCTGTATCTTACGCTTCAATAGCTGCGTCAAAAGTGCTCACTTACATTCGTAAGCTCCGCGCTTTTTCCTTGCTCTTAAAGCGTAATATTTTGCTAGTAAGCTTTTTTAAAATTTACTGTTTACGAGTGCTAGCAGTACGCTAGGAAGCAGAATAATCGGTTATTTTGCATCTCGCACGGAAGGCGACCGCTCCTACAATGGGATAATCCCGAAAATATCGTCAGACTGTTTCTCTGACAACCGGAGGCTTCGTGAAGTTAAAATTCGATCTTAAGAAAAAAGACGGTGTTGCACGTCGTGGTCAACTGACCTTCGAACGTGGCACAGTTCAAACACCAGCATTTATGCCAGTGGGTACCTACGGCACGGTTAAAGGTATGACGCCTGAAGAAGTAAAAGGCACGGGTGCTGAAATACTGCTAGGTAACACTTTCCACCTATGGCTACGCCCAGGTCAAGAAATCATGAAAATGCATGGTGACCTGCACGATTTTATGAACTGGCACGGTCCTATTCTTACTGATTCAGGCGGTTTCCAAGTATTCAGCCTTGGTAAGATGCGCACCATCACTGAGGAAGGGGTACATTTCCGCAACCCAGTAAACGGTGACAAGATCTTCATGGACGCTGAGAAGTCGATGGAAATCCAGAAAGACCTAGGTTCAGATATCGTAATGATCTTTGACGAGTGTACGCCATACCCAGCGACGCACGATGAAGCGAAGAAGTCGATGGAAATGTCACTACGTTGGGCACAGCGTTCTCGTGATCACTTCGATAAACTAGAAAACCCGAACAACCTATTTGGTATCGTTCAAGGCGGTGTGTACGAAGATCTGCGTGATGTGTCTGTAAAAGGCCTAACTGACATTGGTTTTGATGGTTACGCGGTTGGTGGCCTAGCCGTTGGTGAGCCGAAAGAAGACATGCACCGTATTCTTGAGCACACATGTCCACAATTGCCGGAAGATAAGCCTCGTTACCTAATGGGTGTCGGCAAACCAGAAGACTTGGTTGAAGGTGTTCGTCGCGGCATCGATATGTTCGACTGTGTAATGCCAACGCGAAATGCGCGAAATGGCCACCTGTTTGTGACGGGGGGTGTGATCAAGATCCGTAATGCGAAACACAAAACGGATACAACACCACTGGATCCGCATTGTGACTGTTACACTTGTCAAAATTACTCTAAGTCGTACCTTCACCACTTAGAGCGTTGTAACGAAATTCTAGGTGCGCGCTTAAATACAATCCATAACCTGCGTTACTACCAACGCCTAATGGAAAGCATTCGTAGCGCAATTGATGAAGATCGTTTCGATGAGTTCGTGAAAGAGTTCTATGAGCGTCGTGGCCGTGAAGTGCCGCCGCTATCAAAAGAGCAATAATTGACACGATATAAAGATTCAAAGCCTTTGGCATTTTGCCAGAGGCTTTTGCTAATAAAGTAGGCAGACGCAAGCTATTTTTGAGAGAGCGATCTCTATTAGTCACTCTCGGACTTGAAACTAAATTGCGAAAGCCCAACTTGGACATTAATAAAAATACTAGAGGATGTTTTAATGTTTATTTCTCAAGCTCACGCAGCAGCAGAAGGCGCACCAGCAGGCGGCGGTTTTGAAATGCTAATCATGTTAGGTATGTTCGCGGTGATCTTCTACTTCATGATCTACCGTCCACAAGCTAAGCGTGTTAAAGAGCACAAGAGTCTTATGAGCTCTATGGGTAAGGGTGATGAAGTTCTAACCAGCGGTGGCCTAGTGGGTAAAATCACGAAAATCGCAGAAGACAACGACTACATCTCTATCGAGCTGAACACAAATAATGAAGTTGTTATCAAGAAAGACTTCGTTACTGCAGTGCTACCAAAAGGTACGCTAAAGTCTCTATAAACAGCTAAAGGATCTCCGCTGTGCTAAACCGATACCCTTTATGGAAGTATCTGATGGTGATGTTTACCATTGCTATCGCGGCATTGTACGCACTTCCAAATATTTACGGTGAAGATCCGGCAATTCAAGTTACAGGGGCGCGTGGCGCCTCTGTTGATATGTCAACGCTGGATTCTGTAACCCAAGCTCTTGATGAACAGGGCTTATCTCATAAATCCATTGCTCTAGAAAATGGATCCATTCTCGTACGTTTCTCTGACACTGATACGCAAATCAGTGCGCGTGACGTAATCAACGAAGCGCTTGGCAAAGACAAAATTGTTGCTCTTAACCTCGCTCCAGCAACACCGGATTGGCTTGAGTCAATCGGCGCCGCACCGATGAAACTAGGTCTCGACCTACGTGGTGGTGTTCACTTCTTGATGGAAGTGGATATGGATGCTGCGATGGAAAAGCTCGTTGGTCAGCAAGAAGAAGCGTTCCGTAGCGAGCTGCGTGAAGCAAAAATTCGTTACCGTGCTATCCGTCCTTCCGGCAAGGAAGGGGTAGAGGTGTTGCTGCGTAATGCTGAGCAGCTGGCGGAAGCGGAAGCTCTGCTAAAGCAAAACCATCCGGACATGATCTTTGTTGATTCAGACTCTAATGGTCGCTTTGCACTGACAGCAACCTTTACTGAGCAACGCCTAACTGAAATTCGCAACTACGCCGTTGAGCAAAACATCACCATCCTACGTAATCGTGTAAACGAACTGGGTGTGGCTGAGCCGTTGGTTCAACGTCAAGGTGCTAGTCGCATTGTGGTTGAACTGCCAGGTGTTCAAGATACAGCTCGCGCGAAAGAAATTTTAGGTGCGACGGCAACGCTTGAGTTCCGTGAAGTTGATGCAAGTGCTGACTTAGCGGCAGCCGCTAATGGCCGTGCACCAGCAGGCAGCGAAATTAAGCAAGATCGTGACGGTCGCCCTGTCGTTCTTAAGAAGCGCGTGATTCTTGGTGGTCAAAGCATCACAGATGCAAGCTCAAGTGTCGATGAATATGGTCGTCCGCAAGTTAACATCTCACTTGATAGTGAAGGTGGTAACAAGATGTCTGCATTCTCGAAGAAAAACATTGGCAAGCTGATGGCTACCGTGTTCGCTGAGTATAAAGACAGTGGCCGTCGTACACCTGAAGGCAAAGTCATTCTATCTAAGCACGAAGAAGTGATTAACCAAGCAACGATTCAATCTGCGCTAGGTCGTAACTTCCGTATTACTGGTATCGACTCTGCCGCTGAAGCTCATAACCTCGCGCTACTATTGCGTGCAGGTGCTCTGATCGCGCCTATTTCTATCGTAGAAGAGCGTACGATTGGTCCTTCTATGGGTCAGCAGAATATCGACATGGGTATTCAAGCGTGTATCTGGGGTATGGTCGCAGTAATGCTATTTACTCTGCTTTACTACCGTAAGTTTGGCTTTATTGCCAACATGGCGCTGATGGCAAACTTAGTCCTGATTATCGGTGTGATGTCGATGATTCCAGGCGCGACGATGACGCTCCCTGGTATCGCTGGTATCGTTCTAACGGTCGGTATGGCAGTCGATGCCAACGTTCTTATCTTTGAGCGGATTCGTGAAGAGCTGCGCGAAGGGCGTAACCCTCAGCAAGCGATTCACCAAGGTTATGCGAACGCCTTCAGTACTATTGCTGATGCCAACATCACCACATTGATTACCGCAATCATTCTGTTTGCTGTGGGTACAGGCGCAATCAAAGGTTTCGCGGTAACGCTGTCTATCGGTATCCTTACTTCAATGTTTACAGCTATTGTCGGTACACGTTGTGTCGTGAACCTGATGTATGGCGGTAAGCGAATCAACAAACTGTCGATCTAAGGCTAGGAATTAGTATGTTTCAGATTCTAAAAGCAGAAAAAACGATCGACTTTATGCGTTGGTCGAAGCTGGCATTCGTGTTCTCAATTTTGATGATTGGTGCTTCTATCTTTACTCTATCAACCAAGTGGTTGAACTGGGGTCTAGATTTTACCGGTGGTACCTTGATCGAAGTGGGCTTCGAACAGCCAGCAAACCTAGAAGAAATTCGTGGTGCACTTGAAGCCAAAGGCTTTGGTGATGCAACAGTGCAAAACTTCGGTAGCGCGCGCGATGTTATGGTACGTCTTCGTCCTCGCGATGATGTTGCTGGTGAGACTTTGGGTAACCAGATTCTTTCTGCAATCAAAGATGGCACGGGTGAAAGCGTTGAAATGCGTCGTATCGAGTTTGTCGGCCCTAATGTTGGTGATGAGCTGACTGAGGCGGGTGGTCTTGCGATTCTGGTTTCACTCATCTGTATTTTGATTTACGTTTCGGTACGATTTGAGTGGCGTTTGGCTGCGGGTGCGGTATTGGCACTGGCACACGACGTGATCATCACTCTTGGCGTATTCTCGTTAATGCAGATTGAGGTTGACCTGACTATTGTGGCGGCATTGCTGACGGTGGTTGGTTACTCGCTCAACGATACCATTGTTGTATTCGACCGTATCCGAGAAAACTTCCGTAAGATGCGTAAAGGTGAACCCGCTGACATCATGAACAGCTCAATTACACAAACATTGAGCCGTACTTTGATTACCTCTGGTACGACCTTGTTCGTAGTTATCGCCCTGTTTACTCAAGGCGGTGCGTTGATTCACGGCTTTGCTACCGCACTTCTACTGGGTATTACGGTAGGTACGTACTCTTCAATCTATGTTGCCTCGGCACTGGCATTGAAACTAGGTATTACCAAAGAACACCTAATGCCACCTCAAGTAGAAAAAGAGGGTGCAGAGTTCGACGAGATGCCATAAGGCATACATGAACAGAAAAGCCGCTGACTTGTCAGCGGCTTTGTTTTTTATGGAGACTCTATGCGTATTGTTCGGCTGTATTGCATATTACTCATTGCGACTTTCCAGGCTCAGGCAGGGTTAAATTCATTAGCGAGTTTGAGCCAAGAACAGTTACGCCAACAGGTGGAGGGCAGTGATTGGTATGCTTGTGGGGAACGTGAGCTACGTTATTGTTTAGATGAGTTCGGCTACTATCGCCTATCCTTCTATGCCGAATTGGTCATAACCGCAGATACGGTTAACTTAACTTTATTGGCGCCTTATTCGGCTCATCAGCTTAGCGAGGTTCAACTCAATTTACGTAGAGACGGCTTTCAATTGGATCGAATTTCTATCGCTAATGAGAGCTTTAATGTCACTGAAGCTCTACGACTGGCTAAATCGACCAAGCAGCGTAATCAGGTCGATAAGGCGCTGATTCAGTTTCTCAATCGTTTCCCCCAAGAGGCCGTTCGTGAAATGGATTGGACTCATACCAAGTGGCAGGCCATTTTGCACAGCGATGGAGAGATGATGACGTTAACGCTGCGCCCTAATCTTGAGCGCCTGAACGACGAGATAGATTAATCATTATCCACAAACCTCTCGTAAAAGAGTGTCTATCGAGACAATGGGCAAGAACTTGGTATGATGGCCAAACAAATAATAAAAGGAAGCAAATGATGCCACATTTACGTTTTCGTGCTGTAGAGCCACAAACTGTGCAAACTCTGTCTAAGTCTCTTATCGATGAACTGCAACCGCATATGGACTGCCCTCGAGAGGACTTTACCTTCGAATATATCTACACGACGTTTTATCATGAAGGTGAAGTGAGTCAAGCGTATCCATTTGTCGAAGTGTTGTGGTTTGATCGCGGCCAAGAAACACAAGATGCTGTTGCTGGCATTATTACTCGCCAAGTCCGTGGGATGATCGGTGAAGATGTGGATGTCGCGGTTATTTTCAATGCGCTTGAGGCGAAAGGGTATTACGACAACGGCGAACATTACTAGCGCCAGCGAAAGGAAAGCAAGAAGGAGCTCAATATGTTCAACTTAGGTCATTCGATGCGAGCTTGGGCTCTGACAGGTCTTTTATTTACTCCGTTTCTTAATGCCAGCCCTTGGGAGCAAAAATCAGCGCCTTCACAGCATGCGCCCGATGCGATCGGCAGCTACGCCAATGGCTGTTTGACTGGCGCAGCATCGTTGCCATTAGATGGACAAGGCTATCAAGTACTGCGAAGTCAACGTGAGCGCTATTATGGCCATCCTGATGCGGTCAGTTTTGTTGAGCGGTTAGCCAACCTTGCTCAGCAACAATTGGCGACTCATATTCTTATCGGCGACATGTCCTTACCTCAAGGTGGGCGTTTTTCTTCAGGCCACTCAAGTCATCAAACTGGGTTGGATATCGATATCTGGCTGAAGCTAGCGGACGACAAACTGTCTGCTCAGCAGTTGTCTCAACCTGAACCTTTGAGCATGGTGAACTTGCAACAATACCGATTGCTGAAGAGTAACTGGGATCATCGCCATTTCGAGCTGGTTAAAATGGCGGCCCAAGATCAACAGGTCGCACGTATTTTTGTGCATCCAGTGATTAAAGAAAAGTTATGCGCCACAGAGGGGCAGGGTGATCGCCAATGGCTACGTAAAGTACGACCGTGGTGGGGGCATCATTATCACATGCATGTAAGACTGAAATGCCCGCAAGGCAGCAGTTCCTGTCAACCTCAAGCAGCTCCTCCTGCTGGCGATGGTTGCGGTGCGGAATTAGCGAGTTGGAAGCCACAACCAAAACCTGCGGCACCAAAAGCGGCCACGAGCAAGCCCAAAAAGAAAAAGCCCAAAGCGCTTCCAAGCCAGTGCGTAAAGTTGTTAGAAATTAAAGACAGCTAGCATCGCGATACCCATACCTTTTATCTGGTTTTTTGTAATTTTATTTCACATATTGCGAAGCCAGAATCAGGTATTGCCGAAAAGTCATTTTTTATCTTTTAATGGTTACATTTCCTTTCTTATCGTCACTTTTTGCCACTATTTGCGGGCTTTTGAGATAATTTAGTCCACTCCTTTCCTTCCTCTACTTGATATAAATCATTGTCAGAGATCGGCCGTTTGACGGTTTTTCTCTTTAAATGAATCCAAATCGTGGTCTTTTGCGTAATTAAATTACATTTAAGCGCTCGAAAGAGCACGACGAGTCTTTGAGGAACCAAGATGTTCGATACCCTCATGCTGTCTCGAATCCAATTCGCAGCAAATATCAGTTTTCATATTCTTTTTCCCACCATCACTATTGCTTTAGCCTGGATGTTGGTGTTCTTTAAGTGGCGTTACAAGCGTACTCAGGCTCCAGTATGGCTGGATGTTTACTATTTTTGGGTCAAAATATTTGCCCTGACTTTCGCGCTTGGTGTGGTATCTGGTATCACCATGAGTTTCCAGTTCGGTACTAACTGGCCCGGATTTATGGAAAGAGTTGGCAATGTTGCAGGGCCATTGCTTGGCTATGAAGTGATGACGGCTTTCTTTATGGAGGCGACTTTCCTTGGGGTAATGTTGTTTGGTCGTGGCCGAGTGCCAGATTGGTTTCATACTCTAGCGACTGTGCTGGTTGCGATTGGAACCAGCATGTCGGCATTTTGGATATTGGTGCTCAATAGTTGGATGCACACGCCAAGTGGTTATGAAGTGATTGATGGCATTGTGCATGTCACCAGTTGGAAAGAAGTGATCCTCAATCCTTCGTTGCCTTACCGCTTTGCCCATACTTTGCTGGCCTCTGCGTTAACAGCAAGTTTCCTAATTGCCGGTATTTCGGCTTATCAAGTGATCAAGCAGCCGAATCATCGCGCGGCCAAGTTAGGCTTAAAAGTATCGCTGCTTGCCGCGGCAGGGTTTATTCCGCTGCAGATTTTAGTTGGTGACTTGCATGGCTTGAACACACTAGAACATCAGCCCGCTAAGATTGCGGCAATGGAAGGTGTGTGGGAAACCGAGCAAGGTGCGCCCTTATTATTGTTTGCGATGCCGAACGAAGAGACTCGCAGTAATGATTTAGCCATCGGAATTCCTAAGTTAGCAAGCTTAATCCTGACCCATGATCTAGAGGGAGAAATTCAAGGTTTAAACGAATTCGCGCCTGATCACCCACCAGTAAAACCGCTGTTTTTTGGCTTTAGAATCATGGTCGGTGTGGGTGTATTGATGTTATTGGTCAGCTGGTATGGCGCCGTGAAGGTGGCGCGCAAAAAAGCGTTGCCTAAACCTTACCTCTATATTGTGTTGGCGATGACTTTCTCTGGTTGGGCTGCGACATTAGCTGGTTGGTATGTGACGGAAATTGGTCGCCAGCCTTGGCTTGTGAGTGGGGTATTACGTACCTCAGAGGCGGTCACAACGGTTGCGAGCAGTAGTGTGATGATTTCCTTGTTGATGTATTTAGCTATCTATGCCGCTTTGCTGGTGGCTTATATCCACACTCTGTTTTATTTAGCACGTAAAGACGTGACTGCCCATCAAGTTTCTTTAACCCAACAAGAGGCGTCTTCATGTTAGACCACCTACCTGAAATTTATCTGCTGCTGCTTGGCTTCTCGGTCTTTATGTACGCTGTGCTCGATGGTTATGATTTGGGCGTGGGGATTCTGCTGCCAAGCGACAGTGAAGCCCAGCGCGATAGAATGATTGCCTCGATCGGACCATTTTGGGATGCCAATGAAACTTGGTTGGTCCTTGCGGTTGGTATTTTGCTGATTGCTTTTCCAACCGCGCACAGTGTGATTCTCACTGAGCTCTATCTACCCACTGCGATTATGCTGATTGCGTTAATCATGCGCGGTGTTGCTTTCGACTTTCGTGCTAAAGCGAACGCCGACCACAAACCGCGTTGGGATTGGTGTTTCCGTATTGGATCGTTAGTCACGGCACTGACTCAAGGCTATATGGTCGGTCGTTACATTATGGGCTTTGAACAAAGCACAGAAGCATTGGGATTTGCGTGGTTAAGCGCATTGTGTGTCACAGCGGCCTATGTCTACATCGGCGGTGCGTGGTTGGTGCTCAAAACGGAAGGGGAATTACAGATCCGATCGGCTCGTTGGTCGAGACGTGCGGGTTGGCTTGCTGCGATAGGAATTTTAGTGGTGAGTGTTGTCAATCCAGTGGTGAGTGAACAAGTCGCTTTGCGCTGGTTTAGCTTCCCTGAGATCTTATTGCTTGCCCCTATTCCTTTGGTTGTGTTGGCGACTATATTCTTAGTGGATCGCTACTTACGCCAAGTTCCTATGGTTAATGATCTTGGCGTACGTTGGCCTTTCTTTGGTGTCACACTGATTTTCGCCCTGAGTTTCTTGGGCTTGGCGTACAGTTTTTTCCCTGAAGTGGTCCCGGGAATCATGACAGCTCAAGACGCGGCGTCTTCGCCAGCAACCTTGATGATTGTGGGTTATGGCGTGATGGTTGTTATGCCAATGATCTTACTTTATACCTTTGCGGTGTATCGAATATTTAAGGGAAAGGCGACAGAGCTAAGTTATAAATAATCGGGCAGAAATAAAAACGCCGCTCAGTGAGCGGCGTTTCTAATTAAGCTAAACCTTGAATGATGACGAACTTTTCGAGGAGCTCTTCATCAGTCTCGACGTGGTTTGGATCTGTGATGATACATTTCGTAATCGGACACACAGACTGACACGTTGGCTTATCGTAGTGACCTTTACACTCAGTGCAGAGATCGGGATCGATCTCAAAGATAGTGTCACCCATGGTAATCGCGCCATTTGGGCACTCAGGGTCACACATATCGCAGTTAATGCACTTATCGGTGATCAGTAACGCCATGGCTTATTTACCTGTCGGGTTACGAGTATCCTGACCTGAGTTTAGGTTACGCATTAATAGGCCGTATTCTAGATCCATATCTTCTGGAACTGGAATGAATACGAAGTGGCCGTTTCCTTTTGCGTCCTCGATTTGCTGTGACTTACGGTTTTCCATTGCTTCAAGGGTGAAGATAACGTTGCCTTTTGGCGTCATAAGCTCAAGGCTGTCACCGACAACGAATTTGTTTTTCACTTCAACTTCAGCCAGATCACCACGACGTTTGCCCGTGAATTCACCAACAAACTGTTGAGCGTCAGAAACGGAGTAACCGTAATCGTAGTTTTGATAAGCATCGTGCGTGTGACGACGTAGGAAACCTTCTGTGTAGCCACGGTGAGCTAGGCTTTCTAGCGTGGTCATTAGGCTCTCATCGAATGGTTTACCTGCAACCGCATCATCAATCGCTTTACGGTAGACCTGAGCGGTACGAGCACAGTAGTAGAAAGACTTAGTACGGCCTTCAATCTTGAGTGAGTGAACCCCCATCTTCGTCAGGCGCTCAACGTGTTGGATTGCACGCAAGTCTTTTGAGTTCATGATGTAAGTGCCGTGCTCATCTTCATACGCCGCCATCTTCTCTTCTGGGCGGTGTGCTTCAGAGAGTAGAACTACTTCATCAGTTGGCTTACCACGACCGATTGTCGTTTCAGGACGCTCGTCTTGAACTTCAACTGCTTGCGCTTGTGCTGGGTCGAACTTCTCAACGATGTCGCCAGTGTCGTTTTCTTTGCCTTCTTCAACCTTGTATTCCCAACGACATGCATTGGTACATGTACCTTGGTTAGGGTCACGTTTGTTGATGTAGCCAGACAGTAGGCAACGACCAGAGTAAGCCATACATAGAGCACCGTGCACGAACACTTCGAGTTCGGTCTCAGGACAGTGCTCGCGAATTTCTTCGATCTCTTCCAGAGAAAGCTCACGAGAAACAATCACACGCTCAACACCGTTTGCTGCCCAGAACTTCACGGTTGCCCAGTTAACTGCGTTCGCCTGTACAGACAGGTGAATTGGCATTTCAGGGAAGGCTTCGCGAACCATCATGATTAGACCTGGGTCAGACATGATCAGTGCGTCTGGGCCCATTTCAACCACAGGTTTAAGATCGCGGATGAAGGTTTTTAGCTTAGAGTTGTGCGGTTGGATGTTACAAACCACGTAAAGCTTTTTGCCAAGGGCATGGGCTTCATCGATACCGATTTTTAGGTTTTCGTGGTTGAACTCGTTGTTACGTACGCGAAGGCTGTAACGAGGTTGGCCTGCGTATACCGCGTCTGCGCCGTAGGCAAATGCGTAACGCATGTTTTTAAGGCTACCTGCAGGTGACAGTAGCTCTGGTACGAATGCTTTCTCAGTCATGTGTAATTCTCTTAATCTGATCTCAAGTCAGGCCGATTCCACCTCGTGGGATCGGGGGCGCAAATTTTACGCCAAAATGTGACTTGTGACTAGGAAAAAGTCCATAACTAAGGTGAGGGAATTGAAAAAGGTGCTCGGACAGTCCGAGCACCAAAGAGATTAAGCGTTAGGGTGAGGTAAGCCACCTAGGCATTCGTATAGATTAGGTAAGAATGCGCTTAGCTCACCACACAACAAAGAGAAATCCGCGTCAAAGCGCGCTGCTTGGTCTTCACGTGGGATATCGTCGTTCTGGTCTTTAAGTTCATCAGAAAACTTGAGTCGCTTGATACTGCCGTCTTCGGCTAAGATGAACTCGATACGCTCTTGCCACCATAATGCCAGTTTAGTCACAACTTTATCAGCATCAATATGGCTGCGGATCTCGTCAGCGGTCAGCTCTTGCTTCTTACAGCGAATCACACCGCCTTCTTCTAGCACTGATTTAAGCTCAGCTTCGTCAAGCATTTGAATGCCAACCGGCGTCTCACCCGTTTTCACCCATTCAGTAAGGGTTGTTTCGACTGCTTTTTCTGGGATAGCAGGAACCACAGGCAGGCTGCCCATCGTCTTACGTAGTAGTGCTAAAACATCTTCCGCTTTTTTGAAGCTGCTCGCATCAACCAAAATGAATCCTTCTTTTGGCAGGATCAGTACGTAGGTATGGCTGCTACGGCTAAAGGCACGAGGCAGTAAGTCCATCACGATGTCGTCTTTAAGGTTGTCTTTCTCTTTCTTTTTCAGAGGACGGCCTTCCTGCGCTTCCATCGCTTCAACTTTGGCGTTCAAAGAGTCTTTGATAACCGAAGCGGGTAACATTTTCTCTTCTTTCTTTGCACAAATAAGGATACGGTTTTCAGATACATGCGTCATCATATCGCCGTGTTTACCCATTGCCGTTACCCAGCCAAATTTCTGCTTATCTTGGCTACCACACGGGGTAAAACGAAACTCAGCCAATTGTTTTTCTAGCTGATCTGCATTGAACTCGATATCACGGTTAAAACGATATACCAGACAGTTTTTAAACCACATACTCTTTCTCTATACCTGAAGTTAAGGCGCCAATGATAAAGACTTTTGTCCCTTTTGTCTTACTGCAAACGCGCAATAGTGGGATGAAAGTTATATGAAAATTTGTTTTCAAAGGTCACAAAAGTGTCATAATTGCTAGTGATAATGCTTAGCGTTGCAAAGGGTACAATTCTCCCTAAAAACTTAACTAACATAAGGTTATTCAATTATGTCTAGAAGGATTCTGGTTGTTGAAGACGAAGCGCCAATTCGCGAAATGCTCTGCTTTGTACTTGAACAGAAAGGTTATCAAGCGGTGGAAGCAGAAGACTACGACAGCGCGGTAACTAAACTGGCTGAACCCTTCCCAGATCTAGTGTTACTAGATTGGATGCTACCTGGTGGCAGTGGTATCAACTTTATCAAGCATATGAAGCGTGAAGAGCTGACTCGCAATATTCCGGTTGTGATGCTGACGGCTCGTGGCGAGGAAGAAGATAAAGTGCGCGGCCTTGAAGTCGGTGCTGACGACTACATTACCAAACCCTTCTCGCCAAAAGAGTTGGTAGCACGCTTGAAAGCGGTCATTCGCCGTGTAACACCAACTGCGCTAGAAGATGTAATTGATGTGCAAGGCTTGAAACTGGACCCTGTATCGCATCGCGTGACAGCAAATGATGAAGCGTTGGATATGGGACCGACTGAGTTTAAGATGCTGCACTTCTTTATGACGCACCAAGAGCGCGTATACAGTCGTGAGCAACTACTGAATAACGTGTGGGGCACCAATGTTTACGTTGAAGACCGCACGGTCGATGTGCACATTCGTCGCTTACGTAAAGCACTGGAAGCGGCTGGACACGACAAACTTATTCAAACGGTGCGTGGCGCAGGCTACCGTTTCTCAACCAAAGCATAATTGAGAGACGTAAAATAATACGGAGTATTAGGTGGTAGAGCGGTTAACTTGGAAAAAGCTAGCCTGGGAGCTGGCTTTTTTTTACACCCCTTGGGTGATTGTCGGGTGGATTTTCGGTTACATGCCGTGGTTGTTATTGGCAGCCACGGTTTTGCAGCTTGTATGGCATCTGCACAATCAAATGCGTTTGTCGGCATGGTTATGGGATGAAAAGCGCTTAACTCCGCCATCCGGTACTGGTAACTGGGAATCCCTGTTTAACGGCATCTACCGCTTGCAACAACGTCAACGTAAAAAGCGCAAAGAGTTAACCAACCTCATCCGCCGTTTCCGTAACGGTGCGGAATCCTTACCCGATGCGGTGGTGGTGTTTCGCGGTGAAGGCAATATTGTCTGGTGTAACCGCCTTGCCCAGCATCTGTTAGGTTTTAAGTGGCCTGATGATTCTGGTCAACCTATTTCCAACCTGATTCGCACGCCGGATTTTATTAAATACCTCAATAAACAAGACTTCTCTGAGCCACTAGAAATGCGCTCGCCACTCAATGTTGAGCGCATGTTAGAACTGCGTATTGTGCCGTACACTGAAGGCGAACACTTGATGGTTGTGCGTGATGTGACTCAGCTTAAGCAGTTGGAAGGTATGCGTCGTAATTTCTTTGCCAACGTTTCCCATGAGCTTAGAACGCCAATGACGGTGCTGCAGGGGTATCTTGAGATGACTGAAGACCCCGATATGGTGGTCGGCCCTATGTGGACCAAAGCGCATGGGGTGATGACAGAGCAACTTAACCGAATGAACAGTTTGGTTAATCAGTTGCTGACATTATCTAAGATTGAAGCGGCTCCAATGCACGAATTGGATGAAGTGGTTAATGTTCCCGCGATGCTAGAAGTTCTGGAAAAAGAGGCGGCCAGTTTGAGTGGCGATGATGGCCACAAGCTGCACTTTGATGTTGATTCAAGCTTGCGAGTGTTTGCCGATGAAGATCAGATGCGTAGTGCGATCTCTAACTTGGTGTATAACGCCGTAAAATATACGCCACCAGGTGCCGAGATTTATGTTCGTTGGTATCAGACGGCTCAAGGTGCCAGCCTTGAGGTGGAAGATAAGGGAGACGGTATAGAACCACAGCATTTACACCGGCTAACGGAACGATTTTATCGCGTTGATAAAGCGCGTTCCCGTGATACGGGGGGGAGCGGGCTAGGTTTAGCGATTGTGAAACATGCGCTGAGCCACCATGACGCCCACTTGGAAATTCAAAGTGAAGTTGGCGTCGGGAGTAAATTCTCATTCATATTACCACCGCGTTTGGTAGTAAACTGATGAAGTTAGCACTCACTGCGCTTTTTACCTCTTCTTTGCTGAGCCTATCAACATGGGCGACGACACTTGCTGACTACAATAAGGTAGGGGGCATTACGGGTACGCTAACCAGTGTTGGTTCAGACACCTTAGCCGGAATGACAACCTTGTGGGTAGAGGAGTTTAAACAGCTTTACCCAAGCGTGACCGGCCAAGTTCAAGCCTCAGGCTCTTCTACCGCCCCTCCCGCACTGACTGAGCGTACGGCGCAGTTCGGCCCAATGAGCCGACCAATGCGCAATCGAGAGATAGAAGCGTTTGAGCGTGAGCATGGTTACAAACCGACAGAGCTGCGCGTGGCGATTGATGCGATTGGCATTTTCGTACATCGTGACAATCCAGTAAAAGGCCTTAATTTCACTCAGCTAGACAGTATCTTCTCTGCCACATTACGTTGTGGGGGCTTAGACCCTATCGAAACTTGGTCTGAACTGGGGCTGGATTACCAATGGGCAAAGCGAAGTATTCAATTGTTTGGTCGTAACTCTGTTTCGGGGACTTATGGCTATTTCAAGAACAATGCCTTGTGTGGTGGGGATTTCAAAAACAGTGTCAATGAGCAGCCAGGGTCTGCATCCGTTGTGCAGTCGGTGGCTTCTGCGATCAACACCATAGGTTATTCTGGTGTTGGTTATAAAGTGTCGGGAGTTAAGTTGCTACCCATTGCTGAATATGGTCAAGACTATGTCCAGCCGAGCCAAGAGAATATCTTATCAGGTAAGTACCCACTATCACGCTATCTCTATGTCTACGTGAATAAGCACCCATCCAAGCCGCTATCACCGATTGAGCGCGAGTTCATTCGTTTTATCTATTCTGCGCAAGGTCAAGCCCTGGTTGAAAAAGACGGCTATATTCCTATCTCAGCTCAACTTGCCAAGCGCGAGTTGGCAAAGGTTGGCATTCACACTGACGACTAGCGATGCGCTAGTCGTCTAATTGCTCAAAACTCAAATCCCAACCAGCGTTTTGCCAATATTCTTGCTCTGTGACCAAATCGGCATGCAATAGCTTGTTATGCTCTAACCATTCATCATCTTTTGAAGTGAGTGACCACTTCTCTTCAGTGACCTCTAAATGCAGTTCAGGCAGCGGCTCATCGTTGCGTTGCCCGTGCACCAGAATCGCGAGACGTAAAACGCGAATCAGGCCTATCACTTGTTTCTTCTTAAACAGAGTGAACTCTTCCATTTCATGCAGTTTTAACGCTTTACGTTGGAAGCGTACCAGCATAGCCAGTACTCGTTGCTGTTCTTGGTTAAAGCCCGGCATGTAGGTATGGCGCAAGATGTAAGCAGAATGACGATGGAACGCTTGTAAGCTAATACTCAAGCCGACCTCGTGCAGCAGAGCACTCCACTCGAGTAAATCAAACAGTTCCGATTTGGCTTTAATCCCCAGTTGAGAGTGTACTTGCTGGAGAAATTCGCTGGCTTGTCCTTTAATGCGTGCGGCGTGTTCCAAGTCGACAAGGTGCTTACTCGCGAGGTTTTCAGTGGTTCGCATACGAATGTCGGCCCGTTTAAAGCCATCTTCCATCTCGAACAACAAACCTTCACGTAGCGCCCCTTGAGAAAAGTGCATTTCGCTGATTTTCAGATCTTTAAAAATCGCCGCCAGTATCGCGACCCCCGCGGCAAATACGGGTTTTCTCTCTGGCGTCAAGCCGCTGAGTTCAATGTCATCAATTGTGTTCCATTGGCACAATTTTTCAATCAGCTTATCAAGCCGTTTGCTGGTAATAATGCCATCTTCATAACCAAGACCAATCAACACTTCGCGAATGGCTTTAATAGTGCCGGAAGAGCCAAACGCGATATCCCAACCTTTCTTTCGATAGCGAGTCGCGATCGATTCTAGTCTCTGCTCTGCGGCTAATGTGGCTTTGGCAAAGTTCTTATTCGACAGCTTTCCATTGGCAAAAAATCGATTGGTGTAGCTAACGCAGCCCATCTGTTTGCTGTTGATCAGTAGTGGCTCAAAACCGCGACCAATAATCATCTCAGTACTGCCGCCGCCAATGTCGACCACCAGTTTGGAGTCGGATTCTGGTTGAGTATGGGCGACACCCGAATAGATAAGGCGAGCTTCTTCGACGCCTGGGATGATTTCGATTGGGAATGGCAGGACTTCACGCGCCCGTTGCAAAAAAATATGTGCGTTGTTGGCTTGGCGTAAGGTGTGTGTGGCGGCGATACGAACATTGTCGAGCTCAAATCCTTGCAGCCTTTCGGCAAACATCGCTAAGCACTCTAATCCACGTTCAATCGCGGCATTATCCAAGTTCATTTGGGCGTCTAAGCCTGCTGCTAGGCGCACACGTTGTTTATGTCGGCTAACCAGCTGCAAGTCTTGGTCGACAACGCGAGCGACCACCATGTGGAAGCTGTTCGAACCAAGATCTATTGCGGCTACATCACGGATTTCCTGAGTTTGAGTCATAAGCGTCAGATTGAGTTTTACGTTTTTGATTTTTCGTTTGTTTCTCTACATTTTTAAGATAGTCGTAAATGGCAATCTGCGAGCGAAGTTTCTTGCGGTTTCCGCGCGGAACATACGTATTACTCATTTCCTTGTCTATCCAGCGGGCTTTTACTGTATCGGTAAAGTGGATGTTAATGATATCAATAATGCGCTGTTTAAGACGTTGGTCACGAACTGGGGTGGTCACTTCAATTCGGTGGTCGATGTTGCGCGTCATCCAGTCGGCCGATGAGATATATACTTGGGGATCGCCATCGTTGTGGGTGATCAATACCCGAGGGTGTTCAAGGAAGCGATCGACAATACTGATGATTTTGATGTTGTCACTGACACCTTCCACTCCGGGTACGAGCGAACACATGCCTCGAATGATCATATGGACTTCGACACCTGATGCACTCGCGCCATACAATTTATTGATTAAGCCTCTATCGACTAAGTTGTTCACCTTTAGCGTTATTTTTGCTTTTTTACCCAGTTTGGCGTGGGCAATTTCGTTGTCGATCAATCGATACAATTGTTTGCGAGAGTTACGCGGTGAAACGATCAGTTGATTGAATTTTACCGGGCGATACGGGTTTTCAATGTAACCGAAAACGTTGCGTACTTCGTTGGTGATCTCGGGATCGGCAGTAAGCAGGGCAAAGTCGGTGTAGATACGTGCGGTCTTTTCGTGGAAGTTACCGGTGCCTATATGCGCATAACGAACAATTTCATCTTGTTCACGTCGGCTGATTAACAAGAGTTTGGAGTGGATTTTCAAACCCGGAGCACCAAAGATGACGTGTACACCGGCATCTGTCAGGACCCTTGCCCATTCGATGTTGGCTTCTTCGTCAAATCTAGCCTGGAGCTCAACCACTACCGTCACTTGCTTGCCATTGTGCACCGCATCAATCAATGAATTCATCAAGCGAGAGTGCTTGGCTACGCGATAGATATTGATTTTAATACTGAGAACTTTAGGGTCAAAGGAAGCTTGGCGAACCAACTCAGAGATGTGCTCAAAGGTGTGATACGGGTAGTAGAGCAGAATGTCTTGGTTCTTAATCGCGTCAAATTTGTTGGCGTAACCGTCAAAGTCAGCACACTTCATCGGTGGCAGCGGTTTGTTTTCAAGGTACTCGCGACCAACATTAGGAAAACCAATGAAATCTTTGAAGTTGTGGTAGCGACCACCTGGAATCAAACTGTCATAGTTCGATACCTGTAACTTATCACAGAGGAATTCGAGCATTTCACTTGGCATGTCGCGTTCATACACAAAGCGCACAGGCATGGCGGTTAAACGTTGGCTTAGGCCTTCTGACATCTGCTCAAGCAAGCTATGTTCGACCTCGTGGCTTAAGTCATATTCCGCATCTCGCGTCATTTTAACTGCGTAACCGTTAAGTTGGTCGTAATCAAAGAAGCCGCTAAACAATTCGTCCAAGCAATAGCGGATAATATTGTCGAGTAAGATAATGGTTTTTCGTCGTTTGCCTTTCTGCTCTGGCACCATAACAAAGCGCGGTAAATGATCGGTTGGGATCTCGATTAAGGCATAGTCGCTCTCACCTTCTTTATGCAAATCGACGGCAATATAAGCGTATTCATCTTTAAGAAATTGCAATACATCGATGTCATCGCGCAGAAGCAGAGGAGTAATGTGCGGCAAGACTTCACTGGTAAAATATTTTTTGACCCATCTTTGTTGCGATTCGTTGAGCTGAGTCTCATTGACCAAAAAAATACGGCGGCGTGCCATTTCGCGGATCAGCTCGGCATAGAGTTCATCAAAACGTTCGTTAAGGCGCAGCGCTTTGGTCTGCATTTTGGTCAGTAAGTGTTTGGAGTTGTCGTTACCCCCGCGCTCTTGGTTAATGACAATACGGCGCTTCACATCGGCAAATCTTACTTTGTAAAATTCATCTAAGTTATTGGAAAAGATGCCTAAAAATCGAATTCTCTCAATCAGGGGGACATGCTTATCGGCGGCCTCTTGAAGGACCCGTTCATTGAAGGATAACCAGCTAAGTTCCTTCTCGATATACAGCTTTTCTGCGCTCATGACCTTACCTTTTTACCTGACTGACGAAGTGCTCAAGGGGAGGGGATTATTCCTTTAAGCGTAAGCAAATTAAGATCTTTATGTGACATTTTTATTGCACTTTTTTATTGCATTGTTTTCAGCAGTTTATTGCGATCTGTAATATAATTGTCACCTAATTTAAATATTATACGTCTGGGCAAATCTAGTTAAGTGGGACAAATGGCAAAAGCCGAATTTTCATTGCGAGAACGTGATCGAAAGCGACTAATCAAAGATCGCTTAGTTCGGCTTGCGGTATCAACCGGAGGTGTCGGTGTTTTAGCTGCACTGGTTTTGATCTTTGTGTACCTCGCTATGATGGTATTGCCGCTATTTGCTGACGCACAGTTCAAAGCCAATATTGCCCAACAATCTATCCAAACTGATCAGCCAGTCGCGCTAGGTGTTGATGATTATGGCGAGCATGCCTTTGTGATTTCCCAGCAGGGTGATATCGACTTTTGGCGACTTAAACACAATGCTCAGCAACCAGAAGTGAGCTTTGAACTCGGCCAACAGTACTCATTGTTTGCTCAATCAACAGCGTCGCAAGGCTTGTTTGCTTTTGCATCTCCACAAGGAGAAGTGCAGATCTTTCATCCATTAATGAACAGCACCCTGCAAAGTAATCAACGCCAATTTTCGCCGGATGTTGAGCTGCTCAACTCAGATTTATCGCTCAGTGCCAATAGCCGATTGACCCAGTTTAGTTTCGCTGTTGATGGCTCACCAACACTGGCTGGTTACTTTGCCGATCAAAGCGTGCAGGTGGTATGGCAAGACCGTGAAGGTGTGGCGCATCGTTACCAATTCAATCGTTCTTTCCCGAACTTAGACCAACTTATATTGACCCCTGATGGCCGTACTCTGTATTTACGCAGCGGCTCGGAATTGATCATCGCGAACAAGAGTGAGCAACAGTTTGTCACTCGAGAGATTGTTGATTTGAGTCTTGGTCAAGCTAAGCATGCAGTGACTGATATTCGAATGCTGAGCGGTGCCTATTCACTGCTGGTGAGCCACAAAGACGGCCTGGTATCGCAATGGTTTGATGTGTTGCAAGAGGGGCAACGCAGCTTAACTCATATTCGTGAATTCAAACTTGCGTCCGAATTACAGTTCCTGTTGCCGGACACCTATCGAAAGGGTTTTTACAGTTTTTACATCAATGGAACGGTTCAAAGTCATTACACGACCAGTGAAAAGTTGGTGATTTTTAACCGTGCTTACGACAAAGCTCCGACTTTGGCGGCGATGTCTAACAACGAGAAGTACCTGCTTGCCTACACAGACTCGACTTTGAGCTTGGCCTCAGTTGACAATCCATTCCCAGAAATATCGTTATCTTCGTTGTGGCAAAAGGTGTGGTACGAAAGTTATCCGGAGCCAGAATACGTTTGGCAAACCACCTCAGCCAATGATGAGTTTGAAGCTAAGTTCAGCTTAGTTCCTATTGCATTTGGCACCTTAAAAGCGGCGGCATTTGCCATGTTATTTGCTGTGCCGATCGCTGTGTTTGGGGCTATCTATACGGCTTACTTTATGACGCCGAAAATGCGTCGTGTGGTTAAGCCATCGATTGAGTTAATGGAAGCATTGCCGACGGTGATCATCGGTTTTCTTGCCGGGCTTTGGTTTGCTCCGATTGTTGAACGCCACTTAGCCGCTGTGATTGCATTGCTGGTCTTTCTGCCATTGTCGACCATTTTAGTGGGGGCCATTTGGCATAAGTTACCAAGACGCTGGTTGAGTCGACTGCCGAATGGCTGGCATGCAGTGATTTTAATGCCGGTGATTGTGCTTATCACCAGTGTGATTTTGTTGCAAAGCAGTAATATTGAACAGTGGTTCTTTGCTGGGGACGTCCGAGTGTATCTAGCGGATCACGGCATCGACTTTGACCAGCGTAATGCGCTGGTGGTTGGTTTTGCGATGGGCTTTGCCGTTATTCCGACCATATTCACTATCGCTGAAGATGCGATCTTCTCTGTGCCTAAACATCTATCTGATGGCTCACTCGCCCTCGGAGCTACGCCTTGGCAGACCTTAATCCATGTTGTCTTGTTAACTGCCAGCCCAGGCATCTTTTCGGCTATCATGATGGGCTTAGGGCGAGCCGTTGGAGAAACCATGATAGTGCTGATGGCGACGGGGAATACGCCAATCATGGACTGGAACATACTTGAGGGCATGCGAACCTTGTCGGCCACCATTGCCGTTGAAATGCCAGAATCTGAAGTGGGTAGCTCGCACTATAGAATCTTGTTCTTAGCGGCTCTGATTCTATTGGTCTTTACCTTTGCCGTTAACTCTGTGGCAGAGTGGGTCAGACAACGATTAAGAGAGAAGTACCGTGCATTGTAATCAAGTCGAACTAGGAAGTGCTATTCGTGTTTAACTGGCTCAAATCAGGCTCCCCATGGATATGGCTAACAGGCGGTGCAGTCAGCATCAGCTTGCTCTCTGTGCTGGGACTCTTGTTACTGATTGGCTGGAAAGGGTTGTCTTACTTTTGGCCAGCACCGCTATACCAATGGCAAACGGAGCAAGGGCAAAGTCTGCTTGGTCAGCTCTATGCAGAAGAGTATGTGCCGATCAGTCATCTTAAAGAAATGAATATTGCTCTGACACCGGAAGTTGAACAGAAAGGCTTAGTAAAACGTTTAAGCATAAAGGTTGCGAACCGTGATATTTATGCGGCTGATTTTGTATCGATACTTGAAGTCGATGTTCTAGAACGCAGCCAACCTATGGGATGGGCGGTCGTTGAGCGAACCCGTGGTGGTGACTTTTATGGCGTTCCGTTGGGTTATTACCACGGTGAAGAGATATCACAAGATGTGATTGGTCAAATGGAGCAAGGGCTGGTGTTTGCCAATCGCCTGCGTGATGACATCGATCGACTTGTCAGTAAACAAATTCGAGTGCTTAGCGGACAGGCTGAGCAGCTACGCTTAGAAAAGCGCCGCCGAGAGCTTAATGACAATCTTGATGAGACCTTTATCGCTCGCTATGACACCCAGACCGCAATCATCCGTCAACAGCTCAGTGAAATGGAAGCTGAGTTGGATCAGTTGCGTGGGCAACTGCAGCAGCAGGGCCTAGTGATTCGTGATATGTCGGGGGATACTCACCACTTACCGTTGAGCCAAGTGCTGGATATCTGGTATCCCAATCAGATGTCATTACTCGAAAAGGTTATCCATTGGGCAAAACAAGTCTGGAAGTTTTTGTCTGATGACCCGCGTGAGTCTAACTCAGAGGGGGGCGTCTTCCCAGCGATGTTTGGCACCGTGTTAATGGTATTGATTATGTCGATTGTCGTCATGCCATTAGGGGTGATCGCAGCGGTGTATTTGCATGAGTACGCAAAAAATAATGCATTCACGCGCATGATCCGAGTTGCGGTGATCAACCTTGCTGGTGTGCCATCTATTGTGTACGGTGTATTTGGATTAGGCTTTTTCGTTTATACCTTAGGCGGCTCGATTGACGCCCTGTTTTATACTGAACGACTACCTGCGCCGACGTTTGGTACGCCAGGCTTGCTCTGGTCAGCATTAACCTTGGCGGTATTAACCTTACCTGTGGTGATCGTTGCAACCGAAGAAGGCTTAAGCCGAATTCCAAGTTCCGTCCGCCATGGCTCGTTGGCTTTGGGGGCGACTCAGTTTGAAACCATGTGGCGAATTGTGCTGCCGATGGCAAGCCCAGCAATTATCACTGGACTGATTCTTGCGGTTGCTCGCGCTGCCGGTGAAGTCGCGCCATTGATGTTGGTGGGCGTGGTTAAATTGGCCTCGACACTGCCTGTCGATAGCCAGTTTCCATTCCTACACTTAGAAAGGAAGTTCATGCATTTGGGCTTTCATATTTACGATGTGGGTTTTCAGACCACCAACATCGAGGCGGCGCGCCCATTGGTGTACGCCACGTCATTTTTGCTCGTTACCGTTATTATTGGGCTTAACTTGACTGCCATTAGTATCCGCAACAACTTGCGCGAAAAATACCGAACATTAGGACAAGATTAGAGATGTTTTCCGTTGATCAAACCTTAGGCTATCAGCCGCCGTTAGATGTGAACAATCTATCGGATGAAAAGACTGCGATTGCGATCGAAGGGCTAAACTTGTTCTACCAAAATACTCAGGCTCTGAGCGATATATCGATGCGTATTCCAAAAGGGCAAGTGACCGCTTTTATCGGACCGTCAGGCTGTGGCAAGTCGACCTTGCTGCGCTGCATTAATCGAATGAATGATCTGGTTGAGGGGTGCCGTGTCGAAGGCAAAGTGAAGTTGCACAATAAAAACGTTTATCACCCAGGTGTTGATGTTGCCACGCTAAGGCGTCGAGTGGGCATGGTGTTTCAAAGGCCTAACCCATTCCCTAAGTCCATTTATGAGAACGTGGTTTACGGTTTACGTTTGCAAGGGATTAAGAACAGCCGTGTGCTCGATGATGCTGTTGAGCGTTCACTCCGCGCGGCAGCGTTATGGGATGAAGTGAAAGATCGTCTCCATGAGAATGCGTTTGGTTTATCTGGAGGCCAACAGCAGCGATTAGTGATCGCCAGAGCCATTGCTATCGAGCCGGAAGTACTCCTATTGGATGAGCCAACATCGGCACTAGACCCTATCTCTACCTTAACGATAGAAGAGCTGATTAACGATTTAAAAACGAAGTACACGGTCGTGATTGTGACACACAATATGCAGCAAGCTGCGAGGGTGAGTGATCATACGGCCTTTATTCATATGGGGCGTTTGATCGAGTACTCAGATACGGATTCAATTTTCACATCACCGTTGAAAAAACAAACTGAAGACTATATTACAGGTAGATACGGTTAAGTTTGTTGAGCCGTTTTGCCGCCGTAGCCACGAGCTCAAAGAACGAAGCATTTTGTTGCTTTGCTACAATTTTAATGAGTTAGAACAAAGGGTGGTTTAACCTTTAGCTCTAGGTAACTTTTCCTATTCACCAATTACAAGAGAATCACTTCATCTATGAATTTTGGTCGCCATATTTCAGGTCAGTTTAATGTCGAGCTCGAATCGATCCGCACGCATGTATTAACTATGGGTGGCTTGGTCGAGCAACAGCTCTCTTTTGCTATGCAAGCACTGCACAAAGAAGACATCGAACTGGCAAGAAAAGTGGTCCGCGATGATCACAAAGTGAATGCGATGGAAGTGTCAATCGATGAAGCGTGTACGCGTATTATCGCCAAGCGCCAACCTACGGCAAAAGATCTGCGTTTGATTATGGCGATCATTAAAACCATTACAGATTTAGAGCGTATTGGTGATGTTGCCACTAAGATTGCTTATGTTGCAATTGAAAGCCCTTCTTCTAAGGAACGTCAGTTCCATGTTTCGTTAGAGCCTTTATGCCGCCAAGCCATTGCGATGTTGCACCAAGTGCTTGATGCTTTTGCACGTATGGATGTTGATGCCGCAGCTGAAGTCTATAAGCTAGATGACAAAATCGATGCGGAATATGAAGCGGTTATTCGTCAACTTATGACCTACATGATGGAAGACCCGAAAAATATTCCCAACATCCTTCAGGTCATGTGGTCTGCACGTGCTATTGAGCGAGTTGGAGATCGCTGCCAGAACATTTGTGAGTACATCATCTACTTTGTTAAGGGCAAAGATGTTCGCCACTTGGGCGAGCAAAGTATTGATGATGCATTAAAGTAAAATCAGCCGCGAATTGAACTCAGTATTTTTCCGGCACAAACGTCTGCTCTTCAATCGGAGCTCTAATGTAGCCTTCTTTGTTTAATTCCGGAAGTTCGATCTCAGGGTAGCTGACTTCTTGATAGTCAATCTGTTCGAGGAAATGGCTAATACAGTTGAGGCGCGCGCGTTTTTTATCATCGGATGGCACCACCCACCATGGGCAATGCTTGGTGTCGGTATAAGCAAACATCTTGTCTTTTGCTTGTGAATATTCAGCCCAGCGGTTACGAGATTCCAAATCCATTGGGCTGAATTTCCAGCGTTTAATTGGCGTATTAATCCGCTCTAAAAATCGTTTCTCTTGCTCTTCATCAGAGACGGAAAACCAGTACTTAATCAAGACGATGCCAGAGCGTTGCAACATGCGCTCAAACTCCGGGCAGGAGCGAAGAAACTCTTCATACTGTTCTGGAGTGCAAAACTCCATCACTTTTTCGACGCCTGCGCGGTTATACCAACTACGATCAAACAGAACGATTTCTCCCGCGGCGGGAAGATGCGCGACGTAGCGCTGGAAGTACCATTGGGTCTTTTCTTTCTCTGTGGGAGCAGGGAGGGCAGCAATACGACAAATACGTGGGTTAAGTTTTTCCGTAATTCGCTTAATCACGCCGCCTTTACCCGCCGCATCGCGGCCTTCAAAAATAACGACGACCTTGAGCCCTTCTTGCTTGACCCATTCCTGTAACTTAACCAGTTCCACTTGTAGGCGTTCTAGTTCCTTTTCGTAGAACTTCTTGTCCAGTTTCTTTTTCGCCATCATGCTCTCCCTAGCGCGAATCCATCTCCATATATCAATATGTTAGCACTAGAGTCTGCTGACAATAGGATTAGGAGCGAGAACTGAGAGCTTTTACGACCTTTTGAATTTTGTCAGCGTCAGTCACTGGAATCAGATAGTCATCGACCTCCGCTGTGCCCATTTTGGCTTGTTCAGTGATAGCATCCATTTGGCTTGGTCGGCTTGATTTACCTGATAGGTGGACTTCGCGAACCCCAGTTTTGGCGACTAAGTCTGATACATTTTGTGCGGTTAACCCTGCTCCTGCCATGATGGAAAATCGGCCTGCGGCGCGGGTGACCATATCGGCTAGAATTGCACTGCCTTGCTCGACATTGGCGGCGAGGCCAGAAGTCAGTACACGTTCGCAGCCGAGTTGGGCAATTTGTTCAATGGCTAAAGGATAATCGCTGCATTGATCGATGGCACGATGAAACGTCACGCCTAAATTGTATAGGCGAGCGCGATGCATGACTTGTTCAGCCAACGGCATATTAATGCTTCCATCGGCATTGAGCACACCAAAAACGATGCCTTGTAAACCGGCTTCGGCCGCAGATTCGATGTCAATCATCATTGCGTCGATATCGTCTTGATCATAAAGAAAATCCCCTTGGCGTGGTCGAATCATGACATAGACAGGGATTGGGGATATGTCAGCTGCTTTTTTCATAAAGCCGTAACTCGGGGTTAGTCCGCCGAGTGCAAGAGAAGAGCACAGCTCAATCCGGGTTGCTCCACCCTCAATGGCTCGATGTAGGGATTCTAAATTGTCGATACACACTTCGATGTGATACTTCATGACAATACTCTATGTGGTTTATCTTGAGCTTATCTTAGCCTGACTTTTGCTAAGAAATTAGGGTAAAGCGGAACGAATTCATTTCCTTAAAACAAAAAGCCCCAGCGCAAGGCTGGGGCTTTAGTATCATACAATAGTGATTTAAGCTGCGTCTTCCTGCTGATCTTCCGCAGAGTCTTCAACGGCTTCTACTTTCTTTGCTTTCTTTGGCGCAGGTTTGCGTTTTGCTCCGAGCGCATAAAGCACTTCTTCTTTGTTTTGAGCTAGGAACATGGCCAAGTCTTCTTGCTTGCCTTCATCTTCTAGCAAATCACTTTTACCTAATAGCTCAAACAGCTCATCAGCCATATCAAGCATTTTGTCATATGCGTCAGCTTCCGCTTTAGAGGTAAAAGTCATTTTCTCTTCTCCATTGCGTTCTACCACGTACTTGACGATTACAGCCATGGTTGGTCCTCTAGTCAAAATTTATCAAAATCATTACTGTCTGTTTATACAGTTTTTGACCCGTTAAGTCCAGATGAGCCAATGATTCTGAGACCCAAGTGGTGACACTTTATCCCTTAGCGGCTCAACGGGTCGATTCTTTGCGCCACTGATAGCAAAATTGGATAAACGTTTTCAGGAGTGGGCTTTGGTATTTCTCTTTATGAACCAATAGCCAGTAGCGACGTTTCATGTCGAGTGGCAGTTTGATTTCTACCACTCGGCCATCATTGATAGCGGGCTCTGCCGAGAGCTTAGACAAGCAACCCAGTCCAAGCCCTGCTGAAACGCTGTTGATCAAAGCTTCGGTTGTGTTGAGTTGAAAAGCTTCATACCAGTGTTCAAGTCTTGGTGCGATGGCACGTAAGAAAAACTCTCGCGAGCCGGAGCCGGGTTCACGTAAGATCCATTCACTGTTTTCCAGCTCACCCATCGACAGGCTAGCACGTTGAATCAGCGGTGAGTCTGGAGCACAAATGACACACATTTCGTCTTCGCTGAATTGCTCAGAAATAAGTTGTGGATGCAACGTTTTACCTTCGATTAGCGCCAAGTCGAGTTCATAGTCGACCAGCTTTTCGCATATCAGTGCTGAGTTTGAAATAAACAAACTTTGCGACTTATGGCCCGTGGCTGCGCGAAAGTCACTCAGTAGATAAGGAGCGACTTGATTGCCGATGGTGTCACTGGTCCCGACTCGCAGTAGCCCAGACAAACTTTGGTCATTATCAAACAGTTGACCAATATCTTGCGCTCGCTCAATCAACTCATCAGCAAGTGGCAGTAACTTTTGCCCCTCTTGATTGAGAATAAGACGGTTATTAACCCGGTCAAATAGGGCATGGCCAATCTGTTTTTCTAGCTCAGACAAAGCCATACTCACCGCGGCTTTAGATAAAAATAGCGCTTCTGAAGCCGACGTTAAGGTGTCGTGTTGGGTGATGGTAATAAAAACTTTGAGCTGTTTCAGTGAGATATTTGCAGCCATAATCTGTTTAGTTAGGTTGAACAACTGTTCTAAATAATTAGATATCTCTGAACAAATAGCAAGCGTAAAATGACCCTGTCATTAAGAGATTGTGAGGCAATTATGATTAAAGCAGCAAAAGCAAAAGTGATGGGAGCGCCAACCCCAATGGCTGGCTTAGCATTAGGGATTGCCAGTTTAGGTTGGTGTTGGGAAAACGCCGCGTCATTGAATGGTTACGCGCAGTGGACAGGTGCTGCAATCGCCAGCGTTTTACTTGCCGTTTTAGCGGTGAAGTTTTTGTTTCACAATCACTTATTACGACAAGACTTAGCTCACCCTGTCGTGGGCAGTGTGGTTCCAACGTTTGCTATGGGCACCATGGTTGTGTCCAACTCACTGGGCCACTTTTTCCCTATTGCCGGGGATGCGTTATGGCTTTTTGCGGTTGGGTTACATATCGCATTCCTCGGCAGCTTCTTGTACCACCGAGCACAAGAATTTGAATTACATCATATGGTGCCAAGCTGGTTTGTCCCACCTGTTGGTATCATTGTGGCTGACGTGTCGTTTTCGGGTAACCCTGCATTAAGTGTGATTGCTCACGGTGCGCTCACCTTTGGTATGGTGGCCTACGCGGTAATGTTGCCTATGATGATCTACCGCTTCATGTTTACTCATGAGGTTCCTGATGCAGCAAAACCAACTATGGCGATCATGGCCGCTCCAGCGAGTCTTTCTTTGGCCGGGTACCTAACCGTTACTGCCGAGCCTTCACCTGTCATTATTGGTCTACTGTTTGGTATCGCTGTGCTGATGACAGCCATTATCTATCTTGCATTCTTTAAGTTATTGAGACTGCCATTTAGCCCAGGCTATGCGGCGTTTACTTTCCCAATGGTGATTGGTTCAACGGCTTTATACAAACTTGCTGCATGGATGGAGCAAGTGGGTGTGGCAAGTAAATATGTTAGCCAAGTGCACTGGTTAGCAGGCTTTGAACTTGTCGTTGCCACTTTAGTGGTGAGTTATGTAGCGTTACGCTACCTCGCGTTCTACCGTCCTATTAGTCAAGCGTGCGGCATTACCGCACGCTAACGAAGTCCTTGTTCTCTTAGCCGCTTGTACAGAGTGTTGCGGCTAATATTTAAGTCCTTTGCGGTCGCAGTAACATTGCGGCCGTTTTTTTCGTAGATATCTAGCCAAGCGTCGTTTTGAGCCAGCTGCTCCTCTTCATGACTATGCAGTTGAGCCACATTACTAGAGGTGACCAAAGGTGGTGCAACTGACGCTTGCTCTATATCGTGTAAGAAGTCATCGGGTAGGTGTTCAACGCTGATCGTTCCGTTGTCTGCCATGGCGGCAGCGATTTGGATAACACTGACCATTTGACGAATGTTGCCAGGCCAAGGGTGAGACTTAAACATTGCCAACACTTCCAAGCTGATGCGTGGTGGATCGAGCTCATCTTGGGTGTACTTGGCGAGCAGGAATTCGACTAAAGCCTCTTTGTCGGTACGTTCTCTTAGCGAAGGGAGAGAGAGGTTTAACCCTGTTACTCGGTAATAAAGATCTTGGCGAAATGTGCCACGCTCAACGTCTTGTTTAAGATTACGGTTTGTTGCCGAGACCAGTTTAAAATCCACGGGGTAGGAAGTGGTTGAGCCGAGAGGGGTGACCTTGCGCTCTTGCAAAACTCGCAGTAATCGAGCCTGAACGTTCATTGGCATATCGCCAAGTTCATCTAAAAATAAAGTTCCTTTATCGGCTTTACGTATAAGGCCGATATAGCCTTTTTGATTCGCCCCAGTAAACGCCCCCTTTTCATAGCCAAACAGCTCGGACTCAACCAGTTCAGCAGGAATCGCAGCGCAGTTCACGGCAATCATTGGCGCATGCTTGCGTTCACTCGACAAATGCAGTGCGTTGACGAACACCTCTTTGCCAACGCCTGTCTCACCATGGATCAAGATCGGAATGTCGGTGTTCAAGATTCGGCTAGATTGTTTGATCGCTTTTGCCAGTCGAGCATCGCCCATATTGAGCCTATCAAGGGTGAGTGGCGCGTTAGCGTCAACCTGATTGTTTTTTGTAGGAGCAATACGATAGTCAATCTGTCTTCCTTGCGCCAATTTAGGCGGTGTGAGCATGGCAAAAAAGTTGAACTGCGAATGACTGATCAGCGCCATTGGCGCGTATGCGGGGTGTGAAAGCAGCTGCTCTAACTTCAGATCAAAGATTTGATCGAGTCGCTGGAGGGCTAAATCTTGGCCGAGCACCACTTCGGCTCTTCGATTAGCTGAAACAATAATGCCGTGCTCATTAAAGACCAATAAAGATGACCACTGGCTGTCGATGTTCTCTGCGGAAGTATTGAACCAGAGTAAATAGTGATCTTGTTGAAATTGCGATGCGATCAATTGGTTCTCAATGGCTTGAGACATTAATTTGACCATGCCTAGGGTGTGAGCTGTTGGCATGTAAGCGTCACTGGAAATGGACAATACACCAGCCATTTTTCTATCGGCGTCAAACAGGGGGGCGGCGGAGCCCGTCATAAAACGATTAGACGTCAAAAAGTGTTCATCGTGGAAAACCTGAACGATCGACCCTGTCTCCAACGCAGTACCAATCGCATTGGTGCCAATCAAGCTTTCTTGCCAGTGCACGCCATTTTGGAACACCTGAGGTTGGTGTTTCGAGAAAAAACGCTGTTCTCCCCAACTGTTCAGCACCTGTCCACTCGGGCTGGCAAGTGTGATCAGGCAATTGCTATTAGAGAGTAAGCTGTCATAAAACGGCAGCACTTTTTGTTGGGTCGTTGCCAGAATGCTTGAGTGTTCATCAAGTGATTGAGCAAAAGCGTGTCCGGTTTCCATTTCGATAATGGGGTTACTGTTGTGCAGTAATCCCGCCTCTCGGCAGCGTTGCCAAGATTTCTCGATCATTGATAGATGTTTCTTGTCCATAGTCGTTGGCCGATAGCAGCAAATGTAATTTTTTAAGTAATTATTCTAATTGTTCGCTTGTGAACGTTAACGTTCATAAACGCTCAATAACATATCATTCAAATGAACAGTGTGAACATCCTTTGAATACATTTTGTTAACAAATGTTAGCGCGATCTCATCTGTGAAACTGCAGCTAAATGGCGATAAATATAGCTGATTTTAGCTATATTTGTTGTTTTTAAAGGCTTGGAAGGTAGTACTGTAAAATAAATTATTTACATTTTTGTAACTTGGCATGACTTTCGCTCTAGTGAGCACTATCGAAAAAAAGAAAATTCGAATAGTAAGGAGTTTTTAGTGTCACTAACACTTGAGCAGGTAAGCAAGTATGTTGACGGAGAGATGCATATCTCGGACGTTAACCTCACGTTTGAGCCAGGGTCTTTTAACGTCCTACTTGGACGCACACTCGCGGGCAAAACCTCATTAATGCGTTTGATAGCAGGGTTGGACCGCCCGACTTCAGGCAAAATTTTAGTTAATGGTGTCGATGTTACTGGTGTGTCTGTGCGTGAACGTAACATCTCTATGGTGTATCAACAGTTCATCAATTATCCCAATCTCACCGTTTTCGAAAATGTCGCCTCGCCATTGCGGTTGGCTGGCATGGCAGAGAAAGAGATCAACGAGCGTGTGCATGCGACCGCAGAGATGCTGCGTATCACCGAGCATTTGAAGAAGCACCCATTGGAGCTGTCTGGCGGCCAGCAACAACGTACAGCCATGGCGCGTGCTCTTGTTAAAGATGCGGAAATCATCTTGTTTGATGAACCCTTGGTTAACCTAGACTACAAATTGCGTGAAGAGCTTCGCCAAGAGATGCGCGAGTTGTTCCAAAGCCGTCATACCATTGCTATCTATGCGACGACGGAGCCGAACGAAGCGCTAGCACTTGGCGGTACCACCACCATTCTTCATGAAGGGCGAGTGATTCAATCTGGTCCTACGGCGGCGGTATACCACAATCCGGACAACGTTGAGTCTGCGACGCTGTTTAGTGAACCACCGATTAATCTCATCTCAGGCCAAATCAATAGCAATGAAGTCACGTTTGATAGAAGTGCACACTTCCCACTGAATCAGTCGCTGAGCAAGCTCGACAAAGGGGAATACCAATTTGGCATTCGTCCTAGCCATTTAAGTTTGCTACCGAAAAATGATGACGATGTAGAGCTGACAGTCCAAGTTGAAGTGGCTGAGATCAGTGGTTCAGAAACCTTCCTTCATGTCCGTAATGCCCATTTAGATATGGTGCTGCATTTGCCTGGTGTGCATACCTATGACGTTGATGAAACCATCAAAATCTACATTCCAATTCATAAATTTTATGTCTTCGGTATGGATCACAACCTTATCCATGCTCCCATTCGCGATGTAAGAGGGTAGTCGTCATGGTTCAAATTACACTTAATTCTTTGGCGCATACCTACGATAAAAAGCCAACTGCGTCATCCGCTTATGCGATTAAAGAGATGAATCACGTTTGGAAGCAGGGTGGGGCTTATGCGCTACTTGGCCCATCTGGCTGTGGTAAATCGACATTGCTAAATATCATCTCGGGCTTAATGAGCCCATCTCAAGGTGATGTGATGTTTGATGACATGCGTGTCAATGAGCTTCGTCCGCAAGATCGTAATATTGCTCAAGTTTTCCAGTTTCCGGTTATCTACGACACCATGACGGTGTATGACAACCTCGCTTTTCCACTGCGCAATATGAAGGTGCATAAAGCAAAGATTCATTCAAAAGTCACTGAAATTGCTGAGATATTAGAGCTTACCAATGTTCTGTCTAAGAAGGCTCAGCACCTAACCGCCGATGAGAAGCAGAAAGTCTCTATGGGGCGCGGGTTAGTTCGAGATGACGTTTCGGCAATCTTGTTTGATGAGCCGCTCACCGTTATCGATCCACAACTGAAGTGGAAATTGCGTCGCAAGCTTAAGCAGATCCACCAGCAGTTCAATATCACCATGGTCTACGTTACGCACGACCAGCTCGAAGCCTCGACGTTCGCTGATGAAATTGCCGTTATGTACAACGGTCAGATCGTTCAGTTTGGTACGCCAAGAGAGCTATTTGAACGGCCAAACCATACCTTTGTTGGTTACTTCATTGGTAGCCCAGGGATGAACCTGATGGAAGTCACGCCAACTAAAAACGGAGTGATGTTCGATGGGGTTGAAGTCCCGTTGTCAGAGTCTTACCGCCATGCCATTGCACAAGCTGGTAGCGACAATATCAAGATCGGCATTCGTCCTGAGTTCGTCCACGTATGGGAAAAAGGTAACGATTCTGCCCTGCAGTGTGACGTACTCCACGTCGAAGATTTGGGGACCTACAAAATTGTCACCCTTCAGCTTGGCAATAAACAGATCAAAGCCCGTTTGCAAGAGGATCAACCTGTCCCGCACAAGCATGCCTACATCAGCTTTCCTGAGCAATGGACCATGCTGTATGTCGATGAATTTCTAGTCAATGTAGGAGAAGCCTAATGGATAAGGTGATTAACAACAAGGCATGGTTTCTAGTCCTACCTGTGTTCCTGCTGGTGGCATTCAGTGCCATCGTGCCTTTAATGACGGTGGTGAACTACTCACTGCAAGATATCTTTGATGCTAATACGGCCTACTTTGTGGGGACCGAATGGTATCGAGAGATTCTCAATGATGATCGGTTACATGGTGCTTTACTGCGTCAGTTTGGCTTTACCTTCACCATCTTATTGATTGAAGTGCCACTGGGCATCATCGTGGCGCTGACGATGCCAACCAAAGGGAGATGGTCTGCGTTCTGTCTGATTGTGCTCGCTATTCCACTGCTGATCCCACTCAATGTGGTCGGCACCATTTGGCAAATTTTTGGGCGTGCGGATATCGGCTTGTTCGGTTGGGCGTTAAACGGTTTAGGTATCGATTACAACTACGCTGGTAACCCCATGGATGCATGGCTCACCGTGATTCTAATGGATGTTTGGCACTGGACTTCATTGATTGCTTTGCTGTGTTACTCAGGTTTGCGTGCCATTCCTGATGCCTACTACCAAGCTGCCAACATTGACCGCGCATCGACTTGGTCAATCATTCGCTACATCCAACTGCCTAAGCTCAAGAGCGTATTGCTGATTGGTATTCTCATCCGCTTTATGGACAGCTTTATGATTTACACCGAACCCTTCGTTCTGACGGGTGGTGGTCCGGGTAACTCGACAACTTTCTTGAGTCAAACGCTGACTAAGATGGCGGTCGGTCAGTTCGATATTGGCCCTGCGGCGGCATTCTCAATTATCTACTTCTTAATCATTCTGTTGGTCAGTTGGGCGTTCTACACCGCAATGACCCATGGTGAAAACAAGTAAGGAAACCATCATGGCGATGACAAAATCAAAATACACGCGTTACAGCCAAATTGTTGGTCTTGCGTTCTACATTATCTGTTTGATGCTGCCAATTTACTGGTTGCTGAATATGTCCTTCAAAGAGAATCAGGAAATCTTAGGCAGTCTGAGCTTCTTCCCTGAAAACTGGACGTTTAAAAACTACCAAACCATCTTTTCTGATTCGAGTTGGTACATGGGTTACGTCAACTCCATCATCTATGTGGTGATGAACATGGTGATCACCCTGACAGTGGCACTACCTGCAGCTTATGCGTTCTCGCGCTTCAAGTTTGTCGGTGATAAGCACCTGTTCTTCTGGCTGTTGACTAACCGTATGGCGCCGCCTGCGGTATTCCTACTGCCATTCTTCCAGCTCTATTCGTCTGTGGGCTTGTTTGACACCCATATCGCGGTTGCGCTGGCTCATTGTTTGTTCAATGTACCACTGGCGGTTTGGATTCTAGAAGGCTTCATGTCGAGTGTGCCACGTGAGATTGACGAAACGGCTTACATCGACGGTTACAGCTTTCCAAAGTTCTTCGTGAAAATCTTTTTGCCGATGATCCGTTCGGGGATTGGGGTCTCGGCTTTTTTCTGCTTCATGTTCAGCTGGGTCGAGCTATTGCTCGCGCGAACGCTGACATCCATCGACGCCAAACCGATTTCTGCGGTCATGACACGTACCGTGAGTGCTTCCGGCATTGATTGGGGCGTGCTGGCTGCAGCCGGTGTGTTAACTATTTTGCCAGGCATTTTAGTTATTTGGTTTGTCAGAAACCATGTCGCGAAAGGCTTCGCGCTTGGTCGAGTTTAAGGAGATTACATCATGGCTTGGATGGCATGGACGACACCCTCAGCGCTGTTCTTTTCAGGTATCGCGTTGATATTGATCACTATGACGATTTTAGAGATTCGTACGCCATGTATTGAGCGTAAAGGGTTTCTGCCAATTACAACGACGCGCGGCGATCGCTTGTTTATTGGTTTATTGAGCTCAGCCTTTATCCACTTAGGGTTTGTAGGATTGACTGAGCTGTCGATTTGGGTGCCTTTCACTCTTTCAGTGATTTGGCTAAGTACGGTTTTGAAATGGGGATAAATACAACTGAATGAGCACGTGTCCACTGCCGTTTGCAGGTAGCAAAGTTTACGTGAAGCAATGGCAGTGGGCGTTATCAATAACGTAAGAAACGAGAATACTCACAATTGGAGTCACACAATAATGAAAAAGGATATCAAAAAGTCTTTCTTAGCACGTAGCCTAGCGCTGTCGTTTGCGCTTGCGGCTATCTCACCAGCAGCTTTAGCTGACATGGCAGCGGCAAAGAAATGGATGAGCGAAGAATTTACCCCATCAACCTTGACTGCAGATGAGCAGGCAAAAGAGATGCAGTGGTTTATCGATGCTGCTAAGCCTTTCAAAGGTATGGAAATCAATGTTGCTTCTGAGACGATCACTACGCACGAGTACGAAGCTAAGGTGTTGGCGCAGGCTTTCTATGAGATCACCGGTATTAAGGTCAATCACGATCTGATTCAAGAGGGTGATGTGGTCGAAAAACTGCAAACTCAGATGCAAACAGGACGTAACATCTATGATGGTTACATCAATGACTCAGACCTAATTGGTACTCACTTTCGCTACGGTAAAGTTGTCCCTATTTCAGATTTCATCGAAGGTGAAGGCAAAAGCGTAACCAACCCATACTTAGATCTGCCTGATTTTATTGGCCTAGATTTTACCACTGGCCCTGATGGTAAAATTTACCAGCTACCTGATCAGCAGTTCGCTAACCTTTATTGGTTCCGTGCAGACTGGTTTGAACGTGAAGATCTTAAAGCTAAGTTCAAAAAAGAGTACGGTTATGAACTTGGTGTGCCATTGAACTGGTCGGCTTATGAAGACATAGCGGAATTCTTTACTGATAAAGTGAAAACCATTGATGGTGAGCCGGTTTATGGTCACATGGACTACGGTAAGAAAGATCCTTCACTAGGTTGGCGTTTTACCGACTCGTGGTTCTCAATGGCGGGTGCGGGTGACAAAGGCATTCCAAACGGTCTACCTGTTGATGAGTGGGGGATTAGAATTGAAGGCTGTAAGCCAGTAGGTTCTGATGTCACACGCGGCGGTGCGACGAATGGTCCTGCAGCCGTTTACGCGACAACTAAATATGTTGATTGGCTTAAGCAGTACGCGCCACCGGAAGCTCAAGGTATGACCTTTGGTGAAGCTGGCCCTGTCCCAGCACAAGGCTCGATTGCTCAGCAAATCTTCTGGTACACTGCTTTCACCGCTGACATGACTAAGCCTGGGTTGCCGGTAGTGAATGAAGATGGCACGCCAAAATGGCGCATGGCACCTTCGCCACGTGGTCCATACTGGGAAGATGGCATGAAGCTAGGTTATCAAGATGCCGGTTCATGGACATTCCTAAACAGTACTCCGCTCGATCGTCGTCAAGCGGCATGGCTGTACGCTCAGTTCGTGGTGTCTAAGTCGGTAAGTTTGAAGAAGACAATGGTTGGTTTAACGCCAATTCGTGAGTCTGATATTAACTCTCAAGCGATGACGGATATGGCACCGAAGTTGGGTGGCTTGGTTGAATTCTACCGTAGCGATGCACGTAAGCAGTGGACCCCAACAGGTACCAATGTGCCAGATTATCCGAAGCTAGCTCAGCTTTGGTGGCAATACGTGTCTGAGGCGGCAAGCGGTGAGAAAACACCTCAAGAAGCTTTGGATGGGCTAGCGAAAGCACAAGACCGAGTACTGCAACGTTTAGAGCGTAGTGGTGCACAAGGTGAATGTGGTCCGCAGTTGAATCCGAAGAAAGACCGCGAGTACTGGTTATCTCAACCGGGAGCGCCTAAAGCGAAACTGGCGAATGAGAAGCCACAAGGCAAAACGATCGCCTACAAAGATCTGATTGCTCAATAATCAATAAGCTATCAATAGATAGCCTATGAGTAATGATTACCCGCTCAAGTCTGATTAAGGCGTGAGCGGGTATTTTGATTCGAGCCAAATCATACGCTTATAGTACTCTGCTAACGCCCCTGCTTGTGCTAGTCTCAAGCCTAATAAAGGCAAGGTTAGTGTGAGTACATTGTGTTTACTGTTTATCATTCCAATCAAGTTGATGTTTTAAAGTCATTGCTGGTTGAGCTAGTGCGCTTAAAGCCGCTAGAAAACCCATTTGAAGCTGAGCAAATTCTGGTCCAGAGCCCTGGTATGTCCCAGTGGCTTAAAATGGAACTGGCAAAAGAGTTTGGCGTCGCGGCAAACATTGAGTTCCCGCTTCCGGCGACCTTTATTTGGAATATGTTTACGGAAGTCCTGCCAGATGTGCCGAAACGCAGTGCATTTAACAAAGAGTCTATGACTTGGAAGTTGATGCAGTTGCTGCCTGCAATGCTTGAGCAAAGCGAATTTGAACCTCTCAAACGTTACCTAGACCAAGATCACGACAGCAGTAAGCTGTATCAATTGTCGGAGAAAATTGCCGATATTTTCGATGGTTACTTAGTATATCGCCCCGAGTGGATAGCCACTTGGGAAGCCGGAGAGTCTGTCGCTGAGCTAGAAGATGAACACCCATGGCAACCGATACTTTGGCAAGCGCTGTACGATCACACCCTAGCGTTGGGCCAATCGCCTTACCACAGGGCCAATTTGTACGAACACTTTATTGATTCACTGGAGAGCTTTTCCGGTCAGTTTGAACACCTGCCTAAACGCCTGTTTGTGTTTGGTATTACCTCACTGCCACCGCGTTATATGGATGCACTGAAAGCGATTGGCGAGCACATTGATGTCCATCTGATGTTTACTAACCCTTGTCGTTATTATTGGGGGGAAGTCCGAGATCGGAAATACCTAGCGAGACTCGCGGCGAAGCATCGCAAGCACTTGGTATGGAAAGAAAACCAATCCCAGCTAGAGGGCGAAACGCAACAGTTGAAGGGCAGTGTTGAGGATAACCTGATTGATGAACTGCACACCGATGTGGTCGGTAACAGTTTGCTTGCCTCAATGGGCAAGTTAGGCCGCGATAACATGTATTTGCTGTCTCAACTGGAATCGCATGAAATCGAGGCGTTTGTTGAGGTAGAGCGTGATTGTCTGTTGCATCATCTGCAAGCTGATATTCTTAATCTTGAAGAGCATCAAGATGATGCGTTGCTTGAGTCCAGCCACCACAAACAAGTGGTCGCCCTTGGTGATCGCTCTCTGTCTCTCCATGCATGCCATAGCCCGATGCGAGAGGTTGAGGTATTGCACGATCAGCTATTGGCGATGTTCGACGCTGATCCGAGCTTAAAGCCACGCGATATTATCGTCATGGTTGCGGATATCAATGCCTACAGCCCAGCCATCCAGGCTGTTTTTGGCAATGCGCCCGGTGAGCGTTTTATCCCGTACTCAATTTCCGATCGTACCGCTGATCAAGAGAGCCCAATCCTCAATGCGTTCATTCAATTGGTCAATTTACCGAATACGCGTTGCTTAGCTTCTGAGTTGCTGGAATTGCTGGAAACCCCTGCAATACTCAAACGCTTTGGCTTAAATGAAGAGGACTTTATCCAAGCCAAGCAATGGGTAGAGGAATCAGGCATTCGCTGGGGGCTAAACTCAGCAACGGGTCATGAGTTTGACTTACCAACAACGGTACAAAATACTTGGCAGTTTGGTATCGAGCGCATGCTCTTGGGTTACGCCATGCCTGAATCTTCGGGGTTGTTCGACAGTATTCATGGTGCGTTAGCGCCGTATAATGAAGTTCAGGGAATGGGGGCGGAATTAGCCGGAAAACTGGCTCACTTTATTCAGTCGATAGAGCACTACCGCAATCAATTGGCGCATCCTCAATCCATTGACTCTTGGCGGGAAGTGCTGACCCACTTGTTAGACGATTTCTTTGCCGTGGAACTGGAAGGAGAGGTGGCGCTGAAATCGATTCGCGATACCTTGGCAGGTTTGAAAGAGCAGTTACTTGATGCGGCGTTCGAGCAAGAGTTAGCACCGTCTATCATCAGTCAGTATCTACACAACAAGTTGTCGGGTACGCGTGTCAGTCAACGTTTTCTTGCTGGCCAAGTGAACTTTTGTACCTTGATGCCAATGCGTTCGATCCCTTTTCGAACCGTCTGTTTGCTGGGGATGAATGATGGCGTCTACCCGCGCTCTATGCCGCCAGAAGGTTTTGACTTGATGACGGGGCGGACTAAACCCGGTGACCGTTCGCGCCGCGACGATGACCGTTATCTGTTTTTGGAAGCCATGCTCTCTGCTCAGCAAAACTTGTATATCAGCTATGTTGGCCGCTCGATTCAAGACAATACTGAGCGAGTGCCATCGGTGTTGGTTTCTGAGCTCATGGAGTACTGCCACCAGAATTATTGCCTGCAAGGGCAGCAAGCGCTGGCTTGCGATGAATCGGGTGATCGCTTGCTAGATGCTCTGGTCACGCATCATCCGATGGTGCCATTTAGTCCCAATGCGTTTTTAGCTGAGCAACCAAGCTACGCCAAAGAGTGGCTTCCTGCGGCTAATCGACAAGGGCAAAGCAGTGGTGATTTTAATCGTCAACTTAGCGACTACCTCTGTGATGCAAGTTATCCTCTTGGCCTAGATTTGGTCGAACTGCAGCGCTTTTGGCGCCTGCCGGTGCAGTACTTTTTCAATCGCCGCCTAAAGGTGATGTTTGAGCCTCCTTTGCCGGTCATGGAAGACGACGAACCTTTTGTCCTCGGCGGGTTAGAGAGCTATCAGATGCGCGATGAGCTGCTGACTCAACTGCTTGCCGAACAATCGGGCCAACCAGGCAGTAGTCGAGAGGTGATTGAGCGATTTGTTGCCGCGCAGCGCGCACAGGGCAAATTACCGATTGGCGCGTTTGGTGATATCGAGTTTGAAACGAACCGAGTGCAGGCTGAAGAGCTGGTCGAAAAATTGAGTTTCTTATGTCAGGCGTGTCAAGAGGATTTGGAAATCAAACTGCAGTTCGATGTGCTCGGTGACAATAAACCGATTCATTTAACCGGTTGGCTGACTCAGTACTATCAATCAGGCTTGATTCGTTTTCGCAGCGGTAGAATCCGCGCGCAAGATTACCTCTCGGTGTGGATTGATCACCTTGCGATGTCAGCGATGGGACACGCTAAAACCAGCCATATGATTGGCTATGACCGAAAAGAAGGCGTGGTTCATTTAGTCTATCCAAGCATAGAGGATCCTCTGCAAGCCAAGTCTTTACTCGCGGAACTGATCGCGCTCTTCTATCAAGGAATGACCGAACCCTTGTGTTATTTCCCGCAAACCGCTTTAGCTTGTGTCGAAGCCGGGTTTACCCGTGGTCAGTGGACGGATGATGAAGAGAAATCTTACAAAAAGATGGCCGCGGCGTTTAATGACGGCTATATGGTCACGGGAGAAGGAAATAACCCTTACATCGCCCGAATTTGGCCGAGCTGGAGCGATGAATTAGCGACACAGGCTCGCCATTTGGCTGTTCGGGTAATTCAAGCACCTAGGTTGATGGTTAAGCAGGCTGGTGATGAGAGTTAGCAAAGTAGGTGGCCGCCAGTAAATCATTATTGTGTAGGGCGTTCGCTGTACGGCCACAGGTCAGAGGGACCATGATAGGTTTGGTCTGTTGCAGCGGATCCGCTGCTCAACACGTGGGACGGATACTAGCGGTTAGGGCACGACTCTGCTGTGAGAGGGATCGCATTAAACTCTCACTTGTAAGGGATTTTTACTAATAAATCGCATTTTTAAGCTGGGATCACATTAGGTTCATAGCTTTACATTCTAAGGGCAATATTTCTATGACAGTGTCGTCTGTGGTAACTCCGCTAAATACCATGACGTTTCCCCTACACGGGGCTCGTTTAATCGAAGCATCGGCCGGTACCGGTAAGACATTTACCATCGCTGGTCTTTACCTACGCTTATTGCTAGGTCACGGCAGCGCAGAAACTCGTCATCAAGCGCCGTTAACGGTGGATCAGATATTAGTCGTGACGTTTACCGAAGCCGCAACCGCAGAATTGCGCGATCGAATTCGGGCCCGTATTCATGCGGCGAGGTTAGCGTTTTCCCGTGGCAGCAGTCACGATCCTGTTATTGCTCCTCTGTTGGAGGAGATGCCTGATCATAAACAAGCGGCGGAAGTATTGTTGCAAGCGGAGCGACAAATGGATGAGGCTGCGGTGTACACCATTCATGGTTTTTGCCAGCGGATGCTAACGCAAAATGCATTCGAATCAGGCAGTCGATTTAACAATGAATTTGTCACCGATGAGAGCCACTTAAAAGCGCAAATTGTCGCCGATTACTGGCGACGTAATTTCTATCCTCTACCAGTAAACCTTGCTGGTGAAGTGCGACGTATTTGGTCATCACCTGCGGCGCTGTTGCATGAGGTCTCCAATTATTTAACGGGTGCTCCGTTAACCTTATCGGTTCGTACAATGCAAGGCGGTTTGGCGGAGCTGCACAAACAGAATTTAGCGGCGATTGATGCACTCAAATCGGTGTGGCTGAGCCATCAAGAGGATTTGTTAGCGCTGATTAGCGACTCTGATGTCAACAAACGCAGCTACAGTAAGAAATCACTGCCACTTTGGTTGCAAGCGGTGAGTGACTGGGCGGCCAGCGAAACCACGAGTTATGACATACCTGAGCAGCTCGGCAAGTTTGCCCAGAATGTGCTGCTGGAAAAGACGCCGAAAGGCAATCCACCTACTCATGAGGTTTTTGCTCAGATTGAAGCATTTCTTGCTCAGCCAATCAGCCTGAAAGCTCCGATTTTGGCGCACGCTATTGACCACTGTCGCACTATGCTTGCCAAGGCTAAGGATCAGAAACAGTGGTTATCATTTGATGATTTGTTAACCAATCTCTCGGCATCAATTGATGGTGATGAAAGTCAGTTGCTCGCGGAACGTATTCGAACCTTGTACCCAGTGGCGATGATTGATGAATTCCAGGATACCGACCCACTTCAGTACAGTATCTTTAGCCGAATTTATCTCAATAACCCTGAATGTGGTTTGTTTATGATCGGTGACCCAAAGCAGGCGATTTACGGTTTCCGCGGCGCCGATATTTTTACTTATATCAAAGCGCGCAATCAGGTTTCCTCACACTTCACTTTGGGAACAAACTGGCGCTCGAGTGCCGATATGGTGGCGGCCGTGAATCAGATATTTCAGTTGCCCAGTAGCCCATTTATCTACGATCAAGACATCCCATTTTTAGCGGTTAACCACAGCCCGAAAGCGGAACAGCGGATTTGGACTATGGCAGGCCAAAAACAGCCAGCGCTGACTTATTGGTTACAAGAGTGCGAAGAAAAGCCGTTGCCTAAAGGTGAGTACCTTACCGCAATGGCAAAAGCGACAGCGGATCAGATACAAACGATTCTAACTGCAGCGCAAAACGGCGAAGCGCATTTTGAGCAGGGCGAACAACGACAGGCCATTCAAGCCGGTGATATCGCTGTATTGGTTCGCACGGGGAGCGAAGGGCGCATGGTCAAAGAAGCCTTAGCTTTGCAAGGTATTGCCAGTGTGTATTTGTCTAACCGTGACAGCGTGTTTGTCTCTTCGGTTGCGAGTGACGTGCAACGCTTACTCCAAGCCGTGTTAACCCCAGAAAATGATCGCGCTCTACGAGCGTGTTTGGCGTCTGAGCTGTTTGCTCTTGATGCAGGCACGCTCGATAAACTGAACAACGATGAGAACGAGTGGGAAAGCGCAATCAATGAGTTCAAAGAGTATCGGAAGCTATGGTTGCAACGCGGTGTTCTGCCGATGCTACGCAGTGTCATCAGTAAGCGTCACATTGCAGAGCGGTTACTCGAAGAGGCGGGAGGCGAACGCACACTGACTGACTTGATGCACATTGGTGAGCTGCTGCAACAAGCCACCAGCGAACTCGATAGTGACCATGGCCTGCTACGCTGGTTAGCTCAAGCCATCAGCGATGCATTAAATGGGCTTGGTGGCAGTGAAGACCAAATCCAGCGTCTTGAGTCGGAACGTAACTTAGTCCAGATCGTTACGATCCATAAGTCTAAAGGTCTGGAGTATGACCTGGTTTTCTTACCTTTCGTTCTCAGTTATCGAGAGGCCAGCGAAGCGAAGTATTATGATGCGGAGCAAGATCAGACCATCCTGGATATTACCAAGCAAGATGCAGCGCTCGCTCAGGCTGATAAAGAGCGTCTAGCAGAAGATTTACGTCTAATTTATGTGGCATTGACTCGTGCAGTCTACGGCTGTTTTATTGGTGCCGCGCCGCTAAGAAATGGACGCTCTAGCAAAGAACCAACCGGTGTCCATCACAGTGCTATGGGGTATTTACTGCAAGACGGCCAACAAGGTGGGATTGATGATTTAAGCCAGTCTATTGCTAAGCATGTTGACGGTTTAGACTGTGTTGTTTGCAGTGGCTTACCTAATGAGCATAATGCGCCGCTTGTCATTCAAGAGTCAGAGCAGCCTGAACTTTCGGCGAGAGAGCTGACTCAATCTATTGACCGTAATTGGCGCATTACCAGTTATTCAGGCTTAGTTAAGCAAGGCCACAGCCATGCGGTCGACGAGGCCTTAACCGACTTGATGCGTTTGGATGTCGACTCTTCTGGTGAGCAAGAGGAAGAGGAGTTGCTCGAGCCTGAAAAGACCATCTTTACCTTTCCACGCGGAGCGCGTCCCGGAACCTTTTTACATAGCCTGTTTGAGGAGGTTGAGTTTACGCAATCAGCCTGCAGTGAAGAGAACAGTGAAGTCATTCGTCACTTAATGGAAAGCGAGCAATTAGAGGAAGCGTGGTTGCCGGTGCTTCAGTCTTTGGTGGATACGGTGCTGGCGACCCCACTGGATGGTCAGTCTTTGCTGTTAAATCGAAAACAGCCCTCGCAACGACTGGTGGAAATGGAGTTTTTGTTACCAATTGAAGTGTTGTCTTCTCCTGCGCTTAACCGAGTTATCCAACGTCATGATCCACTGTCAGCCAAAGCGGGAGATTTAGGGTTTCAAACCGTGCAAGGCATGCTCAAAGGGTTCATCGATTTGGTGTTCGAAGATAGTGGCAAGTATTACGTTTTGGACTGGAAATCGAACTATCTAGGGGATGATGTGAGTTACTATCATGGGGATGCGCTCAAGGCCGCGATGGCTGAGCACCGTTATGATTTACAGTATCAGATTTACGCATTAGCGCTGCACCGCTTTCTCGCCAGTCGTTTACCTAATTACGACTATCAGCAGCATTTTGGTGGTGTCTACTATCTATTCCTACGAGGTATGGATGGAGAAAGTCGTCACGGTATTTTTTCTGCGAAGCCGAGTTTGGAATTGTTAGACGATATGGATCGTTTGATTGATGGTATGCCCATCGACACCAAATACAACAGTGCTGGTCAAGGAGAACTTATCTGATGGCGACACTTGTTTCTACGTTAGGTCTACTTGCAGACAAAGGTAATCTGCGCCAGTTGGACTACCAGTTTGCGCGTTTTATTTACAACCAATCGCAAGATGACAAGTTGGCGTTTATCGCTGGTGTGGTCAGTAGCGAGTTAGGTAAAGGGCATATCTGCTTGCCGTTAGTTGACGGCCAAGGCCAGGCTGTGGACCTCGCGGCTAAGCTTGGTTTGTTCGGTGAAGCAGCGTTATCTCTTAATCAACAGCTTATCGATATCGATTGGTTTCAGCTTCTCAGTCAATCGACCATCGTTGCCAATCAAGCTCAAGCAAAGCCATTAATTTTTGATGGCGAACGTTTGTATTTACATCGTTATTGGCACTATGAAGTCACCCTCGCTGAGCGCTTAAATAGCTTTGGGATACCCATGATCCTAAAGCCTGATGAGCAGCAAAAACTTACGGAATTACTCAACCATCTCTTTGCGCGAAACTATCGCTATTTATTTGAAAGTATTAAAAATGATCCAGATGTGACTCTGGTGAAGTTACAACGCTTAGTGTGTGACCATTTGGATGTGGTTAACGAGGAAATACTCGATTGGCCTGCCATAGGCCAAAAGCTTTCTGACGTCAGGACCATTGAGCAACTGTCGGTGCTGGATGAGCTTGTCCCACAGTCGGTTTGTGTGAACTGGCAGAAAGTCGCTGCGGCGATAGCGCTTACCAGGCGTTTTGCGGTGATCTCTGGAGGGCCGGGTACCGGTAAAACCACCACAGTAACCAAGCTTTTGGCCGCATTGATTGAGCAAGCGAAACAAGCAGGCGAAGCGCCGAGCATCAAATTGGTTGCCCCGACGGGTAAGGCAGCCGCTCGTTTGACGGAGTCGATTGGTAAAGCAATCTCCCAATTGCCTGTTGAACCTGAACTCAAAGCCGCGATACCGACTGATGCCAGCACTATTCATCGCTTGCTAGGGGCGATTCCAAACAGTGCAGAATTTCGACATCACCAGCAAAACCCTCTCCACCTCGATATTCTGGTGGTGGATGAGGCATCGATGGTCGATTTACCAATGATGTATAAGTTAGTCGCCGCTTTACCTAAGCATGCACGGCTTATCTTACTGGGTGATAAGGATCAGCTCGCGTCGGTTGAGGCGGGCGCGGTACTCGGTGATATCTGTTCTTTTAATCAGTTCGGTTACAGCGCAGGGCAAAGTCAAACTGTTGCCAAACTCACAGGCTATCAAACCTTGGTCAACACCAAAGGCAGTACAGCTATGATTGCAGACAGCCTGTGCATGTTGCAAAAAAGCTATCGATTTGATGCACGATCTGGAATTGGTCAGCTGGCTAAGGCTATCAATGCCGGTTCTGCTCAGCAGATCGATTGGGTGTGGCAAAAGCCATTTTCAGATATTGCTAAATATCCTATCGACAGCCAGCACTATGGGCAAATGGTGCAAACTATGGTCCATGAATATCGCGACTATTTACAACGCGCTGAACAAGCCTTGCTCGATACTGAAACCGGTCAACCAGAGTCCATTGAAACTCGAGCTAAAGCGGCGTTGGACGCATTCGCTAAATGTCGATTGTTGTGCGCCGTTCGTGAAGGGGACTTTGGTGTTGCAGGTTTAAATCAACGCATTGAGCGTGCGTTGGCAAGCCGTAAATTGATCCAGGTTCAAGACGAGCTTTGGTATCACGGGCGCCCTGTAATGGTGACGCGCAATGATCATGGCTTGGGTCTTTATAATGGTGATATTGGTATCTGTATTCGTGATGAAACGCAAAACAAGCTGAAAGTGTTCTTTGAATTGCCTGATGGCAGCGTAAAAGCAGTATTGCCTAGTCGTGTCCCTGAACATGAAACGGCGTATGCAATGACGATTCATAAATCTCAAGGCAGTGAGTTTGAGCACACGCTAATGATATTGCCGCCAGACTTCACCCCAATCTTAACTAGAGAGCTGATCTATACCGGGATTACACGAGCGAAAAAACAGTTAAGTTTGTATGTGGATGAACGCGTATTGAAACGAGGTATTAAGATTCGTACTGAGAGGGCGAGTGGGTTGGTGGATCGTTTATTAACTGGAGGGGAAGTCTAACCATCCCTGGTTAGGGTGTACATTCAGCAGCGATTACGCAAGAGCGGTTGAAAAGGAAATACTGCGTATTTGATACTTTTCTTGGTAGTTCAATATAAAAGCTTTAAGACCTTCTGAAACAGGGAAGACACAATGTACATCCTGTCCTTCTAGCAGGTCATTGTCTGCCATATCCCAAAAGCTCTGAATTGAATTACAAATAATAGTTTTCATCGAATAATGCTCTTAGTGACGTTGTTATCAACTTAAAGCAGTCCGTGCAACTTAGTGATTGACTAAGTAGAGATGAGTCCTATCGGCTCCTTTATTAAGGAGCCGAAATTTTAACCAATCAAGATTATGAAATAAAGAGAATAAAGCAGATTTTTCTGTCAACTTTATGAAAATATGTGTCTTAAATGAGACTGAGCTGCTTATAATTCAAGCGACAATATTTTTGATTTTCGTTGGTAGTTGTACAGGTTTTGTTTATGCGAAGGCAAAAATCTGACGTCCATTTCATGGAATCCTTGCTCTCTAAACCAGTGCAAGCTGTGAGTGGTTAACACAAAAATTTGTTGAATCCCTTGGGCTTTAGATTGTAAACGCATGTGGTTTAATAGCAGTAGGCCACGGTTACCATCTCGATACTCTGGGTGGATCGCAACGCATGCCATCTCGGCCATTTTCTCTTCCGGGTACGGATACAAAGCAGCGCAGCCAATGATTAAGCCATCTTTCTCAATGATGGTGAACTGCGGGATCTCTTGTTCGAGTTGTTCGCGGGATCGTCTAACAAGAACCCCCTGCTCTTCAAGGGGACGTATTAAGTCCAAAATACCGCCTATGTCATCAATGTCGGCCTGACGAACTTGCTCTGCACTGGCTTGAACCACTTGGGTACCGATACCATCGAGGGAGAACAATTCTTGTACCAGTGCGCCATCCATTTTGTAGCTCACAAGGTGACTTCGAGGTACTCCAGCATGGCAAGCAGAAATGGCAGCACGGAGAAAACGGAGTGTTCCGGACGAGTTGTCACTACTGTTATCGATGTCTTGTTCTATTTTGTTCAAGATTTGCTCAGCTTCACGCGGAAACAACTCGGCGACCGCATTACCTGCTTCATCTATGATGCCTTGCTCGGAACAAAAGCCAATCAGCTTGTCTGCTTTGAGTTTGATCGCAACTTGAGTCGCCACTTCTTCAGAGAGCAGGTTAAAAGACTCCCCCGTGACAGAGCTGGCAATGGGGCCAAGTAACACAATCGAGCCTTGATCCAACATTCGGTTAATGCCTTCAACGTCAATACGACGTATACGGCCGCTGTGGCAGTAGTCGACCCCGTCATCAACCCCAAGCGGTTGAGAGATAATAAAATTACCGCTGACAACGTTTAGTTGGGTACCCGCCATCGGCGTATTGCTCAAGCTCATTGACAGCTGGGCGGTGATGGAGAGCTGCAGTTGACCAGAGGCTTGCATGACATAGTTGAGAGCTTCTTCATCGGTAACACGAATGCCCTTGTGGTATGGGGTATTATGTTGATTTTGCTGTAGAATAGCGCTGATTTGAGGGCGCGCACCATGCACTAGCACAATCTTCACTCCTAGACTGTGCAGTAAGGCTAAGTCACTAATGATGTTAGAGAAGTTATGATCCGCAACCGCTTCGCCTCCTAGCATGATCACCATGGTTTTTCCTCGGTGAGCATTCACATAAGGAACAGACTGGCGGAATCCTTTAACAAGTGCTGTGTTTCTTATTTTCACGGTACAACCTGAAAGTGAATTTATATCTAACAATACTGCAATTTTATTCTTTTTTAGGCAAGTTGTTTTTTGGAACTGTACTCAAAATGCCGCGCTTGTTCGGTGGTGATGGTGCCCGTTCAGTGATATAGAAGGCGATATAGAGTCGAATGGCTCATATTCAGCCTGCTTATAGCGTGATTTCGTCGTACACTAATTAGATAGGTGATGTTATTAGTACCGCAATGGTCAAGAATAAAGTGGATAAAACAAGCTCCAACAAAAAGAGAGTCATTGAACGCACCCTCCAACTGCTGTTTCTCGCAGCGTTGGCGGCAGTGATCGCATTGACGATTCCACTTTATAACTATTATCTTTCGGTGACTTTTCCTAAATCCAATGTATACGGAACTTGGGTTGAGCAGAACGTCGCCAGTTACTCTGCGGAAGAGTTTGTCCTTGGGCCTAGTGGCGTATCGATTAACGGTGGCATTGTTGACACCGAATACAGCTTCGATGGTGCGTTTGTAGAGTATCGGGTTGGAGAGTCGGTTCGTCGCTTTCAGGTATTGAATGAAAACTTTACCGAGATGAAACTGATCTCCCAACCTCACTACCAACCTGTGTATCGTTTGTCAGAAAAGTTTAAAAATAACATTCGTTAACCTCTCTCTCGTTGCGCAACTTGGCTGAGTTTGTCATGCTCAGCTAATTGCTGGAGAGGAAACAAATCTGTGTTCAAAAAATATCTTCCTATCGTTGCGGCAGCCGTGTTATTTGGCTGTGCACAACCTAATGAACGAGCTCAACAATACGTCGATGGTGAATTCAACTCAATTTTGAATAAAACCTCAGTTGTTGAATCAGACAAACCGCGTGATTTTACCGAGTTTCACAAACAAGCTGAGCAAGTGGTCAATAAATCCAGCTCGATGGCGAAAGTGTATCAGCCTTTGTATGAGAAGCTGAATGAGTGGGTACTGCAAAGTGGTGACCCTAGTGAACTTGCTAATTTTGGTATTCAAACGGCGCAGTTCGGTGGTGGTGACAAGAAAGGCAATGTTCTTTTCACGGGTTACTTTTCCCCTGTGATGGAGCTGCGTCACCATGCCAATGAAACCTATAAATACCCTGTTTACGCGAAGCCAAATTGTGACAAGAACTGCCCGACACGAGCCGAAATTTATTCTGGTGCTTTAGCAGGACAAGGTCTTGAGCTTGGTTATGCGGCCAATCGTATTGATCCGTTTCTGATGGAAGTGCAGGGGAGCGGCTTTGTTCATTTTGAAGATGACGATACGCTCGAGTACTTTGCATACGGCGGCAAAAACAATAAAGCGTATGTCAGTATTGGTCGAGTATTGATTGAGCGTGGCTTAGTACCGCGTGAGAAAATGTCGATGAAAGCGATCAAAGACTGGGTCATGGAAAACGATGAAGCAACCGTACGTGAAGTATTAGAGCAGAATCCATCTTACGTGTTCTTCTCTCCACAAGCCGATGCGCCTGTGACAGGCTCTGCTGGAATTCCGCTATTACCGATGGCATCGGTGGCTGGTGACCGTTCTATTTTACCGATGGGGACTCCGATCTTAGCGGAGGTTCCACTATTAAATGCCGATGGCTCATGGAGTGGTGCACATCAGTTACGTCTTCTTATCGTATTAGATACCGGGGGCGCAGTTAAACAAAACCACCTTGATCTATACCACGGTATGGGGCCAAGAGCAGGTACCGAAGCGGGCCATTACAAACACTTCGGCCGAGTGTGGAAATTGGGCTTAGAGGGGAGCGCAACACAAGCGCCTTGGGCATTGCCGCCAGAGAAGTTACAATAGACTTTCTCATCTAGACTTTTTAATAAAGAGTGCGTATAAAACGCACTCTTTGTTTTTGTACTCTGATATTGCGGAAGAACAGCATCATGCGTGAACTCGATACACCAGCTTCTGATAGCTACAACCAACGCTTTGGCGGGACTCGTCGTCTTTACGGTAACAGTGAAGTCGAGATACTGCGCGCGGCTCATGTCTGTGTCGTCGGGATCGGTGGTGTCGGGTCATGGGCGGTAGAGGCTTTAGCGCGTACTGGTGTAGGCGAGTTAACCTTAATTGATATGGACGATGTATGCGTCACTAACATCAACCGCCAAATTCACGCGATGTCGGGAACCGTAGGTCAAAGCAAAATTGAAGTGATGGCTGAGCGCGTCAAATTGATCAACCCAGAATGTAAGGTCAATTTGATTGATGATTTCATCGGCCCAGACAATCAGCATGAGTACTTAACTAAAGAGTACGATTATGTGTTGGATGCCATCGATAGCGTCAAAGCAAAAGCTTCGCTGCTGGCGTATTGTCGCAGCAACAAAATCAAAGTGATCACTACCGGTGGTGCGGGTGGTCAGGTGGATCCGACTCAGATTAAAGTCGCAGATTTAACCAAAACCATCCAAGACCCATTGGCGAAAAAAATCAAAGATACTTTACGTCGTCATCACAACTTCCCAACCAATCCTGCCCGTAAGTTTGGTATTGAATGCGTGTTTTCTACTGAGCAGTTAAAGTACCCACAACCTGATGGCAGCGTTTGTGGCGTAAAAGCGACGGCTGAAGGGCCAAAGCGCATGGACTGTGCGAGTGGTTTTGGTGCCGCGACTGTCGTCACGGCAAGCTTTGGCTTTGTTGCGGTATCACACATTGTTGAAAAGCTGATTCAAAAGCACAGCAGTAAATCGTCTTAAGAGGGTAAGTTGATGTCACCATTTCCAATGTCACCTTTTGGCGGTGAAATTAGCGCAGAGGATATTGTTGCAACCATGCAGGGTTTCTCTGGCTGGGAAGACCGCTATCGTCAAGTCATCCAGTGGGGCAAGAAACTGCCTAAAATGCCTGATGAATTAAAATCGGATTTGGTCACTGTCGCGGGCTGTGAAAGCCAAGTGTGGCTAGTGAGTGAGCAAGTTGATGGAGTATGGTATTTCTGCGCGGACTCCGATGCACGTATCGTACGTGGCCTGATCGCTTTGGTTATGGCGGCATTTGACGGTAAGAGCCAGCAAGCAATCCAACAGTTTGATGTTGATGATTACTTTGACAAGCTGGGATTGATTGCCCACCTAAGCCCTTCTCGAGGTAATGGTTTGAAAGCCATTATTGAGCAGATTCAGCAAGTCGCTCGCTAACTCCATTTCTTAGCAACCCGCGTAATTCGCGGGTTGTTTGTTGTTGTACAAAAAATAATCGTTTGTATATTAAAGTCTTAAAAAATACGTGGCTTTACAACCCTTGTTGTCACTGCGTAAAGGCTGTACAATTCGCGCCCTTAATTAATGTTCCGTCGCTTGAGAGGCCACATGACCACTGAAAAAATCAATCTACTCGACTTTGATCGTCAAGGTTTGCGTAAGTTCTTTGCTGATGAACTCGGCGAGAAGGCGTTCCGTGCTGATCAGGTCATGAAGTGGATCTATCATTTCGGTGTCGATAACTTCGATAACATGACCAACATTAACAAGAAGTTGCGCGAAAAATTGCAGCGTCGTTGTGAAATTGTTGCTCCGACTGTTGCCGAAGCTCAGCACTCTTCTGACGGTACCATTAAATGGGCAATGAAAGTCGGCGATCAAGACGTTGAAACGGTGTACATTCCTGAAGATGACCGCGCGACATTGTGTGTCTCTTCGCAAGTAGGTTGTGCGCTTGAATGTAAGTTCTGCTCGACGGCTCAGCAAGGCTTTAACCGCAACTTGAAAGTGTCTGAAATCATTGGTCAGGTATGGCGTGCTGCACGTGAAATCGGTCTTGAGAAAGAAACTGGCCGTCGCCCAATTACCAACGTCGTTATGATGGGGATGGGTGAGCCGTTACTGAACATGAAAAACCTGATCCCAGCGCTTGAACTGATGCTTGATGACCTAGGGTTTGGTTTGTCTAAACGTCGTGTTACGGTGTCAACGTCAGGCGTTGTATCTGGCCTCGATCAGATGACAGGTAAAATTGATGTGGCGCTTGCCATTTCACTGCATGCTCCAAATGACAAGCTTCGTAGTGACATCATGCCAATTAACGATCGTTGGGATATTGAAGATTTCTTAGCTTCAGTTCGTCGTTACATCCAGTCATCAAATGCCAACCGCGGCAAAGTGACGGTTGAGTACGTGTTACTTGATCACGTGAACGATGACATGGACCATGCTCGTGAGCTGGCGGAATTGTTGAAAGATACGCCTTGTAAAATCAACTTAATTCCATTTAACCCATACCCTGGTTCTCCATACAAGAAGCCAAGCAACTCACGTATCGACCGTTTCCAAAAAACACTCATGCAGTACGAACACACGGTGACAGTGCGTAAAACACGCGGTGATGATATTGACGCGGCATGTGGTCAGTTAGTGGGTGATGTTATCGACCGAACTAAGCGTACGGCGATCATTAAAGCGGCGAAAGGCGAAGCAATTGAAGTGAAAGCGGTATAAGACCTAAGTCTAAAGTCGTAAAGCCAGAGCCCAGCTCTGGCTTTTTTGTTACATCAATACACAGTTATTTTGTCAAATTACGGAAAAACCTTGAGCTGACTGTAAATTATGCACTTCTCCTATGTTGTTTCGTGCTTGATATCTATTAGAATTGAAAGTTAACACTCTAAAGAGTCATCTTTGCTATTTTGTGGGGTGTTAACCAATTAGGAGTATTTAACTCCAAAACAAATTCACTGGGTACAAACGGAACATCACTACCAATAATGAATAACTAAAGTGATGATAATTGTACTCATTAAGTCAAGAGATTAACCACGACTATGACAGCTGAACACGAGACAACAGCACCAGAACACACTTTTTCTGCCACAGAAGCAGGAACGCTGCTAAAAAACAAACGAGAACAATTAGGACTAAGTCAAAAACAAATCGCGGATCGATTAAGACTGCGTGTTTCTATTATTGAAAGTATCGAAAACAATCAATTCTCCTCCGATCTTGTGGCAACTTTTACTAAAGGCTACTTGCGCTCATACGCCAAGGCGGTTGGCATTAAAGAATCGGTTATATTAGCTGCTTATGAGCACTCCAATGATGAACCCGTCGAAGAGCAGACGATGCAGAGCTTTTCTCGTCAGACTAAGCGCGAGAAGCACGATAGCCGCATAATGATCATTACATGGGGTATTGTGTTAGTTATTGTTGGCATCTCTTCCGTTTGGTGGTGGCAGAATCAAGACTCAGACATCATTGATCTTACCCAAGTTACTGAACAGGAACTTGAGATTGAGCAGCAAATAGAAAATGCTCAAAACTCAGAGTTAGCGACTGAGTTGCCAGCAGAAATAACAGTCGATGCCATCGAAGAACCTTTACCTGAACAGGCCCCAGTGCTAGAAGCGCCTGAGGCTTTGGTAGAAGAGGCGCTCGATGCCGTGACCGAACCTAATGAAGTCAGCGAGCCTGTGGCGGAATCTAAGCCTGCAGACACACCTACTGAGGCTGATGAGCCGACTTCGCCAAGTGTTGCCGAAAATTTATTGGTGATGACTTTTAACGGTGATTGCTGGATTCAGGTGAAAGACAAATCCGGTAAAACCATTTCAACTGGCGTGAAAAAAGCCGGTCAAACGTTAGAATTGAGTGCTGAAATGCCCTATAAACTGGTTTTAGGTGCTCCTGAAAACGTTTCAATGACATTAGCAAGTGAACCTGTCGACCTTTCTGGGTATACTTCAGGCAAAGTAGCAAGATTCACCTTACCTTAGAAATTACTATGCAATACGAATCTCCTATAAAACGTCGCCCATCGACTCGTATCTATGTGGGCGACGTACCTATTGGTGACGGTGCCCCGATTGCCGTGCAATCGATGACCAACACCAGAACAACAGACGTGGAAGCGACTGTTGCACAAATTAAATCACTGGAAAATGTCGGTGCTGATATCGTTCGTGTGTCAGTTCCAACGATGGATGCTGCGGAAGCATTCAAGCAAATTAAGCAGCAGGTGAATATCCCTCTCGTTGCGGATATCCACTTTGACTACCGTATCGCTCTGCAAGTCGCGGAGTATGGGGTCGACTGTCTTCGAATTAACCCTGGCAATATCGGTAAAGAAGACCGAATTCGTGCTGTGGTTGATTGTGCGCGTGACAAAAACATTCCAATTCGAATTGGGGTGAACGGTGGCTCGCTAGAAAAAGACATTCAGATGAAATATGGCGAACCGACTCCGGAAGCGCTGGTTGAATCTGCTATGCGTCACGTCGACATTCTTGACCGTCTTAACTTTGACCAGTTCAAGGTAAGCGTTAAAGCGTCAGATGTCTTCTTGGCCGTTGACTCATACCGACTACTCGCGAAGAAAATTGATCAACCACTGCATCTCGGTATTACCGAAGCTGGTGGTGCTCGTGCAGGCGCGGTTAAGTCTTCAGTAGGTCTGGGAATGCTCCTTGCGGAAGGCATTGGTGATACGTTACGTATCTCATTAGCTGCAGACCCTGTTGAAGAAATCAAAGTAGGCTTTGATATTTTGAAGTCACTGCGTATTCGCTCTCGCGGTATCAATTTTATCGCTTGTCCGAGTTGTTCTCGCCAAGAGTTCGATGTGATCGGTACGGTTAACGCACTTGAGCAGCGTCTCGAAGATGTGATTACACCAATGGACGTCTCGATCATCGGCTGCGTCGTGAATGGACCAGGCGAGGCGGAAGTATCGCACCTTGGTCTTGCAGGCAGCAACAAGAAGAGCGCTTTCTACGAAGATGGTAAGCGTCAAAAAGAGCGTTTTGATAATAACGACCTTGTTGACCAGCTAGAAGCGAAGATCAGAGCGAAAGCGTCGACACTGGATGCGGCTAATCGTATCGACATTAAAGTACAAGATTAATCTCAACGTAACCCAAATTACGGTAACCATTTTACGGTAAAGAACTGTGGCAAAGAAAATCCAAGCAATTCGAGGCATGAACGATTGCCTTCCAACTCAATCACCGCTGTGGCAAAAGTTAGAAAACACAGTGAAGAACGTAATTAGCGCATACGGTTATAACGAAGTGCGCATGCCAATCGTTGAGATGACCCATCTATTCAGTCGCGCTATCGGTGAAGTAACCGACGTGGTTGAGAAAGAAATGTACACGTTTGAAGACCGTAATGGCGATAGCTTAACGCTACGTCCTGAAGGGACTGCGGGTTGTGTGCGTTCTTGTATTGAAAACAGTTTGATCAACCGTGATGAACAGCGCCTATGGTACATGGGCCCGATGTTCCGTCACGAGCGTCCACAAAAAGGTCGTTACCGTCAATTCCACCAGTGTGGTGTTGAAGTATTTGGTATTGATGGCCCTGACGTTGATGCTGAACTCATCATGATGACGGCGCGTTTGTGGCGTGAGCTAGGCATTGATAAGCATGTCCGCTTAGAGTTGAACTCTATTGGCTCACTCGATGATCGTGCAAATTACCGTACTGCACTGATTGCTTTCTTAGAGCAGCATATTGATATTCTGGATGATGATTGTAAACGTCGCATGCACACCAACCCTTTGCGTGTACTGGATACTAAGAACCCAGATGTGCAAGCGATTTTGGGTGATGCGCCACGTCTTTCTGATTACTTAGGTGAAGAGTCAAAAGAACATTTTGCAGGTCTTTGTGAACTTCTTGACGCTGCGGGTATCGAATACACAGTTAATGAACGTTTAGTTCGTGGTTTGGACTATTACAACCGCACAGTATTTGAGTGGATTACTGAAAGCTTAGGTGCTCAAGGTACCGTTTGTGGTGGTGGTCGCTACGATGGCCTAGTTGAGCAACTCGGTGGTAAAGCAACCCCAGCAGTAGGTTTTGCTATGGGGCTTGAGCGTCTGGTTCTTATGCTAGAAACCCTTGAGCTGACTGACGTACGCCGTAGCGTTGACGTTTACATGGTGACAGCGGGTGAAGGCACTATGCTGGCCGGAATGAAGCTTGCGGAGCTATTGCGTGAACAGGTACCTGGCCTGCGCGTCATGAACCACTTTGGTGGTGGCAGCTTCAAGAAACAATTCAAGCGTGCTGACAAAGTTGGCGCCGCCGTTGCGTTAGTGTTAGGCGAAAACGAAGTCGCTGACAACAGCGTGGTATTAAAAGACCTGATTGGCGGTACTCAAGAGACTTACAGCCAAGCAGACGTTATCGCTAAGCTAGCGGAACTGGTTTAACTATTTAGATTGAGGTGGCGACATAGCTCGCCACTTTTTTACAAGAGGACAGGAAGTGGAACTCTACGATTCTGAAGAACAACAAGTAGAAGCAATCAAAGATTGGTGGAAAGAGAACGGTAAAGCGGTCATCTTTGGCGCGGTTATCGGTCTTGGTGGCCTGTTCGGTTGGCGATACTATCAAGATTCAGTAACAGCAGCTCAAGAAGCCGCGTCTGAGAGCTACACCAAAGCCGTACAAGCGTTGGCAGCTAAAGGTGCAGAAGGCGAAGCTGCAGTTCAAAGCTTTATTGATGCAAACAAAGAGACTCAATACGCTGTTCTTGCGGCACTTCAACTGGCAAAAGTGCAAGTGGAAGCGGGTAACTTAGACGAAGCGCTCGCGCAGTTAGAGTGGGCTAAAACGGCGACAAAAGATGAAGCTGTCTCTGCGGTAATTAACTACCGCCTAGCACGTCTTAAAGCAGAGCAAGGTGATTTCGATGCAGCGATCGCTGAGCTGAGCGCGATTGGTGATGAAAGCTGGGCTGGGCGAGTTGCAGAATTGCGTGGTGACATCCTACTGCGTAAAGGCGATTCGCAAGCGGCGTACGCAGCGTACACTGAAGCTCAACAAGCTGGTGACGCGAGTCAAACGCTACAAATGAAATTGGATGACCTAGCCAAATAAGGGCGAGTGCATGAAGGAAATGCTTAAAAAGGCACTTACTGCAGCGGTTTTGACTGGCATTCTCGCAGGTTGTGCAAGTGAAGAAGATACCATCGTGATGGCTCCGGTGCCTCAAGTGGCGAGCGAGTTTACTCCTCAAAGCGTGTGGAGTGCTTCAGTGGGTGATGGTGTGGACTCCTACTATTCAAAATTGTCGCCTGCTTACGCTTACGACAAGGTCTTTGTTGCAAGCCGAGATGGGGATGTGAAAGCGCTTGACCCTGAAACGGGTAAAACGATTTGGCAGCAGGCCATTGAGAGCGACGATGTCTCACCTCGTTTATCTGGCGGTATTACCGCGGCATACAGTCAGTTGTTTATTGGCAGTGAAAACGGTGAAGTTGTTGCTCTGAATGAAGAAACAGGTGATCTGAACTGGCGTGTTGAAGTGGATGGTGAAGTCTTAGCGGCACCTGCGACAGACAGCAATCTCGTGATTGTTCATACCAACAAAGGCACGCTAATCGCGCTTGATCAACAAGATGGCAGCCAAAAATGGGCAATCAGTACGGAAGTACCTAACCTGACATTGCGTGGTAACAGTGCACCCGTTACCGTTTCAGGTGGCGTGTTCTGGGGCACCGCTAATGGTCGATTAGCGGCTGCGATCGCTGAACGTGGCCAGCTTATCTGGCAACAACCGATTGGTTTGCCACAAGGGGCGACGGAAATTGATCGTTTGGTCGATGTTGATGCCAGTCCTCTTGTTTTAGGTAGCACACTTTACATAATTGGTTATAACGGCCAATTGACGGCGATTGATTTGAGAACCGGTAAACCGGCTTGGAAACGCAATTATTCGTCAGCGACCGACATTGCCAGCGATGGTAGCCGTCTATTCATTGTTACGGATAAAGATCACTTAGCGGCATTTGATGCTCGAAGTGGTACTGAGCTGTGGAAAAATGAGCAGCTAGAACATCGCTTGTTGACGGCTCCTGCCGTAGTGAACGGTTATATTGTGGTTGGTGATAGTGAAGGCTTCCTTTACTGGATCGATCGTAATAGTGGCGAGTTTGTTTCTAAGCAAGAAGTTAGCAGCAGTGGCTTTGCGGTACCACCTGTGGTTATCCCAGATGGTTACGTCATTACCACCCGTAATGGCGATGTAAAGAAACTGACGATCAACGAGTAATCGTGTGATATAATTCACATTCGGCTCCTAGCTGGTAACAGTTGGGGGCCGTTTGTTTGTTTTGAAAACAATAAGTTACATGTGGTTATAGGTAAGTCGCTAGAATTATGAAATTGGCGAATTGTTACCTATAACTACATAAAGAAAAGAATATTGTAGAGGTTGTTATGGTACCTGTTGTTGCTCTGGTAGGGCGTCCAAACGTTGGTAAATCAACGTTGTTTAACCGACTGACTCGCACTCGTGACGCTTTGGTTGCGGACTTCCCTGGCTTAACTCGTGACCGTAAATATGGCCAAGCTAAGCTTGGTGAACATGAATTTATCGTTATTGATACCGGTGGTATTGATGGCACGGAAGAAGGTGTTGAAACCAAAATGGCACAGCAGTCGCTAGCCGCGATTGATGAAGCAGATGTTGTGTTGTTTATGGTGGATGGTCGTGCTGGCTTAACTGCTGCAGACGAAGCGATCGCACAGCACCTACGTAAGCTTGAAAAGCCATCTATGCTAGTGGTCAACAAGGTTGATGGTATTGATGCTGACGCGGCAAGTGCTGAATTCTGGCAACTTGGTGTCGAGAACATGTATCAAATCGCTGCGGCACATGGTCGCGGTGTGACGGCTTTGATTGATCTGGCGCTGAATCCGTTTGCTGAAAAGCTATTGGAAGAAAGCAAAGGTGAGTTGGAAGATCTCACTGGTTTCGAAGATGAAGAACAAGATAAGCTAGACTACACCGAAGAAGAGGCTGAGCAAGAGTTCAACCGTCTGCAAGATCAGCCTATTAAGCTGGCGATTATCGGCCGACCTAACGTGGGTAAATCAACCTTAACGAACCGTATTCTTGGTGAAGAACGTGTGGTTGTTTACGATATGCCTGGCACGACCCGCGACTCTATCTACATTCCTATGGAACGTGATGGTCGTGAGTACGTACTAATTGATACGGCTGGTGTACGTCGACGTACTCGTATCAATGAGACGGTAGAAAAGTTCTCAGTAGTAAAAACGCTTAAAGCCGTCGAAGATGCTAACGTGGTTATGCTCGTGATTGATGCGCGTGAGAACATTTCTGATCAAGACTTAAGTCTACTAGGCTTTGCGCTTAACGCGGGTCGCTCTATTGTGATCGCGGTAAACAAGTGGGACGGTCTAGATACTGACGTTAAAGAGCATGTGAAGAAAGAACTGGACCGCCGTCTAGGTTTTGTGGACTTTGCTCGTATTCACTTTATCTCAGCACTGCACGGTACAGGCGTTGGTCACCTGTTTGAATCGGTTCAAGAAGCGTACAAGTCGGCAACAACTCGCGTAGGCACATCGGTTCTTACTCGTATTATGAAGATGGCAACAGACGATCACCAACCTCCTATGGTTCGCGGGCGTCGTGTGAAACTCAAGTATGCACACGCAGGTGGCTACAACCCACCTATCGTTGTTATCCACGGTAACCAAGTGAATGAATTGCCAGATTCTTACAAGCGTTATCTGATGAACTACTACCGTAAGTCTTTGGAAATTATGGGAACACCGATTCGCATTATCTTCCAAAGTAGCGACAACCCATTTGAAGGTAAGTCGAATAAGATGACATTATCTCAAGAGCGTAAACGTAAACGCTTGATGAGCATGATGAAAAATCGCAAATAATTAAGCTTGTCTAACGGGTTAGATAAAGCGATGAATGAATAAATAAAAGCGCCGTAGATCGACTACCGGCGCTTTTTCGCATTATTGAGGTCTTAAAAATGCGCGTCACTGCGACTATTACTCAGTTTTGCCACAACACTTGGCAACTGCAATCAAATGTTCAAATGACCAAGCAAGATGAAGAGTTTCTGCTGGTTGTGACTGAAAGAACGCCTTTCCATCCTGTTAGCCATATCTGGCCTGATCATCCTGCAGACCGTGGTACGCTCAATGGGCACTCGGTTTTAGATTGTCAGATAGGCGCTGTTGAGCTCGAAAGCGGCGAATTATTTGTTGGTAAAGCAATCCCTGTAAAACGAGATGAACCTGGCTGGGTGTTTGTTGTCGTGCATTGTCTCGCCGGCAATGTTACTGAGATTAATGAAAACGATGTTGTAACGCTAGAGGTTGATAAAGCTTATCAACTGAGTTTGAGCCGCGGCCATAGTGCCGGACACATTGCGTATCTGGCACTCAATAAAGTTTTGGTCGAAGGGGGCTACTGGCGTAAGGACGCAGATAGAAAAGATCCGCATGGAAACTATGACTTTAACAGTTATGCACAAGAAAGCAGTTTTGTAAGTGAAGACCAATGTGTCGACACCTATCGATTGGGCAAGACATTGCGCAAGAGAGGTCTTAACAGCGCGGATGTTGTGCAAGATTTGAGTGTGATTGAAGAGCAGGTTAATCAGCAGATTGCCGCTTGGTTATCTCTGGGCTCTGATATTGTAGTGGAATGTTCTGGTGAGCGATTAACAGACTCGAGATATTGGTTATGTGATCTGAATGAAGGGGAGATAGCAAAGATACCCTGCGGCGGGACTCATGTGTCTTCTTTGAAAGAATTTTCAATAATATCAACGTCTTTAAGACAGGTTGATGAGCAAAACATTGAAATGCGCAGTCATGTAAAGTAAATATTGCTTCAGATGGATCGTTTTATTTAATTCTGTAAATAATTTTATTTTTGTATTAATTGGAGTTTTTTGCTTTTTAAAATCCAAATGCAGCATATGTAACTTATGCTTTCGGTATGTGGTTATATAAATGTTCTTTTTGGGGGTGATCGCTGATCACATTGGCTTTTGCCGATGATCTTGTAGAGATCTTAATATGTGATTCACTCCAAAGTAGCAGAATAAATTCGCAACTGTGCTGATCGTCGACGTATTGCGTAGCGTAAATGTTACAATATGTGAGAATAATATAATAATAGAGTTAGCCTTATGTGCCATGGATCTCTTCTTCAAGCGCATAGAGAAGTAAACAAGCTGCTTGGCAAGCTCGCGCTCGGAATGGGTCAAGCAGAGCTCAACAAGCGTGTCGTGTCGTTGTCGGAAACGTGGTTTGGTCAACGAAGAGCGTCGATCCTGCGATTAGGTAGTAACAAGCAGCAGCTGTATCTAGAATATGCGCCAAATTTGCCTGATTTCTATAACCAAGCCATCGAAGGTGTGCATATTGGCCCCGAAGTCGGTAGCTGTGGAGCGGCGGCGTACCTTAAAAAATCGGTCGTTGTCGAAGACATCAACACGCATCCGAATTGGGCGCCATTTACGGAGCTTACTCAGCAATCTAACTTACATGCCTGCTGGTCCGTTCCTATTTTATCTAGCAAAGACAGCGTAATGGGCACCTTTGCTATCTACAGTTCAGAGCCTTCTTCGCCTACACCTAATGAGTTAGAAGTATTAGAAATGCTCGCCGCTCTCTATGCTGTCGCATGGGAAAAGTACCAACTAGAACATCAGCTTCATTACTACGCCAGCTTCGATTCGTTGACTGGATGCCTCAATCGTCGAGCACTGTTGCACCGAGCCAGTGATGCTCTTAATGCAGACCACACCTACATCGCCTGCTTCTTTGCCGATATCGATAAATTCAAGCAGATCAATGATCGCTATGGTCACGAAGTCGGAGATAAGGTGTTGGCTTCCGTTGGGCATGCGTTTAAACAGGTATTTCATCAACCAGGGCTCTGTGGCCGTTATGGTGGTGACGAGTTTGTAGCCTTTGCGTTTTCTGAGGATGAAATCCAACTTGAGCAACTGAAATCGCAAGTCGAGCAGGCGCTTGCTTTACTTGCCCCTGTTGAAGGACTGAATATCCGAGTCAGTATTGGTAGTAGTGTGAGAAAACTGAGTGAGTTGTGTTCATTGCAACGGTTGATTCAACTTGCCGATCATCAAATGTATCAGGTAAAACACGCAAATCGCCGATGACGGAGATCATAGTAACCCTGAGCTGAATTGCTATGATAATCAAAAAGTGGTTTAGATTGCAGGAAAGGTATGAACAGTAATAACTGCCCCAAATGTGAGAAAGAGCTGGATTGGCAAGGACATTATCACTGCAGCGATTGTGATGAGCGTTTTAACAAAGTGGGTTTTTGCCCTGATTGCCAAGCTCAGTTGGAAAAGCTGCAAGCTTGCGGTGCCGCTAACTACTTTTGCAATAGTTGCAATGAACTCAAATCCAAGTCTCGTGTTAGATTTGAATTTCAGCAAGTCAGTTAACGGTTGAGCGTAGCTCTCCATCAGCTAAACGGGTGACCAAGGTGTCGCCCGTTTTTACGTCTGTCGCTTGTGTTACTACTTGGCCTTGTTCAGTTTGTGTAATTGAATAGCCACGTTTCAGTGTTGCGAGTGGACTGACGGTATCCAGCTTTTCGGCGGCAATGGCCAATTGATGGCGAGCGGTTAGCAGCTTACGGTCCATGGCGTCCATTAGCTTTTGCTCTGCGCGGTCGAGCTTAGATCTTTGTTCGGCTAAGCGCGTTACAGGAGAGGCCAGTTGCAAACGATGGTGTTTGCGTTCGACAGATTGCTGGCGAGTCGTAATGAGCTGTTTCATTGCCCGTTGCAAGCGCATGTCAAGCTCATCGAGCTGCTGCGATTGACGTTGCAATTGGTAACTAGGGTGCTGACGTTCTAAGCGGTGCATGAGCTGTGAAGCGTGTTGTTTCTGCTCTGCTAAGTAATAACGTATTGCACTGAGTAGTTTATGCTGACGAGCCTGAAACGTTTGGGCTTTATGGCTATTATCTCGGCTGACTAATTCTGCGGCCGCCGAAGGAGTTGGCGCACGCATATCGGCAACAAAATCTGCGATGGTCACATCGATCTCATGACCCACTGCGCTGATAATCGGAATTTGGCTCGATGCAATCGTACGGGCTAAGATTTCGTTGTTGAAACACCAAAGATCTTCTAAAGAACCACCGCCTCGTCCAACAATCAGTACGTCACATTCATTACGGCTGTTTGCACAACCAATGGCTTGTGCGATTTGAATTGCCGCTTCTTCTCCTTGAACCATGGTCGGATAGATCACCACAGGAAGTGATGGGTCACGGCGTTTAAGGACATCAAGAATATCTAACAAAGCCGCGCCTGTTTTGGAGGTGATCACCCCAACACGTTTTGGGTGCTCGGGTAACGGTCGTTTGTTGGTTTGAGCAAACAAGCCTTCTCCAGCCAGTTTCATCTTAAGCTCGTCAAACTGCTGCTGCAGTCGACCGTCGCCTTCAGGCTGCATGCTTTCGATGATTAACTGATAGTCGCCACGAGGTTCGTAAAGTGACAGGCGGGCTTTAACCAATACTTGATTGCCGTTTTGCGGCTTAAAAGAGACGCGTCGATTGTTACCACGGAACATGGCACATTTCACTTGGGCGCGGGAATCTTTGAGTGTCAGATACCAATGGCCTGAGACAGGCGCGGAGAAGTTAGAAATCTCACCGACTAACCAAACGATACCCATTTCATTTTCTAGTAACAGGCGCACTTCAGCATTAAGACGAGAAACAGTGAAGATATTTTGATTGGTCAGAGAAGACACAGCTAATCTCGTAGGCGTGGGTATGGAAATTAGCGGCAATATAATACATAGCAAGGGGGTAAATGCAAGAAAAAAATTAAAAAATTTGTGGTCAAGCGATTGTGTAGGCCGTATAATCCGTCCGCAATATCTAATCCAAATGTAGTTCAGTAATCCTTACTTACTACCCTCATTATGCGAAACGATGAGATTGGATTTTCTTTTTACTCCTCTAATTGTGAGATATTGCAAATGCTAAGAATTGCCAAAGAAGCGCTGACATTCGACGACGTACTCCTTGTGCCAGCACACTCCACCGTTCTCCCAAACACAGCTGATCTTCGCACTCAGCTAACAAAGAACATCACCCTAAACATCCCTATGATTTCGGCGTCTATGGACACCGTAACTGAAGCGCGCCTTGCTATCGCACTCGCGCAAGAGGGTGGCATTGGCTTTATCCACAAGAATATGTCGATTGAGCAGCAAGCTCAGATGGTTCATCAGGTTAAAATTTATGAAGCAGGTGTGGTTTCTCATCCAGTAACAGTAAACCCTGATGCAACAATCGCAGACGTGGTTGCTTTAACTGAAAAGCATGGTTTTGCGGGCTTCCCAGTGGTAACGGCTAACAACGAGTTAGTTGGTATTATTACTGGTCGTGACGTTCGCTTCGTAACGGATCTTTCTAAAAAAGTTGAAGCAGTGATGACGCCTAAAGAGCGTCTAGCAGCAGTGAAAGAAGGTGCAACTCGCGAAGAAGTTCAAGAGAAAATGCACGAAGCGCGTGTTGAAAAAGTACTGGTTGTGAACGATGAGTTCCAACTAACCGGTATGATCACAGCAAAAGACTTCCACAAAGCAGAGCGTAAACCAAACGCATGTAAAGACGAGCAAGGTCGCCTACGTGTAGGTGCAGCCGTTGGCGCGGGAGCAGGTAACGAAGAGCGTGTTAAAGCGCTTGTTGAAGCTGGCGTTGACGTATTGCTTATCGACTCTTCACACGGTCACTCTGAGGGTGTCCTAAACCGCATTCGCGAAACTCGCGCGGCTTACCCAGATCTAGACATCATTGGTGGTAACGTAGCGACTGGCGCCGGTGCTAAAGCGCTTATCGAAGCAGGTGTTAGCGCTGTTAAAGTAGGTATCGGCCCTGGCTCAATTTGTACAACTCGTATCGTTACTGGTGTTGGTGTTCCTCAAGTTACTGCTATCGCTGACGCGGCGGAAGTTGCTAATGAATACGGCATCCCAGTGATTGCAGATGGCGGTATCCGTTTCTCAGGTGATATCTGTAAAGCTATCGTTGCTGGCGCGTCATGTGTGATGGTGGGTTCAATGTTCGCGGGTACTGAAGAAGCACCGGGTGAAGTGATTCTATATAACGGTCGTTCTTACAAAGCTTACCGTGGTATGGGTTCTCTTGGCGCGATGTCTCAAGGCTCTTCTGACCGTTACTTCCAGTCAGATAACGCAGCAGACAAGCTAGTACCAGAAGGTATTGAAGGCCGTATCGCATACAAAGGTCGCCTAAAAGAGATCGTTCACCAACAGATGGGTGGTCTACGTTCAAGCATGGGTCTTACTGGCAGTGCAACCGTTGAAGCAATGCGTACTAAAGCTGAATTTGTACGTATCTCGGGCGCTGGCATGAAAGAGTCTCATGTACATGACGTTCAAATTACCAAGGAAGCACCAAACTACCGTCTAGGTTAATTTTTGCTGGTTATTCCGTTCGATAGCTGCATCGAAAGTGCTCATTTATACTTATAAACTGCGCGCTTTCTCTTGGCTCTCAAACGAAATACCGTCGCAAAAATATAACCTATACACTTAACGGAAACGTTTGCTTTTTCCTTGAAGCATTAATATGAGGTGAGTAAACTCGCCTCTGTTTTAATCACTTAGCTTATAAGACTGCTCAAAATGACTAAAAATATCCATGACCAACGTATTCTGATCTTGGACTTCGGTTCTCAGTACACTCAACTTGTCGCGCGCCGCGTACGTGAAATCGGCGTTTACTGTGAACTTTGGAGCTGGGATGTTGAAGAAGCGGATATTCGTGAATTCAATCCAGATGGCATCATCCTATCTGGTGGCCCAGAGAGCGTAACCGAAGATAACTCTCCTCGCGCTCCTCAATATGTATTTGACTCGGGTGTTCCTGTCCTTGGTGTATGTTACGGCATGCAGACCATGGCAGAGCAGCTAGGCGGTAAAGTTTCGACGTCTGATGAGCGTGAGTTTGGTTACGCTGCAGTGCAAGTTTCTGGCGAGTCATCCATCTTCAAAGATCTCGAAGCATCTCAAGATGTGTGGATGAGCCACGGCGACAAAGTTGTCGAGATCCCTGAAGGCTTCGTTAAAGTGGGCGAGACAGACACATGTCCTTACGCTGCGATGGCGAACGAAGAGAAAAAATACTTCGGTGTTCAGTTCCACCCAGAAGTGACACACACTAAGAATGGCCTACAAATGCTCGAGAACTTTGTTCTTGGCGTATGTGGCTGTGAGCGTCTGTGGACGTCTGAATCTATCATCGAAGATGCAGTTGCACGCATTAAAGAGCAAGTCGGTGACGATGAAGTTATCCTAGGTCTATCCGGTGGTGTTGACTCATCCGTCGTTGCAATGCTGGTTCACCGTGCAATTGGCGACAAGCTAACGTGTGTATTTGTCGATAACGGTCTGCTTCGTCTAAACGAAGGTCAGCAAGTTATGGATATGTTCGGTGATCAGTTTGGTCTGAACATCATCAAAGTTGACGCAGAAGAGCGTTTCCTTAAAGCACTGGAAGGTAAGTCTGACCCAGAAGAGAAGCGCAAGACTATCGGTCACGTATTCGTAGACGTATTTGATGAAGAGTCTAAGAAGCGTGCAAACGCGAAATGGTTAGCTCAGGGTACTATCTACCCAGACGTTATCGAATCAGCGGCTTCTAAGACGGGTAAAGCGCATGTGATCAAATCTCACCACAACGTGGGTGGTCTGCCAGATGATATGGAAATGGGGCTTGTTGAGCCTCTACGTGAGCTGTTCAAAGATGAAGTACGTAAGATTGGTCTAGAGCTAGGCCTTCCTTACAACATGCTTTACCGCCACCCATTCCCAGGTCCTGGTCTAGGTGTTCGCGTTCTTGGCGAGATCAAGAAAGAGTACTGTGACTTGCTACGTCGCGCTGATGCTATCTTTATTGAAGAGCTGCATGCCGCTGACCTATACCACAAGGTATCGCAAGCGTTCACGGTATTCCTGCCAGTTCGCTCTGTCGGTGTTATGGGGGATGGCCGTAAGTACGATTGGGTTGTATCTCTGCGTGCTGTTGAAACAATTGACTTTATGACTGCGCACTGGGCTCACCTACCGTATGACTTCTTAGGTAAGGTTTCTAACCGTATTATCAATGAAGTTGATGGTATTTCTCGTGTGGTTTACGACATTTCTGGTAAACCGCCTGCAACCATCGAGTGGGAATAACATCCTAGTAAGGTCTTAATTTAAAGCACAAATGAAACCAGCCTTCGGGCTGGTTTTTTTGAACTCACTTATCGCTTTTTAAACGTCTTCTATACCCTTATTACGTTGCTAACTAGAGTGGCTCGCAACTTGACGCGCCATTAGGTGAGTCCTTTTTTTCCTCATCTATCCTCATACAACTTCCAACACAAGGAGTTGTATAACAATGAACCCCCTACATTTTATCGTCGCCACCAGTATATTGAGTGCGACTTCTGGCGCTTGGGCTTCGCCCAATATTCAGCCTGATCCGCAGAACCCGACTGGCTATGTTGTCTCGCGTGCCGACATTCAAGCCGCTGAGCAACAAAAAACGGCCGACCCTATGTATCAAATCTGGTCGCAAGCACTGCAAACGGCGCCAAACAGCGTGGTTGAAGCAATAGACGCCGGCCTTGCCTCAAACCCCGATAATGTTAAACGCGCTGAACGCGTTTTCCCTCGCTCTGAGTGGGATTTTCTCACTCATATGGCGGCACCGGAATACACCTATACGCGCTTTCTACGCGCGATTGGTAAATTCCCCGCTTTTTGTGCTGAATATACTGATGGCCGAGACTCAGATGCGATTTGTAAGCGCTCAATAGTGACAGCGTTTGCTCACTTTGCTCAAGAGACGGGCGGGCATATCGCCAAAGACAATATCTCTGATAACCCATTAGCACTGGAAGAGTGGCAACAGGCACTCGTTCATGTAAGAGAAATGGGCTGGTCTGAAGGCCAAGAAGGTTATACCACAGGCTGTGGCCAAAATGACTGGCAAAATAAAAAGTGGCCATGTGCTGCAGGGCAGGGATATTTTGGTCGCGGTGCAAAACAGCTCTCTTATCACTTTAACTATGGAGCTTTCTCTGAAGTCATGTTTGACGGTGATGCTTCTGTGTTGCTCAATAACCCGGGGTTAGTCGCCGACTCTTGGCTAAACTTAGCTTCGGCAATTTGGTTCTTCTTAACACCGCAAGCTCCTAAGCCCGCCATGTTGCATGTGATTGACAAGACTTGGACGCCTTCTCAACGTGAGATTGATGCAGGCATCGGCTACGGTTTCGGTACCACGATCAATATTATTAACGGTGGTATTGAGTGTGGCGAGCAAAACAAAAACAAAGGTCAGCCCGTTAATCGAATTCGTTATTGGGAAGGATTGTCGGCACACTATCAGATTCCAATCGAAGCCGATGAAAAGAACACGTGCTGGCAGCAAACGCCTTATGGAAGCCTCAACCTCAATGGTGCAACGGATGTGCTCTATACCAACTGGGATGGCAATTGGAAGTATTATGCGGATCGTCCGGGCGGTTACTCATTTGAATGTGAGCTAGTCGGTTTCCAAACCGCTTACTCTGCTTTGGTTCCGGGTGATTACGAAAAATGTGTGACCAATTTATATGGCTCGCACGCCAGTTGGCCAGAAGTGCGCGTAGTAGACAAGTTAGACCCAGTTGATCCGGGAACCGGCCCCGGTACAGGCAATGATTGGGATGCAAACAAAGTCTACACTGGCGGGGAAGAAGTCACTTATAAAGGGGCAACTTACAAAGCGAAATGGTGGACTCAGGGCAATGAGCCAAGTCTAGGTGGTCCTTGGGAATTGATCTCTGCAACACCGACCGACCCTGCTCCAGCTCCGACACCTGATCCGGAGCCAACGCCCACTCCAGAGCCTACTCCAGACCCAGAGCCGAGCCCAACTCCGGAGCCAACACCAGTACCTGATGCCTTTATTCAATGGCAACCGGGCGTTACGCAAGTGGCAAATGGTGACAAAGTCACTTACTTGGGTAAATGTTTCGTTGCCAAAAATGGTCCAGGAGTGTGGGAGAGCCCACGCCAATCTAACTGGTTTTGGGATGAAATAAGCTGCCAGTAACGGCGACGAACGCATTACTTTACGTTTAATCTGACTAAGCCTCTTGCTATTCGCGGAGGCTTTTTTGTCACTTAAAGTGATGAAAGTGACACGAAATCATCGTGTTATATGTACTCTGTTAATGCTAAATTCATATTAAACGATTTGAGTAATCTTAGATTGCAAATTCAATGTTTATCTTTTTTGTTGAACAGGATTAAACTTCGCGCGTAATTTTTATTAACTTTTTTGAAAGGTGCGCAAAATGTCAACAAAACTGGCAAACCCGGCTCCACTGGGCCTAATGGGTTTCGGTATGACGACCATCCTGCTTAACATCCACAACGCAGGCTTTTTCCCTCTCGATTCAATGATTTTAGCGATGGGTATTTTTTACGGTGGTCTGAGCCAAGTGTTGGTTGGCATGATGTGTTTCAAACGTGGTGACACTTTTGGTACAACTGCGTTCACTTCTTACGGTCTATTCTGGCTAACGCTAGTTGGTCTTATCGTGATGCCATATATGGGTCTTCCAGCAAGCCCAGCAAGCTTCATGGGCTGGTACCTACTACTATGGGGTGTATTCACTGGCTTTATGTTTATTGGCTCATTGTGCTACCCAGTTGCTAAACAAGTCGTGTTTGGATCTCTAACGATTCTATTCTTCCTGCTGGCCGCTCGTGATTTCACTGGCAGTGAACTGATTGGCACTATCGCAGGCTTTGAAGGTATCTTCTGTGGCGCAAGCGCAATTTACTTTGCGATGGCACAGGTGCTAAACAACGAATACGGCCGCACGATTCTTCCTATCGGTGAGAAGAAAGCAGCTGACCAAGTTGAGCTAGAACAAGTCGCGGCATAATAAAGAATATGAAGCATCGATGTTTGCCTGAAAACGTCGGGGCTGAAGTATATGGGAACAGTAATAACAAAGGGGTTAGCCATCGGCTAACCCCTTTTTTTACCACTGCTTTTTGTGATTGTAATTTGTCGCTTTTAAGTAGAAGGTTGTTCTACAGGCTTAGATTCCACTTCCGATGAAGGCTCTTTCCCTGTCTTACGACGGTATTTGTCTTCCCAGTAGTCTGCGCCTTTGATACCAAGTTTAACTGGGTTAAAGGTGTACTCAGTTACGCCTTGTTTCTGTTGCTCTTCGTAGTCGTGCAGTGCTTTAAGCGCTGGCTTAGACATGAAGAAGATAATCAAAATGCCGACAATGTTTAGCCATGCCATCAGACCAACACCCACATCACCCATTGCCCAAGCTAGGTTAGCCGTTTTCACTGTACCGTAGAACACAACAGCAATCAGCGCGACTTTTAGCATAAACATTAGGCCGTTTACCTTAAAGGTACGGCGAATGTAAGCAATGTTTGTTTCTGCGATGTAGTAGTAAGCCAGAATGGTTGTGAATGCGAAGAAGAACAGCGCAACAGCAATGAACGGTTTACCAATACCCGGTAGGGCACTTTCAATCGCCATCTGTGTAAATACTGGGCCATTTGCTGCGATGTCTGCTGCCACGTTCTGTACTAGGAAGCCTTCCGCACCGTGAACGTTGTAAGCACCAGTAATGATGATCATAAACGCGGTTGCTGAACAAACGAGCAATGTGTCGATGTAGATAGAGAACGACTGAACAAGGCCTTGCTGAGCTGGGTGGTCAACGCTTGCTGCCGCCGCCGCGTGAGGGCCTGTACCTTGACCTGCTTCGTTAGAGTAAACACCACGTTTCACACCCCAACCGATTGCAGCACCAACACCTGCCATAGGCGTAAATGCGTCACCAACAATCATTGCGAATACGCGAGGTACTTCACCAATGTTAAGTAGGATGATGATGAACGCCGTCACGATGTAAGCCAATGCCATGAATGGAACAACGATTTGGGTAAAGTTAGCAATACGTTTAACGCCACCAAAGATGATGAACGCCAGGATGACTGAAATTAGCGTACCAGTGAAAATTTTTGCGAAGCTAAAGGTACCGATCGCGGTTTCAATCATTGCGCCTGAGCCGAATGCCGCTTCTACTGCGTTACCGATACTGTTGGACTGAACGCCAGGTAGTAGGAAACCACAAGCAAAAATAGTCGCAATAGCGAAGATCCATGCGTACCATTTTTGACCCATTGCTTTCTCAATGTAGTAAGCAGGACCACCACGGAATTCTCCGTTGTCTTCTTCTTTATAGATCTGAGCTAGGGTAGATTCTGCGTAAGCGGTCGCTGCACCGAAGAAGGCAACAACCCACATCCAGAAGACTGCACCCGGACCGCCGAAGCCGATTGCCGCAGCAACACCTGCAATGTTACCAGTACCAACACGACCAGATAGTGATACCGCGAGTGCCTGGAATGACGAAATCCCCTTTGAAGAACTTTTCCCTGAAAGTAGCAAGCGCCACATTTCGCTAAAGTGACGAATTTGTACGAAACGAGTCATGATCGAATAGAACAAACCAGCGCCGAGGCACAAATAAATCAGCACCGGACTCCAGATGATTCCATTCAAAAAATCAACGAATGACTGCATAAGTATTTCCCTGTTTTTAGTTTGTAATGGTTGTTTTCTGAACAGGATATTACCCTTTCTGTAATCGGTTTGTTAATAAATTTATTCTTTAAAGTTTATTTGCGTGAACTTAGGCACAAAATGCTAAATAAATGTTAAAAGATGAACATATTGACGGTTTCAATGATGAAAATAGGCGGGAATGTATAAAAACGCACTTTAACCCCGAGCGCTTTATGTTGCGCGTCAGGGTTTTTAAGTACTGGTTTATGCTGAAACTGGTGTTCAGCTTAGCGAGAGCTACTGGCTAATATCGATGGCAGCTGAGCGCCTCATATTGGTGACTTTGTTGGGTCACGATCTGACTGAGTATCTCGGCTGAACCACAAGCCATCGTCCAACCTAAGGTGCCATGACCAGTGTTGGTATATAAGTTGTGGATCGGCGTTGCTCCGATGATTGGCGTTCCATCGGGTGTCATGGGTCTAAATCCACTCCAATACTCGGCTTGCGCCAAGTCGGTCCCATCAGGAAAAAGATTCGATACCACATGATTTAAGGTGGCTAGGCGTTTTTCTGGTAACGCGGGGTCAAAGCCGGCGAGCTCAGCGGTACCTGCGACTCGAATACGTTGATCGAATCGCGTTAACGCGACCTTATAGGTCTCGTCCATGATGGTGGATTGCGGCGAGAACTGCTCGTTGATGATCGGCAGCGTCAGCGAGTAACCCTTGACTGGGTAGATGGGCACATCAATCCCGAGGTCGCCTAGTAGTGTCTTAGAGTAACTGCCTAATGCGACAACAAACGCATCGGCTTCGATTTGTCCAGCGGTCGTTTGCGCGGCCACTATGGTCTGTTTTTCTACAACTAAGCGCGTGACTTCAGTGTTATAGAGAAACTGAACACCCGCCGCCTGAGCTTTTTCTTGCAGCTGCTGGCAAAACAGATAGCAGTCACCTGTTTCATCATCTGGAAGGTAGAGCCCACCCACAAGATCACCTTGCATGGCCATTAAGCCCGGCTCTTGTTTTAGACATTGCTCGGTATCAAGCAATTGGTAGCGAGTGCCACTTTCTTCTAGCAACTGGATGTCTTTTTCTACCGCTTTCAGTTGAGCGGGATTACGAAAAATTTGCAGTGTTCCTTGCGTCCTGCCTTGATAATCGAGTTGCAACTGTTTGTTTAACTCAGCTAAACACACTTTACTGTGATTGGCGATGGTCAGCATACGGGCTTTGTTGATTCGATACTTATCAAGCTGACAGTTAAGTAACATTTTACTCGCCCAGCTCATAAGCTCTGGGCTTAAACTTGGCTTTACCTTCAACGGTGCATGTTCTTCAAATAGCCACTTAATCGCTTTTTTCGGAATCCCCGGAGCGGCCCAAGGTGACGAATAACCATAAGAAATTTGGCCGGCGTTAGCAAAGCTGGTCTCTTCTGCCGCTCGGGCTTGTCTATCTACGACGGTCACGTCACACCCAGCTTGTGATAAATACCACGCGCTGGTGAGTCCAACGACACCACTTCCTAACACCACGACTTTCACTGGCGACTCCGTTTTAGTTCAATTTGGGCTAGAGTCGGCTATTTACATCTGTTTAACAATCGATAAGAATTAATATCATTGTTTAGAAAACTAAAAGCTTATGAAGTCAGCATTGCTCCACGGTATTCATTTAATCTGCCAAGTTTCCCGCCACTCTAGCCTCACTAGCGCAGCAAAAGAGCTCAATCTCACGACTGGGGCGGTAAGCCAACAACTGCAAAACATCGAGCTGCGATTAGGTTTTACGGCTTTTGAACGCCACGCTCGAGGGATTCGTTTAACCGAACAAGGACAAAGGCTGGTGGAGTCTGTGGATCACCATTTAACGGCGATTGAAGAGAATGTCTATCAGCTCACTCGAGTGACTGAAAGCAAGCAGATACGGCTTAAGCTGACGCCGTCGTTTGCGTTTAAATGGTTGGTGCCGAGACTGGAAGATTTTCAAAAGCAGCACCCAGAGATCCAGATTCATACCTTCGCGGAAGGGGCGTTGGTTGACAGTGATAACCGTAATTTTGATGTCGCGATTGATTACGGGCCGATTCCTTATAAGTTAGAGGATGCCGAATTACTGCTTGAAGAACAATTACGACCAGTCATGAGCCCCAGCTATTTTAACGCCCACCCAGAACTCAACGAGTTGTCCACCACTTGGCATCAAGTGACCTTGCTGCATGATGCGATGCCTTGGCAAGGGGCGCCGCGAGATTACGAATGGTTATATTGGGCGTCGCAGGTTGGCCTAGATTTCGAGACCAACAAGGGCCATTTTTTTAACCGTACCGATATGGCAATGTCAGCCGCTGAAGCGGGAGTTGGGATTGCACTTGCCCGCTCGGCTTTGTTAGGGGATGAACTGATAAGCCAGAGGTTAGTTGCGCCACTGGCTGCGATAAAAGCCAATGCGGGCTATTTCATTATTACCCATGTCGATAACCCTCCAACACGTTTATTCAAACAATGGCTGCGACAACAGGTGATTACTGATAAAAATGTAAAATAGTCCTGCACATCGATATGCACCCACTACACTTAGAGATGACGAGCGACTGATAAACGCACGCATTTCTAGGGCAGCGCACATATGAAATCTGAACATGGCCGATGCAGCTATCGAAATCCCGATGGCTGGTGCTGCGATCAACCTAGTGGAGAGTCCGGTCTATGTTACTGGCACGATCCCAAGATAGATAAAAGCAAAGACGACGTAAAAGAACAGGTTGAACAATGGGCCGCAGCGGGTAAACCTCTCGACGGATTTCAGTTGGCAAGAACAAACTTAGTAGACCTCGATTTAGTCAACCGGGGGTGTAAAGAAGGCTACTCATGTCGTAACGCTGATTTTTATCGAGCGGATTTGAGTGATGCACATTTCTTTGGTTTGGATCTACGTGGTTCATCGTTAATGAAAGCCAAGTTGCTTGGGGCTAATCTGCATTGTGCCAAGCTCGATCATTGCAACTTACTGGGCGCTGAGCTAGGTCGAGCGAAACTTGAGAATGTTGAGTGGGGGCGTTATCTCAAACAAGAGTGGCAGGCAAAACAAGCGCTAAAGCAACGAGACAGAAAATTAGCAGCATGTTTATGCCAAGAGGCAGAAGAGGTGTGTCGCAACATCCGCAAGCAGTGCGAGAAACAAGGCTTGTTTGAGATGGCGGGAGACTTTTTCAAGCGCGAGATGCGCTTTCGGCGTTATCAGATGCCTAAGTTTAGTCTTAAGCGTGGTATCTCCAAATCGGTGGATCTGTTCTGCGGTTATGGTGAAGATCCATTGCGTGTCGTGTTGTTTTCAATTTTCCTTATCTTCGTCTGTGCAATGGCGTACTTCTTTCTCGACACCACTGGAGAGCATCCGATTTATGAGGGAGTGACGGGCTGGAAATTCTACGTTCTCGAGTTCTTTAACTCGCTCTATTTCAGTGTCGTGACTTTCACCACGTTGGGCTATGGGGATATTTCGCCTGTTGGGGTAGCCAGATTTATCGCCGCGGTTGAAGCGTTTCTAGGCAGTTTTACCATGGCTTTGTTTGTCGTGGTATTTGTGAAGAAAATGACCCGATAGCAGAATCAAAAACGCCAGCGAAAGTCGCTGGCGTTTGGTCATTGTTTTTAGATTAGGCTGCGTTAGCGAATTGCTCGAGGAAGGCGTCTTTACGCGCATTAAAGCGCTCAACAAGATCGTCGACAGCCGCTTGGTCGTATGGTTTTAAACCACTTGCCACCATGCGTTTAATGCCTTTACCAACAATTTCGCCATCTTCTTTGAACGCAAAGTTCAGTGTCACTAGGCCACGTTTGCCATCCACGTCAAAGGTCGCGCCAGTGAAGTCCACTTCTGGGTGAGAAAGGTCTAGGCGATCGAATTCAACTTCCATGCTTTCGTAAATCACCAAAGGACGTTGGCAGTTAATCATGGCTTGTTGTTCTTCCATTAGAGGAACCATGATGTGCGGGAAGTTCATCCCAGAAAACTGAACATAGCTGGTTACAACATGCTGGATAAACTCAGGATTGTGGTTAACGTCACCTTCACGAGTCATATGCAGGTACTCTTTACCGTTCGCATCGATTACAGCGCTCTCTTTATCGCACTTGTTATCGACAGAAAGGGCAATCCCATCATTGACCATACCCGAGAAATCAAAGCGCATTTTTTGGCTGATGCCTTCTTTGCTTAGCAGTACCGCGAACAGCAGATCGCCAGGCACACAGAAGCGCTTGTTGTCTTCATCGTGAATTGGGTTGAAATCACCCGCCACCTTTTTAGCAAAGTGACTTGCTTGTTGGCGTGTGAATTGGAATTGGTCGCTATCTTGCGAAAAATACGGTGTCAGAAACATACTCTTATTCGTCTGGCTATAACTGCAGCGCAGTATACATGAAGCACTGCAATTAAATGGTCTATCCAGATCAGCAAATCGGCAGACTATTAAAATTAATAAAACTGGATGAGGCCTTTAGAGCCGGATCGTGACCGCAAAAGACATTTCAACTCATGCCCATCTATAACCACTCATCAGCAAGGATTTCATCATCTTTATACTGGTTAGAAAAGTGTTCAATTAAGGCGGCTAAATGTTCGCCCGTATCACACATTGTAGCCGCAACCAGATCTTCTGACACCTGAATTGCGCTGCCTTGCGGGGCTGCATTTGGCGCAAGTAACACCGGGATGATGAATTTATCTCTGCTCGCGCTATGGTGTTCTTTAAGAGCTCTCGCCATTGCATGAGCTGTCACCAAATCGTGCTGCTGATAAGTGTCACTTTGTTGGTCAATGGCGATGACAAAGATCAGCCCTCGATACAACACCACACAATCCGCTATCCACTCACTGTGTGGTAGTGACAAGTGCATATAGATATGGCCCGCCAAATGTGGCAGCTCACAGAGTTGCTTTTTAAGTAACCCGTAATCTTGACGGAGTTTGTCACCTTGTTCTGCGGTGAGTCCTTGAAGGTTAACAGCGGGTAATTCATTACTACGGCAGAAGTCGAAAAGAGGAAGTGATAGCATTTGGGATTGGGCAATGTTCAGCTTGATTGATGGGCAGTCAGTATAAAGAGGGGCGCTTGCCGAGGCGAATAACTCGCTGACTTTTGTGCGCTGTGCCCATTCATGCGCCCAAAAACCGCAAGGGCGCAGAATGGTTAAATAGCCGTTAATCCAATGAGGCTTTAATCCAAATCATACGATGATCGGAGGAGACATCCTTACCATTACCGTATTTGCCCACCCGTTGGTCGTTAAACAGTGAGTAGCCTTCTTGTTGTGACGTCACCCAGTAGACTCCAGAGTCGACCACGTTGAGTGTTGCCGATGGCATGGCGTAATCAACACCGAGACCAAAGGTTGAGGTCACTCGATCAGGTTGCGGGTGAGATTTACCGGTAGAGTCGATATGTTCAATCGCCCCTTCGCTGGTCGGATAGAGCGACCCATTCATCACGTTTTGATTGAGCAACGGGTCGCTGTGTAACGCTTGCATCACATTGCTTAGTCCATCTCCGGCAACCGGGTCTAGGTTAAGATCGCCCATAATGACAAAGTGTTGGCCTTTATCTAGACCACCTTGTTTGCCCGCATCGTCATAGAAGAAGTCTGCATCTTGAATATAGTGGTGCCAGAACTCTACTTCCGCTGCGTTTTGCATTTGGTTCTTACCTGTGTCAAACACTGGTGGTGTCGGGTGAGACATTAACAAGTGGATCACTTGGTCACCATTTGCCGTTGGAACAATGATTGGCGCATCGACGTGGTTTTTAGAAGACAAACGAATTTGTGGCCACTCTTTTGCGCTGTACCAATCATCGCCGCACGCCATGCCTTGTGGGATCTTATTGTACGGGTCATGACATTTGGTGATTTTAGGAATACTGGCACCCGGTAGGTCTTTCCATTTGAACTGTTGGAAAGTACGTGTGTTGTCGGTATCTATTGGGTATTTGGACATTAGAGCAAAGGCATATTGACCGTGATAGAAGCCAAAGCCCCATGCATCGCCCGGCAGTTGACCGGCCACCCCATTGTTGTCTAAATCAAGCTCACTGACTAAGCCAGTATTGGTGGAATAAGACTCAAAAAAAGGATACTCGATTGGCGATAAGCTGGCTTCGCCTCCCGCACCTTGCAAGCTTTGTCCTACTGACAAGTAGTTGTTTTGAAAACCAATCAGTGCAGACTTATTCTTACCTGTACCATCATTGTTAAATTCAGCCATCATCAACACATCTGGGCGATTTTTCTGGATGATCGCCGCAACATTACGAATTTGAATGACTTTTTCTGCCGCTTTTCGGTCCGCAGGGGAAAGGGCATTAGCCAAGTAGCCTGTGACTAACTTGGTTTGTTGCGCAGGTGGGATTTGCATCTCTGCCACCAGCTCTTGGAACGTCGCGCGATCAAAAGAGAGGTTATACGTAGCAATTTTTACATCCATAGGACTGACAGCTGAAGTTTGAGAATTGAGTGTGCCACAACCCGCTAAAAGTGTAGCGCCAACTGCGAGGGCAATGTTTAGTTTTTTCATGTTCAAAACAATTTGTTTATTAAAATCAACAGAATGTTATTTGGATTACTCTAAGTTTAAAGTGACGCGAGTCGCGCTGTAACCTATCTGTCGTTGGATGAGATGAATTGGGATCTTGTCCGCAAACTGAGCTTAAGATTGTCTGTGAGTTATCCCACATATTTGCGCAAATAATCAGCAGCTTGGCCGTGAATGGGGTTTATTGGATGAATTGTGTTCAATTAATTTAAGCAAGGAAAGCGCATGAAAGATGAAACGTTATCGATCCATTTCGGCTACGAGACCGATCCCACCACCAAATCTGTCGCGACACCTATCTATCAGACCGTGGCTTACGAGTTTGAAAATGCCCAACATGGCGCTGATCTGTTCAACTTAGAAGTCCCTGGTAACATTTACACTCGCATTATGAACCCAACCAACGATGTGTTGGAAAAGCGTATGGCAGCCTTAGAAGGGGGCATTGCAGGTCTGGTGGTGAGTGCGGGTAGCGCGGCGATTAACTACGCGATTTTAACTTTGGCTCAAGCGGGCGATAATATTGTTTCTACACCACAACTTTATGGCGGCACCTATACCTTGTTCGCGCACATGCTGCCGAATCAAGGTATTGAGGTGAAGTTCGCAAAAGATGACAGCCCGGAGAGTTTGGCAGAACTTATCGACGATAACACCAAAGCGGTTTACTGTGAGAGCATTGGTAACCCTGCGGGCAACATTATCGACCTAGAGCGGGTAGCACAGTTGGCGCATGCTAAAGGGGTACCTGTCATCGTCGATAACACCGTTGCGACTCCAGCTTTGTGTAAACCGATTGAGTTTGGTGCTGACATTGTGGTGCATTCCTTAACCAAGTATGTGGGTGGGCATGGCACAACGTTGGGCGGCATCATTATCGACTCAGGTAAGTTCCCGTGGGTACAACACAAAGACCGTTTTCCAGTTCTCAATCAACCTGAGCCGTCATACCACGGTGTGGTCTACACTGAAGCCTTTGGCGAAGCCGCGTTTATCGGCCGTGCTCGTACTGTGCCTCTGCGTAATACCGGTGCAGCGCTGTCTCCAATGAACGCATTTATGTTAATGCAAGGTCTCGAAACCCTGCCGTTGCGTATGGAGCGACATACAGAAAATGCGCTCAAAGTTGCTCAGTACCTCAGCCAGCACGATAAAGTTAGTTGGGTTAGCTATGCCGGATTACCGGACTCGGAACATTACCCATTGGCAGAGAAGTACATGCGCGGTAAACCGTCGGCGATTTTGTCGTTTGGTCTCAAAAATGGCTATGAAGCAGGGGTGCGTTTCTACGATGCGCTGCAAATCTTCAAGCGATTGGTCAACATTGGTGACGCAAAATCACTTGCCTGCCATCCTGCTTCTACGACACACAGACAGCTTGATGAAGCGGAGCAAAAGCAGGCGGGTGTCTCACCTGAAATGATTCGCCTTTCTGTTGGCATTGAGCATATCGATGACATTTTGGCGGATTTAGAGCAGGCGTTAAACGCATAATAAACAAGCCCTAACCTGTAATAGGTTAGGGCTTTGTACTAGGTCTTTTGGTAGCAGCGAACTTGCAGAACTCGATTGTGGCTTACGGCCAGAATTTCAAAGTGCCACTGGTCTTGCTGGAGCACCTCACCTATCTCTGGAACGCGACCTAATTTCCAAGTTAAAAAGCCATTTAAGGTCTGAAAACCTTCACTTTCCTCACCATCCAACTGGCCAATATCGATACGATGCTTTAGCTCATTCAGTGGGATCATTGCATCCATCAGCCAGCTGTTATCTGTTTGCTGTTTTGCCCAAATATGTTGTGGTGCCATCCCCAGCTCGCCGGCGATAGACTCTAAGACGTCATAGTGGGTGACCAAACCTTGTACGTCTCCATATTCATCGACGATAAATGCCATCTCACAGTTGGTTTTTTGCATCTCGTTGAGTAGCGGCAGACCTTTCATTGACTCTGGCATGTATCGAGGACGCCGCGCCTGACGTACTAATGTGGCGATAGTGAGCTCTTCATATTGGTCTAGCAATACTTTGGAAGAGACAGTACCGATAATTTTGTCTAGGCTGCCATGGACGATAGGCCAGACAGAGTGTTGAGTAACACGAATACGCTTTAAGACTTGCTCAATCGGCTGAGTGATGTCGAGGTACTCAATATCGCATCGCGGAGTCATCAATGATGTGGCCAAGCGATCGTTCAAATGCAGCAAGTTACGAATCATTTGTTGTTCTTGGGGTTCAATCGCACCGGATTGAGACCCTTCCGTCACCACAGCAAAAATATCTTCTTCGGTGACTTGATCGTTGTCATCGCCGTGTTGCCTAAACAGTTTCAGTAACGCATCGGTCGAAGCGCTAAGTAACACAACGAAAGGCGTTGTCATGATTGCCAGCCAATGAATCGGATACGCGACGATAATAGCAATGCGTTCCGCGTTCCGCTGCGCAAAGCGTTTTGGTACTAATTCACCGACGACGATGGCGAAATAGGTAATCAAGATCACCACGCTGGTGGTCGCTACGATGGATGCGATGTCGGCCTCTAAGCCTTGAGCGCTAAGCCATAAGGCAAATGGAGCAGACAGGGTCGCTTCACCAAAAATACCACTCAAGATACCGATAGCAGTGATACCAATTTGTATGGTCGAAAGGAAGCGAGTTGGGTTGTTTTTTAGCTCTAACGCGAGTTGCGCTGAGGGCTGGGTTTGGGCGAGGTTTTTTAGCCGGCTCGACTTTGCGGTGACGAGCGCAAGTTCTGACATAGCAAAAATGCCGTTAAGGGTGATAAGCCCCACCAGTATGAAAATATCCATTGATTTTTCCAGTTATAAACACCTTGTCAGCATAGCGAGAGCAATCAACAAAAGATATGGGGCGGGGCACGAATCGCGCGGAATTATTTTGTCCTTAACGACAAACAATGCCTGTTGTAATCACTCTCGTTTAGCGTTTGGTTGATTGGTGTGGGTTTGATCCGCGAAGTAATCGAGCAGAAAATCAATCATCGCTCTTACTGGTGGAGATAGGTGTTTACGAGAGGGGTAGAGTAAGTACATCTGTAGCGTCATCAATTGCCACTCTGGCAGTAACCAGACAAGTTTCCCCCGCTTGATCCACTCATCGGCCAGATAGTCAGGTTGCATTGAGATACCTAAACCCGCCAGTGAGCCGTGCAGCAAAACGGTTGCCTCATTTGCCGTAATATCACAATTCACTTCTATTTCCTGATGCTGGTTTTGTTGCTGAAGTTGCCAGACATGGCGACCAAAATTTTTGTAACCCAGACACGCGTGATGGGTAAGATCTTGTGGCTGAGTAATGCTAGGCGAGCGGGCCAAATAATCAGGAGAGGCGACCAGTTTTGAATAACAGACAGAAAATGGTCGACCAATCAATGCAGGGTTGGGGTCATTGGTGGTGCGGATAGCAAGGTCAATTCTTTCTGCCACCATATCCACAGCTCTATCTTGGGCATCAATGTCTATTTTGATAGCCGGATAGCGCTGACGAAACTTCTCCAATGCGGGCATCAGTTGGGAAAAACCAAACGACATACTCACTGATAACCGGACAAACCCTGTTATCGCTTTTGTGGGCATGAGGCTCTCTTCCATCTGCTGCGCTTGGTCTACCCAGCTTTGCAATTCGTCCAACAACTGCTCGCCTGCACTGGTCAATGACACCTTCCGCGTCGTGCGTTGCAGCAGTCGCGATCCAAGCCAGTTCTCGGCCGCCTCCACATATCGGGTGACCATAGGGCGAGACATGTCTAGGCGTTCCGCCGTCGCTGTAAAACTCTCAGTTTGTGCTACATCCAGCAGTACTTTTGCAGCGGTCAGCTTATCCATACATTTGTTCGATTTAAGAAATAATGATGCAAAGAATAGGCTCTATTTCGAAATAAAACCAGTGGCTAATATGGCAGCGACTGAAGCAAACAGGTTCGAATTGAGGAAAAAATGATGAAAGCCATGACAACATTCGCGTTATTACTTGCTAGTTCACAGACGGCGTTCGCCAGTGGAGAATTAACCTTTGATGTGTATAACGCCGATGAGCACAGCTTTAATGTGACATCGACGCTCGTGATCGGTGAGTCGGAAACCATGCTGATTGATACCGGGTTCACACGAGCCGACGCGCTGCGCATTGCGGCAAAAGTGCTTGATGCGGGTAAACCTTTGAAAACCATTTTTATCAGCCAAGCTGATCCGGATTACTACTTTGGTGCATCGCAGCTGTTAGAAATATTCCCTGAAGCTAATGTGGTGACCACCCCAGCAGTACGTGAAGCCATCGCGGAAAAACTGGCGAAGAAAGTCAGCTTTTGGGGACCAAAAATGGGGTTGAACGCGCCGGAAAAACCGAAACTTCCAACGGCGATTCACGCCAACCAGTTAACCATAGACAATCAAGTGATTGAGATTCGCGATGCTCAGGGCGTGTTAGCACATCGCCCATATTTGTGGGTGCCGAGTGAAAAGGCATTGCTCGGTAATGTGGGTATTGTTCAAGGTATGCATGTGTGGATGGCCGATACCCAGTCTCAGCAAGAAGTGGATGCGTGGTTAACTCAGCTCAAAGAGATGCAAGCATTAAAACCAACCCTAGTGGTACCTGGTCACATGATGAAAGACGGCAAGCTTGATGCGAGCAATATTCGTTATACCCAAACTTGGATTGAACGTTTTGAAGCGGCGAAAAAACACAGCAGCAACAGCGCTGAGCTGATCGATGCTATGGTCAAACACTACCCAAAATTGGGTTCCGATTTTAGTTTGCAGCTTGGCGCTCAAGTACACATGAAAGAAGCGACGTGGTAAGCCTCTATAGTAGGCTCGACAAAATAGGTTGATGGTTAAGTGGCGTTGGGTTTGTGCTCTAAGCCACTTTTTCGTTCGATTTGTGCCACTTCTTGATCGAGTTGAGCAATCTTGGCGGCCATCAGTTGGTGACAATGGTCGGCCAGTGCACGCGCATCATTTAGGCTATATTGCGATACATCGATGGGTTCAAGCATTTCGGTAATGACTACGCCGTTATCAAGTCGATTTAATCCTATTTTATTGTGAGTTGTGCTGGTACACATAGGAGTAATGGGCACTCCTGCTTCAATCGCCATTCGGAAAGCGCCCGTTTTAAAAGGTAGCAAACCTCGGCCATTGCTACGGGTACCCTCAGGGTAGACCCAAACCGACAAATCACGTTGATGAATCGCTTCAGCCACTTGTTTGATAGTATCGCGAGCTTTGGACTTATCTTCTCGATTGATCAAAATGTTGCCTGTAATCCAATACAGCAGGCCGAAGAACGGCACGATGAGCAGGTCTCGTTTACCCAGTGATACGGTTCTGGGTCTGAGCATCCCGGGATCCGTCACAAAATCAAATACGCTTTGGTGATTAGAAATATAGACACTGTTGTTTGGAGTAGGGGCATGATGTAACCCTCGTTGGATGAGTTTAAGTCCAACTATCTTATGCAGCAGATTAAACCATCGGCAGAAAAAGTAGACGTGCTTGGGGTTACGAGGACTAAACACGCAGTACAGAAAGGCAAACAAGGTGGTGAAGACAATGAACACCGCAGCCAACATCAAACGAACAACAGCCAGCATTTTCTCTCCTTATTGTGTCCAAACATCAAGTTAAAGCCACTTTGATGAAAATTAGAGTTTTAATTCTATTTAACCAAAATGCAACATATTTTCGTTCAGTGAGCGGAGTGAATCACTTTTCATGATGAGAAAGTAAGATCTGGCGTTTCACGACCGGTTAAGTAACCGATCCTTACCCAACTTAGGCTGCACTCAATGGGGCAGGGTTCGACTGATGTTATAAACAAATTCGTCACTATGCTTTAACTAAGTAATTGCTTTATAAGGCTTAATTTTCCTAATGAGTGTTCACTTTTTTGATTTATTTGGTGACTCTCAGTCTATTTGCAGAGTTTTTGCTCTATAAAATTTTGGCTGTTTTATAGACATCGCTTATAGCTAGAGCGTTTGCACATTGTCATGACTAATGACTGAAGGTCGCAAATAAATGAATAAAAATAGCTCAATAAGGAAACGAGCAGATGCATAACATAACGAGTAAAACCAGAGGGTTATTTACACTCTCAACCATCGCAGTGGCGATAACTGGCGCGTCAGTAGCAAACGCAGCGCCTTTGATGGGCTTCAACGAGGCAGATCTGCCAACCAAGTACATTGTTAAGTTTAAAGAGGATGCGCCAGTGCCATTCTCCCGCTCGGGCGAAGCCCTTATGACACCGAGCGAAGCACGGACAAGTGTACTGAATGCGGTTCAAGCGCGAGAAGTCGAGCAGCTTGGCTCTGACACCGTCTACAGTGTCGAGGTCGACGATAGCGAGTTGTCTAGTCTGCGCAGTAACGCACAAGTTGAGTACGTTGAAGTGGATCCCCCGCGTTACCTTTTAAGTGAGACCACTCCTTGGGGATTTAATGCCGTAAATGCCCAACTGCTTAGCGATGACAACGCCGGAAATCGCACTGTCTGTATTATCGATTCGGGCTACGATCTGAGCCACAATGATTTGAGTGGTAACCGAGTCTCGGGTACCAATGACAGCGGTACCGGATCTTGGAGCTCTCCGGGCAACAACAATGCTCACGGGACACACGTCGCGGGTACCATCGCGGCGATTGCCAACACTGAAGGTGTTAAAGGGGTCATGCCCAATCAAAATGTGAATTTGCACATTGTTAAAGTGTTCAATGAATCTGGTTGGGGTTACTCATCGAGCTTAGTAAAGGCAATCCAAACGTGTGCTGACAACAACGCCGACGTCGTCAACATGAGCTTAGGGGGTAGCCAATCGAGCCGCACTGAACAAAATGCATTGCAAGATCTGTATGATCAAGGTGTGCTATTGATTGCGGCGGCAGGTAACTCAGGTAATACCGCGCACAGCTACCCAGCGTCTTACGATGCTGTTATGTCGGTGGCTGCGGTTGATACCAATAGTGATCATGCGGCGTTCTCTCAAGCGACGGACCAAGTTGATATTGCAGCTCCGGGTGTTGCGGTTCTGTCGACTGTCACAGTCGGTGAAGGTGTGTTATCTGATATTACTATTGGCGGTGTGAGCAATTTTGCTCGTGGTGTCGTGCCACATAATCGTAAGAGTAAAACTACGGGCAGCTATGTGTCTGATCCTATCGCAGGTACTATCACCGGGGCACTGGCTGCGTGTGATATCTCATCCGGTCGTTATAACTGTGGCGACATGAGCGACAAAGTGTGTTTAACGGAGCGAATTGAAAATCAACGCACAGGCGTTCGTCCTGAAATTGACCCGGTGAAAGCGTGTTACAACGCCGGTGCAAAAGCCGCTATCGTGTACAGTAATCAAGATCTTCCAGGCCTACAGAATCCGTTTGTACTGGATGACTATGACCGTTATCGCTTAGTGTCCGTCACGGTAGATCGTGAGTTCGGTTTGGAGCTAGCGGGTCAAATCGGCCAACAAGTCACAGTATCCACGACGACGGGCGAAGATTACGAATACTACAACGGTACTTCAATGGCGACGCCGCATGTTGCAGGTGTTGCTGGGCTTGTTTGGAGTTACCACCCAACCTGTACCGCGCAGCAAGTGCGTAAAGCTTTGACAGCCAGCGCAACCGACATTGACGTTGCAGGACGTGACAACCGTACCGGTTATGGTTTAGTCAATGCCGATGCGGCTAAGACATACCTCGATGCTGGTTGTAATGGTCCGGACGGTGGTCAAGATGATAACGTGTTAGAAAATGGCGTGGCAAAAGGGCCACTATCCGGTGCTTCAAAGTCAGCTTCTCTGTTTACTTTTGACGTGCCAGCGGATGCAACTCAAGTGAGCTTTACGCTTGCCGGTGGTGATGGCGACGCTGATATGTATGTGCGCTTTGAGGGGGCCCCAACGACGCGTACTTATGACTGTCGATCATGGCAAGGTGGCAATAACGAGAGCTGTACTTTAGACGTTTCCTCAGCAGGAACATACCAAGTACTGATTGATGGTTACACGGCGTACTCAGGCGCGACGCTAACGGCAAGCCATAATGGCAGCGACCAAGGTGGTCAAACTCCAGCAACTTACAGTAGCGATCGTGCTGTTGCGATTCCAGATAATAGTGCAGTAGGCGCAAGCAGTGATATTGAGGTTTCACGTACCGGTGATTCAGGCATAGTCAGCATTGATGTCGACATCAGCCACAGCTATATTGGCGATATTAAACTCACGTTGACTTCTCCTACAGGAGGTCAAGTGGTGCTGCATGATAACGCTGGTGGCTCAGCGCAGGATATCAAAACCAGCTACCAAGTCGATTTCGGTGGTTTTGAGTCTCAAGGCAACTGGGTACTAAAAGCGGTCGATAGTGCTCGACAAGATACGGGCACGATTAACAGCTGGACTTTGTCCTTTCAATAAGGAGTCGCTATGAAAAAGTCTCTTCTAATGAGCGTTGCCTTACTGGCTTCATTTGGTGGTGTGACTTTCCTGAGTGTCGCGGATAACTCAGCGTTTCCTCCGGTGGATGAGCGAGTTGTTGAGGCAGAGCGTCAACCATCAAGATTCTTTGTTAAATATTTTTCTGGCAAAGAGGCGCAAACACGAGACCTGATTGCCCAGCACCAGCTCGAAGTTGTGGACTTTTTACCCAATCAGCAGGTATTGGTTGTCTCTGGGAGCCAAGAACAAATTGATCAGCTTTCTTCGAGTGAGTGGATTGATTACACCGAGCCAGAACCTGTTCGAAGCCTGTATAGCCAATAGTAAAAAAACGCCCCAAAGGGGCGTTTTTATTTTGCGCGGTTGAGTCACTGGCTCGATTTTCAGTCCGTTGGCAGCTCTTTGGCGACTTGACCAAGCACATCGACGATTTGGTCAATGTGTTGTTTTTCAATGATCAGTGGTGGTGAGAGTGCAATCGTATTGCCCATACTGCGGACCATTACCCCTTTGTCGTAACAACGCTTAAGAATGTCGAAGCCGATAGGCTTGCCATGAGCAGGCTGGTCGAACTGAACGGCACCAATTAACCCATAGTTGCGAATATCGACAATAGAGCCGGTACCTTTCAGGGAGTGTAGCCCTTGTTCAAAGTACTGGCCAATCTCACCACTGGCACGAGTGAGTAGACCTTCTTTCTCGTAAATGTCCAAGGTAGCCAAGCCTGCGGCACAAGCTACGGGGTGACCTGAGTAGGTGTAACCATGGAAAAACTCAACGCTACCTTCTGGGGCGTTATTGACCACGGTTTGGTAGATGTGGTCTTGGGCGAATACAGCACCTAAAGGCACGACGCCACTGCTGATGCCTTTTGCAGATGTAATAAGATCCGGCACTACATCGAACTCTTCCGCTGCAAAAGCGGCTCCCAAACGTCCCCAGCCAGTAATGACCTCATCGAAGATCAGCACGATATCATGACGAGTACAAATTTCACGTAGACGACGCAAATAGCCCTTCGGTGGCAGAATAACACCACCAGCGCCTGAGATTGGCTCAACAATGACCGCGGCGATTGAGTCTGCTCCGTGGAATTGAACTAAGCGCTCTAATTGTTCCGCTTTTTCGACTCCGTACACGGGCAAGCCGTGGCTAAATGCATTGCGTTCTATGTCTAAGGTGTGATCTAAGTGATCGGTTTGCAATAGGGGGCCAAAGCCTTTGCGGTTTGGTGTTAGGCCCCCCACTGAAATGCCGCCAAAGTTCACCCCGTGATAGCCCAGTTCGCGGCCAATCAGTTTGAATTTACTGGTGTTGCCTTTCGCCTGTTGGTAGGCGAGGGCGATCTTTAATGCGCTTTCTACCGCCTCAGAGCCAGAGTTGGTAAAGAATACCTTGTTAAGTCCTGGTGGTGTGTATTTCACTAGACGCTCGGCAAACTCAAAACCAATATCGTGGCCAAAGTTAAACGGGGAGCTGTAATCAAGCTCAGCGACCTGCTTTGCCATGGCTTCACCGATCTCAGTTCGCCCATGACCTGCGTTAACACACCACAGGCCAGCGGTGGCATCTAACAACTGGGTATTTTGATCCGAATAGCAATACATGCCTTCGGCGCGATTGATAATACGAGGGTTCTGTTTGAAATCGCGGTTAGCGGTAAATGGCATCCAGAAGGCATCGTAACTGACTTTCGTTTTCATGTTCGACAAGCTCTGCGGTTGTTAATGTTGCAGAGATGTTATCGGTGGTCTTAGGGCGTTAAAATCATCCCGGATAAATATAAAGGTTTAGCGCCATCAAACTTTCTCTTCACTGGCTTGATTGAGAGCCCCCTGCAGAAAACTGACAAAGGCTTTTGCTGCCGTGGACAGGTAATGGCTCGATTTCCAGCCAATTCCCAATGGAAGTGGGATTGGCGGATCAAAGGGAACGGCCTTAAGCTGAGGATCGTCTGCGACTAAGATGGGTAAACAAGTACCGATACCGACTTGGCGTCGAACCATAGATTTTAGTAATTCAGGTAAGTTGGTTTCAAAATGTACTTGCGGAGTAATCTTGTTTTGCTGGCAGTAGCTGTTCACAGTTTCTCGCAAGAAATAACCATTTTTGAACAGAACGAGTGGTTGCTGACACAGCTCTTCTAAACTGATGCTTTGCCGCTGGGCAAATGGGTGCTCTATGGGAACACAAGCCGCGATTTGATCCTCAACCAATAAGGTTTGTCTAATCTGTTCGTGCTCTCGATCGCCGCGAATTAAGGCTAAATCAAGCTCACCATTGACCAACATTTGTGCCAAGGTCGCCGTGCCTGCCTCATGAATCTTAATCTGAATGCCGGGGTAGGTTTTCTTAAATTTTTCTAATGCATCAGGAAGGAAGTATGAGGCAAGCATGGCAGGTGAACCAAAGTGAATCACACCACTGGATAAACCTTTCAGCTCTTGCAGCTCTTTTTCAGCCTGTTCGACGTCTTCCAAAATGATTCTTGCATGGCGTAGCAATACCTGACCTTCAGCAGTTAGGCTCATTTGCCTCTCTGTGCGATTGATCAGTTTTAAACCCAATTGATGTTCAAGTTTTTTTATGCTGGTGCTAAGGGCCGATTGTGCAATGCCGAGCTGGTCTGCAGCTTTGGTGAAGTTTCCAGTCTTGGCTAACTGGTTGAAATAGTGCAGTCGCTTTAAGTCCATTTTTTACGCCATCTATTTTGGTTATGGAAACTATATATACCATATATTGTTAATATAGCCCTGCAATCGTTATAGTTTTGTTAACTCAAGCCGCGGCGCTTAGTGAAAACAACGAATAAATAACGTGAAAGGCAGTATTACTGCTCAGCCAACATAAGGAAATGAAATCATGAATATTGCTAAGGTGTTCAATCAGAACGTGGAAGAGCGTTGCGGATTTACCATCTCTTTGCATCCTGAGAACCCACGACTTCAGGTCGTCACATTGGCGAAAGAAACCTTAGATGTGTTTGCCGAATCGATTCAACAACACAGTCTTCAATCTTTGGAATATAAGCCGTTTCTGCGTTTCGCCGTTGCTGATGCTCTCGATAAAGCATGCGATTATCAGTTGGGTAAGTTCTTGGTTGAAACGATGGACGATCGTGAGACAGGCGCTTTCTTACTTGAACCTTCAGAGCAGGCTAGAGCGTCTTTTGAAGACAGTGATGCACAGCGTGACTTCTTTGTTATTTTATCGACTGCGATTTCGCACCTTATCGGTATCCCTAACTTTGATGCCATGTATGGCAAATACTACGCACGCTTCACAGTAAAAAACGAGGACAACAGCGATAGTTATTTGCGTCAAGCTCATCGTCGTATGGAGCTACACAATGATGGCACCTACGTAAATGAACGCACCGATTTTGTCTTGATGATGAAGATGGACGAAAAGAATATGCAGATGGGCGATTCTTTGCTGCTACACGTGGACGACTGGCAAGATCTGGAGCGCTTTTATCACCACCCAATGGCTAAGCAAAACATCGTTTGGGGCGCACCTCCAAGCAAAAATGTTGGCTACACCATAGAACATCCAGTGTTCTTTGAAGAGGACAAAAATGGCAAGCCGCACATGTTGTTTATCGACCAATTTGCTCAACCGCAGAACATGCAACAAGGGCTTTATCTGCATCAAATGAGTGAGTCACTAGAGAGTGATAGCCACTGCTTTAACGTTCGAGTTAATGTAGGCAGCATGTTAGTGGTGCAAAACCATTGCTGGCTCCATGGTCGTGATAAATTTGTCGCACACCAAGGACTTAAGCGTGAGCTACTAAGACAGCGCGGTCACTTCACTCGCTAGATAACGATCGTCAAACTGAATACTGCCTACAGCGGCCTTACTGTATATGGGTAACGCCGCTGATTTATACCTAAACCACGTTTATTGCTCAATCGGCCTATTGAGGTGGTTTAGGTATAACTACAATTAAGAAAGTGAAGGAGCACGTAAGCGTGGAAAAAATGTATGACTACATCGTAATCGGTGGGGGCATTGTTGGGGTGTCTACCGCATGGCAGTTACAAAGCCGTTTCCCTGATAAATCGATCTTATTGATTGAAAAGGAATCGGGCTTTTCACATCACCAAACTGGCCACAACAGTGGGGTGATCCACGCTGGAGTGTACTATGCACCGGGAAGCCTGAAAGCCGAATTTTGTAAAGCTGGGGTAGCAGCAACCACTGAGTTCTGCGCCAAGCATCGTATTCCGGTCGAAAATTGTGGCAAGCTCCTAGTCGCGACTACCCAACAAGAAGTTGAACGTATGCAAGCTTTATATGAGCGCTGTCAGCATAATGGCTTGGATGTTGAGCTGATTGATGAGCAAGAGCTCAAACGTCGTGAACCCAACATCGTCGGCTTAGGCGCTATCGCCGTTTCCACCACCAGTATTGTCAGCTATCGTCAAGTCACTGAAAAGATGGCTGAAGAGTTCATTGATGCCGGTGGCTCCATTCAACTTAATACAGAAGTCACCAAGCTCGTTGAGTCTGAGCTGAAGGTATCCATTACAGGCCAGCGAAATGGAGAGGCTATCCACTTTGATGGTCAGTTTTTGGTGGTCTGCTCCGGACTTATGGCGGATCGCTTAACCCGCATGATGGGGATCGAAACGGATTTTCAAATCGTTCCTTATCGTGGGGAGTATTACCGTTTACCAGAAAAATACAACAACATCGTCAATCACCTTATCTATCCGATTCCCGATCCTGATCTGCCGTTCTTAGGTGTTCATTTAACACGTATGATCGATGGCTCGGTGACGGTAGGGCCGAATGCGGTTCAGGGATGGAAACGGGAAGGCTACGGCAAAATAAACTTCAACCTAAGAGATGTACTCGACATGATCAGCTTTGCTGGTTTTTGGAAGGTATCGGCTAAGCATCTCAAAACTGGGTTGATTGAAACGAAAAACTCTTGGTGGAAACCAGGCTACTTAAAGCTAGTGAATAAGTACTGCCCGCAAATCAAACTGGAGGATCTTGAACCTTATCCAGCAGGCATTCGTGCCCAAGCTGTATTAAAAGACGGCACCTTGGTCCATGATTTCTTGTTTGCAGAAAGTGCGCGCAGCTTACATGTCTGCAATGCACCTTCACCTGCAGCGACGTCTGCCATTCCTATCGGTGGTTACATCTGCGATAAAATCGCCGATAAGTTAGGCTTACAAGCAGATACTGATGTATCTCAAGTCGCTTAGTACTTGAACTTGAAAACATTGAGAGTGATACAGCCTGACACTTAGGTGTCAGGCTTTTTTGTTGCTCGGTAGTCTCGCTGAGAAGAGTTAACCGCTCTTTTTGCGATAGTGGTCTCGCATGGTTTTAATAAACAACGAGCGAACTTTATTGAGTGCATTGGTCTTTTTGGTGATCGCCATGATCTCCAAGTGGTAGTAGCGACGACTTGGTGCGATGGCGATCAGTTCTCCAGAATCAACATAAGGCTTGGCATAGTGCTCCGGCAAATAACCAATAAAGCGAGATGACAACAGCAGTGCCATGCGAGATTCATAATTATATGCGGTGGCTTTGAGGTTCATGTTGGCCAAATGACCATTGATGCGCTCTTGAGTTTTCATTCCAGCATAGGCGACGGGGAAACCGTTAATGATTTCATCAGTGAGCTCGACGTCGCTTAATTTCGCTAACGGGTTGTTCTTGCTGGCATACAAGTAACAGATGTCGGTATAGATGTGCTCATATTCCAGACCATCAAGCTCGCGATGAAAAGGAATAAAACCGATATCGGCCTCCTCTTGCATCACCATTCTTTCTATCTCCGTCATACGGGCGACTTCCGCAGTGAGATAGACTTCTTGTGCCAATTTTGAAAACTTACCAATCACTGCAGGCATGCCTGCGCGTTGATCTAAACTAATGGTGTCACTGAACAAGACGGTGAGGCTTCCGGAAAGTTGAATGTCTAAGTGGTTGATGGTGTTTCGAAAATCTTCAAGCTCACCCAATAGCTTCACCGTGGCTTCATACACCACAACGCCTTCTTCAGTTAAGGCAAAACCGGAGCGTCCACGCCGACATAGAATCAAGTTTAAACGCGACTCTAAATTGGAAATGTGGATACTGATGGTGGAGCGGCTGATATTGAGTTCCGTTTCCGCAGCAGAAAAGCCACCGCAATCAGCGACGACTTTAAAGATTTTGAGTTGTTTTATTTCGTAGTCACCAATTTGACCGACAGGCGAAGGATTTTTAGTCATTGTTTTAGGCTCGTAAAACTTCATGTTTAGCGGAGAAGATTTATCTCTGCCGCTTGTTTGTTATTATTTTGTTATGTGTTTTGGTGATTATGCGCGATTTTGATTGATTAATCTTTGACGTTGATAATATTTATAACAGTAGGAATTTAAGTGATGAGAGATTTAGTCCTATCCCATGGTTGGATAAACGGAGAGTGGGTTGACGCCAACGATGGCCAGCGAGTCGATGTCGTTAACCCAGCGACGGGAGAAGTGATTACCAGCGTACCAGATATGGGAAAAGCCGAATCGGAAGCCGCGGTTCAGGCGGCGCATGACGCTTTTCTTGAATGGCGAGGCACGACAGCCAAATATCGCGCAGGATTACTCAAACGTTGGTTTGATCTCATCGTTGAAAATGCACAGGAGCTGGCGAAACTGCTCACCCGTGAACAAGGCAAACCGTACCAAGAGGCTTACGGTGAAGTGATGTACGGCGCCTCATTTATAGAGTGGTTTGGTGAAGAAGCCAAGCGAATGTATGGCGATGTTATTCCAGCCGCCAACCCAAACAATCGTTATATGACCCTTAAGCAGCCTGTTGGTGTTGTTAGTGCAATAACCCCTTGGAACTTTCCTGTTGCGATGATTACTCGCAAAGTGGGCCCGGCACTGGCTGCAGGTTGTACTGTTGTCGTCAAACCAGGAGAAGATACGCCTTTGTGCGCTTTGGCAATGGCATCACTGGCTGAACAAGCGGGCATTCCTAAAGGCGTAATCAATGTGGTAACCACCTCAAGACCCGCTGAAGTAGGGGAGGTGTTGTGTTGCCACCCGCTGGTTCGTAAGGTCTCGTTCACCGGTTCGACCCCGGTTGGTAAGTTGATCTTACGCCAAGCCGCAGACACGGTGAAAAAGGTATCGCTTGAGCTTGGAGGCAATGCCCCGTTTATTGTTTTTGATGACGCGGATCTAGACAAAGCGGTTCAAGGTGCTCTGATTTCCAAATACCGCAATGCTGGCCAAACGTGTGTCTGCACCAATCGTCTCTATATTCATGATGCTATTTATGATCAGTTTGTTGAGCGCTATACCGAAGCAGTGTCTGCTCTCAAGATTGGTGATGGATTAGTGGAAGGCAGTGAAATTGGTCCGCTGATTAACCAAAAAGCGATCGATAAAGTGGATGATTTGGTGAGGAACGCGATTGCTCAAGGGGCTCAACTGGCCTTAGGTGGCGAGGTGTCTAATCTAGGCAAGCAGTACTATCAACCGACAATATTGACCAATGTGACAGAAGAGATGGATATTGCGCATCAAGAGTTGTTTGGCCCAGTGTCGACGTTGTTCCGCTTCAATGATGAGCAAGATGTGATTCGTCGTGCAAATGACACACCTTTTGGTCTTGCGGCTTATTTCTATACTCAGAATCACAGTCGTGTTTGGCGGGTTAGTGAAGCGCTTGAATACGGCATTGTCGGTATTAACGAAGGCATAATCTCAACCGAGGTTGCCCCGTTCGGTGGCGTTAAAGAGTCGGGTTGTGGTCGAGAGGGATCCAAGTACGGCATCGATGATTATCTAGAGATTAAATACCTTTGCCACGGCTTGTAATCTCACCGTTTTAAACAGTTTCCCTATACTTGTTAGTTTGTTCAGGCCCCTAGGGGTTCATGCTTTAGCAGCACTTTATGTGCTGCTTTTTTTGTTTCAAGAACAGGGTGATTTGCATAGTTAAGCAGCATAAATGAAAAGGTTTGACGCTCATAAAACTTTAGGTGGATAAATATGAATTTAATAAATGTAAATGAATTGTAATTATTCATAACAAGGTGACAACGAGGAAGCGATACGTCACGTCAATACTGTTACTGGCGATGCCAGAGCAAACAGGAATACATCAAGGAGATATTTCATGTTTAAAACCCTACGCAAGCTGCACAAAAGAAGCGTCACAAAAATGGTTGCCGGATACGCACTTGCCATTTCAAGCACTCTGTTTACCGCCTCGCAAGCTTTTGCTGCCGAGCATAACTGGCGTTTTGTAAACCTCTATTCGCGTGGAACGGCTTACGGTGAGGTATACAAAAGTTTTGCAGAGAACATCGAATCGATGTCGAATGGCCGCATTTCAGTCCAAGTGATGTATGCCGGAGAGGGCGTTGGTCAAACGGGAGTACTTGGCTCGGTTAAATCTGGCCTGATGACCATGGGTGCGCCATTCCAACCAATGCATGCGGGCGAGTTCCCGGCTGGCGTGGTGGAAGTTGGCTTACCGGGCATGACGGATGATGTTGGTGAGCTGAGTGCGCTATTTCATGAGAAAGGTTGGGGCGAAGTTCTTGAAGAGGCCTACGACAAGCAGAATCTGGTTTGGTTAGAACCTTACATTCAATTGCCAGTGTATGTACTGACCAAAGAGCCAATCAACTCAGTTGAAGAATTTAAAGGCTTGAAGATTCGAGCTCCGGGCGCGTACGGCAAGTTCTTGCGTAATCTTGGCGCATCTCCAGCCTCGCTTTCTTGGAGTGAAATCTACACCAGTTTGGCAACCGGTGTCATTGATGGCTCTATCGGCAGTAACTTGATTGACCACCGCGATGGCAACCACGTTGAAGTGGCTAAGTACATGTACCGCTTACCGATTGCTGGTGCACAGGCACTGCCAATTGTGGTGAACAAGAGTGCATGGAACAAGCTGCCTGAAGATCTACAAGCCATTGTTCGTGCAGCCAGTGCCGTTCATGCTCGCGAGCAAATGACCAAGTCGCGTTTGTGGGAGTCCCAAGCGATTGCGGATATGGAAGCGAAGGGCATGAAATGGAGCCCGGAACCGAGTGCTGAAGATGTGGCTAAGTGGAACGATGCAGCAGGCTCGCTTTGGAGTGAGTACGCAGACTCTGACAAATACAGTCAACGTTTGATCAAAATAGTACAAAACAATTAACGATAAATTTGACTACTTCGCGTTGTTCAAATCTTGGGGTAGATGTCGAATTACGCGCGAAGTGGCCAACTTAGGGGGCTTGCCCCCTTTTCCTTTTTGCTGGCAGGGATGACGTATATGTTAAGTAAGCTTTTGGCCACTTATTGCCTAGGAATAAACCGTTTAGTCTACTGGGTGGGCGTGTCGGCATCAGTCTTGATGCCAATACTCGCAGCAACCGTAGCATTTGAAGTTTTCTCCCGTTATGTGCTCGGAAAACCAACCATCTGGGCTTATGACGTCTCGTTGTTTTTGTTTGGTTACATCGCAGCACTCGGCGGCGCGTTGGCCCAACAAAACAAAGCACACATCAACGTTGATGTGCTCTACCTCTCGGTCTCAATGCGAGTGCGTTCGCTGTTTAATTTAGCCTCTTATTCATTGGCGATTTTCTTTCTTTCTGTTGTGGCAATGATGGCGCTCGGCAAGTTTGAAGAAGCGATCGAATTCAACTATCGCCGTCAATCTGAATGGGCACCTTCCATGGCTCATTTTTGGGTAATGATGATGGTGGCGTGTACGGCATTTATTGTTCAGTTCACCAGTGACATGATTCAAGACCTTTACTACGTAGTGACGGGTAAAGCCTTGATTGAACCAGAAAATGAGCAGCAAGAATCTGCTGATAATTTCGTTGAGCAAGCGGGGGATGCATGAGTATTGAAGTCTTAACGCTGCTACTGATTGGCTGTATTTTATTCAGTTTTGCGCTGGGTGCGCCAGTGGGTCTTGCTCTGGGTGGTATCGCGATGGGAATGGGTTATATGACTTGGGGAGAAGGAATCTTCAACCTAGTTCCAACTACCATCGAAAGTAACTTCTTCAGCTTTATCTTGCTGGCCATCCCCTTATATATCTATATGGGCCAATTGCTGACCCGCTCAGGGATTGGTGATGCGATGTTTAATGCCAGTCAAATGGTTATTGGCCGGTTACGTGGATCCTTGGCGATCAGTGTGATCGGTGTGTGTTCCATGATTGGTGCTATGGTCGGTATCATCGGCGCTGGGATTATGACATCGGGCAGTATCGCGCTAAAGCCTATGCTAGAGCGAGGCTATGATAAGCGCCTTGCACTGGGGGTGATCATGGCGGGAGGTGGACTGGGAATTTTGATCCCGCCGAGTATTCCAATGATTATGTACGCGGCGACGACGCAAAACTCAGTCGGGCGTATGTTCTTGGCTGCGATTATTCCAGCGCTTATCTCAATCACGTTACTGATTGCTTACGTCATCATCAGTTGTAAGCTCAACCCGAAAAAAGCCCCACTCGGCACGGGCAGTGAAAGCACCATGACGGGCAAAGAGAAAGTGCGTACCGCGCGAGATGGTATGTTCTCTTTGCTGCTAATTGTGGCGGTACTGGGCAGTATTATTACGGGTATTGCGACGCCGACCGAATCAGGAGCGATAGGGGTTGTTGGCGCGATTCTTTTAGCGGTCATCTTTAAGCGCTTTCGCTTTGAAATGTTCAAATCGTCTGGGTTCGAAACGGCCATGCTGGTCAGTGTGTCGATGTGGATCATCTTGGGCGCTTCACTGTTCAGTAACTTCCACATGCTCAGTGGTGTGCAAAACATGGTGGCGCAAATTACTCAAGACCTCGGTCTGCCTCCGCTTGGGGTCATCATCTTATTGCAAGTGATTATGCTGCTGCTTGGCTTCATTATTGATGAGCTAATTATCGTTTTAATGTGTGCGCCGCTGTTCACGCCGATTGTTGTGTCGCTAGGTTACGATCCGATTTGGTTTGGTATCTTAATGATCTTGAATATCGAGATTGCCGTTCAGACGCCGCCTTACGGTTTTGCACTCTTTTACCTCAAAGGTATTGCGCCTCCTGGGGTCAGTATGATGGATATTTATCGTTCCATTTTGCCTTTTATTTTGCTCAAGCTGTGCGTGCTTATCACCTGTATGTTGTTCCCCGAAGTGGTGATGTGGCTGCCGAATAAAGTGATGGGAGTAGATTGATATGAGTTTGCAACGCATCTTAATGCCCGTCGATTTAGCCTACCCTGAAGTGGTAAAACGCGAAGTTGAAATGGCTTTAAAACTGATTGCCGAAGACGGCGTCATCGACATGCTGTACGTCGATGATGCGCGTGTGCATCACAGTATGGTCCCTACCGCATCAGGCAAGGCCTTTACCGCTCAGCATCAAAGTGCCTTTGACCGAGTGCAGACCATGCTAGAGCAACTGGTGCCACAAGGGCATCGCGGAAAAAGCATTGTCCGTAATGGGGTTGTGTTTGACGAGGTGGTGTCATTGGCCAAACAATCAAATGTTGATGCGATTGTGATGGCGTCAGCGAAACCTAAACTGCGCTCTTATTTACTTGGCTCTAATGCCGCGAAAGTCGTCCGTCATGCGCCGTGTTCGGTGTTCGTTGTGCGTTAACTTAGCGGGATTCTTTCAGTGCTAACATGTTTGCCAAAGCCCTGCCTGTTCAGGGCTTTGTTGTGAACAGATGGGGGAGGCGCCTCTAGGTTAGTTCATTGATCTGTTTAATGAGATCGAGAAACAGCGCTTTACCAACAGGAATGAGGGAGTCATCGAAGTCGTAGTCTGGATTGTGTAGCTGAGGTGAGAGTTCACCGGCGCCAAGTGCGAACATCGCTCCCTGTTTTGCCACTGCGGTAAACTGGCCAAAATCTTCTGACCAGCGCATGGGGTCAGCCATGACCTGATAGTGAGTATCGGTGTTACGACACGCCGTGACCACGCGCTGAAATCCCTCTTCACTATTTACACTGGCTTGAAAAACATCATCATAGTGGATTGCAACTTGTAGCCCAGCTTGTTGGGTGTGGGTATTGGCCCAGTGCTCTGCCAGATCGACCAGTGTTTGCATGCCCTGATTCGTTTCGCTGCGCAGCGTGGCCATGACCACCGCTTCACCCGGCGCAGTGCCAAACGCCACTTCACCGAGCTTGGCATGCACGACCGTCACCCAGCATCGGTCTTTTATTCCTTGAGCTTTAACCGCCTGTGGGAGTTGGCTAAGACTCTCAATCACTTTACACATTGCGAGTGCAGGGCTGAGTCCATCTTCTGGATGGGCAGCATGCGACGTTTTCCCTTTAAGCTGAATGACGATTCCGCGAGAGGCGCAATTGAAGGTACCGGGTTTAACCGCCACTTTTCCGCGTTGCAAGCCCGGATAGTTGTGCAAGGCGAATGCGTAGTCGGGGATTAATGGCGCGAATCTGCTGTCGTTGACCATATCAACGGCACCTGCGCCAGTTTCTTCTGCGGGCTGAAAGCACAATATCACTCGACCTTTGACGGGCTTGCGCTGACTCAGTACAGCGCCAAGCGCTGACACAATCGCCATATGACCATCGTGGCCACACTTGTGTGATACGCCATCGGTGATCGAGCGGTGGGCGAAGTCATTGATTTCTTGGATCGGTAGTGCATCCAGTTCGCTTCGTATCAAGGTTGTTGGGCCGGGCTGAGAGCCGTTAAACACAAACGCTAAGCCATACCCGCCAAGATTCTCATGGACTTCATCGGAATTAAAATCACTAAACAGCGTTCGAATTCGCTGCGCGGTTTGTCGCTCTTGATGAGACAGCTCTGGGTGTTTGTGAAGGTTTTTTCTAAGCTGGGTAAGCTGGTCTTGGTTCAACATGCTGTTATCCGTCTCGTAGTGTCGATTTATCACACAATGACGAATTACTATACGCTGCACCTAGTCATCGAAGGTTGATGGAGCTCTAATTCTTACACCTATACATTAATAGCCTGATTCGAGAACCGGCTTTATTTCAACCACATTGCCCTCTGGATCTTCAATATACAGGGAGCGGCCAAAGCCCTCTGCACCGTAACGTTCGACAAACTCGCTCACTTTAACACCTTGCTGAGACAGGTAGGTGAGCATCTCTTGTTCGACGAAAGGTGCGACTTGCAGGCAAAAATGGTCCATGTTGCGACCATCTTGACGCGGTGCGCTTCCTCCTAGCTTACCCAGTTCACTGTCAAACGTCACAATATCAATCAAGGCACTTCCTGCCCGCAGTTGAGTTAATCCCAAATCGGCCAGTTCACGTTCTAAGCGGCAACCTAATATGTGTTGATAGAAATGCAGCATTTTTGCCAAATCCGTCGTGCGTAATACGATATGGTCTAAGGCAACAAGTGTAATTGGGCGCTCGTTTTGCATGGCTAAGCTCGCTTAATCGCTGATATGATTAGAGTATATCGGCTATTTTGAATTCTGCTTACTGGCCGCAAAATGATTCCAGCACGAGATAGAGCAATGAAATTATCTTCCCTAATTATGACCACCTTGCTATTGACGCCTGCGAGCATGGCCGCGGTAGCACCTATTTCGCAGTGGCAGTGCGACATGATGTCGAAGACCGGTGTGTTACCACAAGGCGCGCCCGTGGGCTGTGAGAGATTGGCGAAAGTCGATTTTGATTTTGTCAGTTTCCAGGGAGAGGTTAAGCAAGGAAGTGTGATTGTGCTAGATGTGGTTGCGCCTGCTGTCGAGCAGATCTTTAGCCAGCTGCGTGAGCGAAACTTTCCTTTGCATTCAGCGCGTCTGATGCGTGAGTTTAAAGCGGATGATGCGGCTTCGATGTCTGCCAATAACTCAAGTGCGTTTAACGCGCGCGCAATTACGGGTGGATCCAGCTGGTCGAAACACGCCTATGGTGTTGCGATTGATATTAACCCGGTACAAAACCCATTCTTAGCGATCGACGAGAATGGGGTTATTCGAGTTCAGCCTCCCCAGTCGGCTAAGCAATACGTCAACCGCCGTTCGTTTCGTGCTCGTAATCCAATTGAGCGTCAGGGCATGGCGGAAGACGTGGTTGATTTGTTCGCTTACCACGGCTTTTTAATCTGGGGAGGGGATTGGAACAGCCCAATTGATACTCAGCATTTTGAAGTGGGCTCTCGTGCCTTCATCAATCAGCTATTAAATTTGCCAAAGAGTGAAGCCAGCCAAAGGTTTCAGCAGTACACCGAGAGTTATCGAACGTGCTTCCAGAGCCAACAAGCCCAAGGCGGTCAAAAAGCGCGTGCGCTCTGCGCTTATCAAACGGTTAAACGTTATTGACGGGTGAGATCCGTTTGACATAGTCGGTGGTCATATAGCTCTACAACTTTGGATTTAATCTTGCTCTTTTGGTTGATTAAAAGGAACTGTCATAAAAAGTTCATAATTGAAGGGGCGAATACGCAGTGAGGCGATGAAGAACGGTTAAACTTACTGTTTTAAAAGATGAAATATTGCCAGCCGTATTGGTGTTCAATTTGCCTCTTTAGTAGTAGCTCTCAGCATGTCTTAGTGATAAATGATCCCAACAGTCCGTAATCTTCCTGATTTCAAAAGGCTTTATTCCACGATTACTCGTTTTGTCTCTATCGGGTGTGTCTGACTGAATTTAGGGGATAAACCACCTTGGTTTTACATACTTTCTCTTATTGACCAAACTAATTTTAATGGCCAAGTGTAGCGTAGGAGACGGGTTATGTGTCAAGTTGAATGGATTGAACGTCAATTTAAACAAATGTTTATTTTGATATTACTGTCACTTCCAGTATTGGCATTCGCCCAACAAGAGGAGGGTGAATTTCGGCCTGCGACAGTCCTATACAAACTGAATGCGAATGCTACGCCTAGCCAACTGAAAGGGTTAAATGCTTTGCTACGTAGTCATGGTCTGGTTTCAGAGCGGACGCTGGTCGGTAGCCAAGTAGTGATCGCCACATTCGAGCATGCTGGTCGAGAGAAAGCGATCGCTAAAATTCTAGATAAAAGCGGTTACGTGGAATTTGCTGAACCTGATTACATTGTTGCGCCGACTAAAACACCTAATGATTCTTTTTTCAATGACCAATGGCATCATGACAATGTGAACAGCGAATTAGCTTGGGACCTTGTTACCGGGAGTCACACTGTACTGGTTGGAGTGTGTGATACTGGGTTCGATGTTACTCACCCCGATTTAGCCGATAACTTGATTACTAGCCTTGCTTACAATGCCCAAGATGACAGTGATTATATTTTCGATGCTAATGGCCATGGGACGGGAAGTGCAGGGACACTTGGTGCGGTTGGTAATAACGCGAGAGGCGTCGCAGGTGCGAATTGGGATGTGGGCATTATACCAGTACGAATCGCGATTAGTGACTCGAACAGTTCGGCATACATTTCTACCATGGCAACGTGTATTGAATATGCGGCCGATAATGGGGCTCGTATCGTTAACCTCAGTTATGGTGGTATTCAATATGCGACCATTGACTCGGCTGCTCAATACTTAAGAGCCAACGGAGGTTTGTTATTTATGTCCGCAGGCAATAGTGGGCAAGAGCACAACTACCCGGACTACACGAGCTTTATTGGCGTTGGAGCAACAGACAGGAACGACAATCGAGCCAGTTTTTCTAGCTGGGGTAACTATGTTGACATTACGGCTCCAGGTGTCGAGATCTTAACAACCTACCCCAGCGATCGCTATGTCTACTATAGCGGTACGTCATTTTCTTCCCCTTTAACCGCTGGGATTGCGGCATTAATGGTAGCGGCAAACCCTGCTATTACTCCAGATGAAATTGAAACAGGCTTGTTTTCCACTGCTGTTGATATTGGAGCGGTAGGTGACGATAGCGTTTTTGGTCATGGCCTTGTGGATGCGTTTGCCTCAGTCAGCTACGCGCTTAATCTGAACAATCTTAACCCGCCAGTAGCAAGTTTCACCGCGGTACCAAATCCCGTCGCTTACAATGCACCAGTTGTCTTTGATGGCTCGGCTTCTTCCGATGTTGAAGAGGGTGCGCTAAATTACGCCTGGGACTTTGGTGATGGCAACAGCTCTCAGGGTATGGGGCTAGAAAATGTGTCGCATACCTATATGCAATCGGGTAGTTTCCAAGTGAGTTTAACGGTTACCGACAGTGACGGACTCAGTGATACAGAAACAATGACTGTTCAGTCAACAACGGACCTTCCAAGTGTTTCAATATCGGTTAGTCCTGAGCAAGCCAGTTATGGCCTGAATGCTTCGATTGACTTTACCGGTAATGCAATGGATATCGACGGTTTCATTGCACACTATGAGTGGGACTTTGGTGATGGTACGTCACAAGGTACTGATGTTGAGGGCGAGCTAACTACCATCGACGATGTTACGACCAAGTCGTACAGCTCTCCGGGTAACTACTCTGTCTTTTTCACTGTCACGGATGATGCGGGAGCAATGAACAGTGCGAGTGTGGAGATTACGGTCGTTGACCAATTCGTACTTACCGCACCTAACCTTTCAGCTTCAGTCGATGGCATGGCAGTGACGTTGACTTGGGATGACCAAGCTAATGAGACCGGGTATCGCGTAGAGCGCGGTGTTAAACGCCGAGGAAAAGTCGACTTCAATCTTATTAAAGGGCTAGCTCAAGATGCTTCGACCTATACTGACAATCTGACAGAGCCAGGCACATACAGTTATCGAGTTATTGCTGAAAATAATGTTAATTCAGCAACCTCAAATACGGTCAGAGTCACCGTTGATTCTACTGTCTCAGAACCAGAACCCGGAGACTTCCCTGCGCCAACCAACCTTCAAGTTACTCGCAGCGGTGATAGCGCATTGCTGAATTGGAGCTACGATGCATCCGTTGCTGTGGCTGGCTTTATTGTTGAACGAGGGTTGAAACGTAAAGGGCAAATCTCATTCTCACCGATTCCGTCTGATGGAACCATTCTACCGGGCAACAACTATGAAGACAGTGAGTTTGGTTCTCTCCCCAATGGAAACTATGCGTATCGGGTACAAGCCATCAACGAGGCCGGAGAAACGTCTGCGTTCAGTAACGTTGCTGAAATACGTAAGAAATAACATAAACAAAAAGGGCGATAACTCAGAGAGTTATCGCCCTTTCCAAACGTTTGGTGGAGCTGGCGGGAGTTGAACCCGCGTCCAAAAACCATTCATCATTGGTACTACATGCTTAGTCGATCTTTAAATTCACCAAGTACCTGCGAACCGACACGCCAGTAAATGACTATCCTGAATTAGAATTCGCCGTTCATCTCTCAGGCGGGAGAATCCGGGCTAGCGCGTTTGGGTTTGATCTCTCGTTATTCCCCGTCTTACGTGCGGAAGCTAGGGCGAGAGAGCTCTGAGCAGGTTATTAAGCTGCTAGTGCGTAGTTTTCGTCGTTTGCGACTATTTTTTTGCGGCTTTTTACGTGGCCAACCGCCCCACGGCATGCACCTCAGACTGCAAAATTCCTGTCGAATCCTAAATCAGCCCCAAAGTGTTCTTCGCATAGTACCAGAAAAGTATAACCTGTCTAGACTTGTGCGTTTAAGTGCTCAATATTAGCGCAGTGAGCTCTTCATTACGCGCGCTTTTTCGCGAGCCCAATCTTTTTCTTTAAGATCAGTACGTTTATCGTGCAGCTTTTTACCTTTAGCGACACCAATCTTCATTTTAACCCAAGAGCGAGACCAGTAGAGCGATAGCGCTGCTAGTGTCATGCCTTCACGGTTAATACGACCGAGCAGGTTGTCGAGCTCACGACGGCTCATTAGTAGTTTACGCACACGCGTTGGGTTCGCCACTACGTGAGTCGATGCTTGATTAAGAGGAGTGATGGTCATACCGCTGACAAAAGCTTCGCCGTCACGCATAAATACGTAGCTTTCTGCGATGTTAGCCTTGCCTTGACGAAGTGCCTTAACTTCCCAGCCTTGTAGCTCCATGCCAGCTTCAATTTCATCATCGATGAAGTATTCGTGGCGAGCTTTCTTATTGACAGCGATGGTATTGCTACCCGCTTTCTGTTTCGATTTTTTCTTTGCCATAATGGCTGCATTATACGGCTAGGAAGTAACTTAGGAAATCCCTTTATTTGCGCTGAGTGCAAATAAAAGTAAAATTGCACACAAGCTTGAAGATCAAGCGATTGATACGAGGAGTCAATATGAAGCAAGTCAGCCGTTCTGCTTTGGTGTCGTTTAGTGCAGAACAGATGTTCAATCTGGTTAACGATGTCGCTAGCTACCCAGAGTTTTTGCCAGGGTGCTCAGGGTCACGTGTGATTGAATCGAGCTCAGATGCAATGGTCGCTTCTGTTGATGTATCTAAAGCTGGGATCAGCAAAACGTTTACCACTTCGAATTCGTTAGTGGATGGTGAAGCGATTATGATGAGCCTAGTTGATGGCCCGTTTAAAACTCTTAAAGGAGGCTGGTTCTTTACTCCGCTTGATGAGCAAGCGTGTAAAGTAGAATTGAAGCTTGAGTTTGAATTTTCTAGCAAGATGATTGAAATGGCTTTTGGTAAAGTCTTCAATGAATTAACGAACAATATGGTGAACGCATTTACTCAACGTGCAAAACAGGTGTATCCAGCTTATGAGTATTGAGTCTGACATGATTCATGTTGAGGTTGTGTATGCACTGCCTCAAGAGCAGCGAGTGTTTACACTGGTTGTAAACAAAGAGATGACCGTTGAGGAAATCATCCAGCAATCTGGAGTTTTGGAACAGTATCCAGAAGTTGACTTAAAGAAAAACAAAGTGGGCGTCTTTAGTCGCAATGTAAAATTAGATGCGACAGTGCGAGATAAAGATCGCATCGAAATTTATCGTCCGCTTCTCGCAGACCCGAAAGAAATTCGTCGCAAACGAGCGGAACAGGCTAAAGCGTCTGGTGCTGCGGATCCGGTCACGGGTGGCAAAAAGAACCCGCTTCGCAAAGAAGACTAGGGTGTGAATACAAAAAAGGTTGGCAATTGCCAACCTTTTTTAAATCTTTCGCGGCTTCGATCAGTTAATACTCTCGAAGAAATCCTTGCTCGCTGGGTAGTCACCTTTCACTTCAACAAGCTGGCCTTGAGCATTAAAGTTAACGATAAGATCTTTCTGCACAGAGTCATTGTGACCTTCTGTGTGATGGTAGATGTAATACCAAGTGTCTGGGTAGCCGTTCTCAACTAGCATTGGCGAACCCATAACATAACGAACTTGCTCTTTAGTCATGCCAAATTTGAGTTGCTCAACCGCGTCTTGTTCAACGTAGTTGCCTTGGTTGATATCAATACGATAAACCAACTTTTCTAATAAAGAACAGCCTGTCAGTGTAGACATAGCGAGCGGTACAGCGATGAGCCACTTTGTAAGTTGCATATTTAATTTCTTGCTACTGAGATTAGTTAAACTTTGCCGATAATAAACAAGCTGAGCCTCAATGTAAAAAACTCATGCGGTTTTGAATTGTTTCAGACTGCGATTTTTGAGTTTTGTTGCAAAGTCGAGCCAAAAAGTTTGTTTTAGGGAACTTTGGCTCGAATTGCTCATATTGATGTTGATTAAGCGGCAATCAGTAGTTCTCGGGCATTTGCGAGGGTTGAATCGGTGATTTGGCTACCACCAAGTAAGCGAGCCAGTTCTGTAACGCGTTGATCATTATCTAAAACGTTCATCTGAGTTTCTGTTTTGCCCGCTTTAGTTTGTTTAGCGACAAACAACTGTTGATGACCGCAACCTGCAACTTGAGGAAGGTGGGTAACACACAGTACTTGAGTCGATTCACCCAATTTACGCAGCATTTTGCCGACTACAGCGGCAGTTGGGCCACTGATACCAACATCAACTTCATCGAAGATCAAACTTGGAGTATCGACTTTCTGGGCGGTAATAACTTGAATGGCGAGCGAAATTCTCGATAGCTCACCACCCGATGCCACTTTAGCGATAGGCTGCATCGGTTGACCAGGGTTTGTGGATACAACAAAGCATACGCTGTCCATTCCAAGTGGAGAGGGGTGAGTGCCTTGGTTATTCACATCAATGCTGAACTGGGCTTTTTCCATGCTTAGCTCATGCATGCTCGCTGTGATCAGTTTATTTAACTCTTTGGCATAACGACCGCGCGATTTATGGAGTTTTTCCGCAGCGCCTAAGAAGGCTTGATACTTGTCTTGGACTTCTTGCTCGAGAGCATCAAGTCTTTCATCCGAGCAATCCAGTGCTTCAATTTGTGCCAGGAGATCTTGGTGATGCTGGAACAGTTCTTCAGGCATAACGTGATGCTTGCGGGCAATCGACATCACCTTAGAAAAGCGCTCTTCGACATAGGCCATGCGCCCAGGGTCGACATCAATGTTATCGAGGTAATTACGCAGTTCGCTGTTGGCTTCTTCCAGTTGAATAATCGCCTCAGCGACCATGTTAGGTAGCTCTGCTAGCTTTTCGTCTAGCTCTGCTAGTTGAATTAGGGAGTGATTGGCTGATTGGAGAATACCAAGCGCATTAACTTCTTCGCCTTCGTAAATAAGTTCGATGGCTTGCTGACAGGTAGAGGCGAGCTCGCCGCTGTTGGACAGCCTTTTATGTTCTTGTTCAAGCTCTTCATATTCATCCTCACCAATTGACAGCTCGTTGAGTTCTTTGATTTGGTATTCGAGCAATTGTTTTTGTGCCAAATTTGCAGCGCTGTTTTCTTTTAGCTGTTTTAGATTGTTGTCTGCTTGGCGCCATTTTTGGTATGCATTGCGAGTGCTTTTTAAAAGATTAGTATGCCCGGCATATTGGTCAAGCATAGCCATTTGGTAGTCACCTTTCATCAGTTGATGATGGGCGTGTTGACCATGGATATTAATCAGTAACTGACCAAGAGATTTTAGTTGAGAAAGGGGAACTGGGCTTCCATTGATAAACGCACGAGAACGGCCTTCTTTACTGATGATGCGACGTAAAATGCAGTCGGAACCATCGAGAAGATCGTTATCCTCTAGCCAACGAGTTGCGTGAATATTGTTCTCGAGAGAAAACGCAGCACTGACTTCGGTTTTCTCTTCCCCTTGGCGTACCATGCTGGCTTCTGCGCGTCCTCCCAAACATAAACCCAATGCGTCTATCGCAATAGATTTACCTGCGCCTGTTTCACCGGTAATGGTCGTCATTCCTTTGGATAGCTCTAGCTGTAGAGACTTAACAATTGCAAAATTATTAACACTTAGATGAGCCAGCATGTAGTTGTACCTGTTTAAATGAACAATACTGTATATAAGTGCAGTATATACTGTTTCTTTATACAGTAAAGAAGGCTGCCGTGTTTTTTTTAGTCAGAGAAGATTTTTTGTGATGAGGCGAATAAAAAAGCCGCAGTGAATACTGCGGCTAGCGTTAGTTTCGGCCTCTATGGGCGAGTTGGGTTAATGGTTAGCGGCTCTAGCGTTACCACTGCATTGACCCCAGCCCCAGGGTGATCGACATAAGAGGTATCTTGCATAATGGTGTAGTACACATCAACAAAGTCGTCATCGTTGGTTAGCACACCATCTGGAATGGCTGCGATGATCTTATTCGTGATTTGCGGAATGATTGCGTAGGCTTGTACCTCTGGATCAGGAATCGCCTTTAAGACTTCTTCCGCAACCTGTACCAACAAACTCGCGAGTTTTTTATAGTCGGTACCATCATCTTGCTCCATGATGACGATATCAGCAGCGCCCCAACGATAGCGAGACCAATGAATCATGATTTGATTTGGGTAGTAATCTTGGTTGTCATAATCCAAGTAAGGTAATTCAACCAGATCTAAAGTCGGTTCATCGCGACTCGGGTTTACCCCTGTCACCAAGGCATAAATCTCAGCTTTGCCCGAAATCCAAGGTTCTTGATCGTTTGCTAAGCGAATCTTTTTCAGTTGGGTGGTATGAATAGGGGCTACCTCACCAGAGCTACGAGTACTGAATGTAGCGTCGTTACTGCGGGTGCTGAGGAAAGGCTGTACTCGGGTTGATTGGCCTAGTTTGTTCATCTCAGCTTGCATCGCTTGTAAGCCTGCTTTGAGCTCGGCACTGCTATTACTATCAACCACGAGCACTGGAACATCAGGCAACTGGTAAACATCAAGCTGATGAAGTTGACCATACACGTCATACGCTTCAATGTATTGCCATTGCTCATCGTCGCCACTTGGTTCAAATGCAAACAGTGGTTCGAGATCTCCTTGTTGCCATGCGTCTAACATCGCTGGGTTTGCTAGGCGAACTTCTAATATCTGATCAGCATATTCGGTAATGCCCTTCCAGCTACGAATTTGATCATCAGCTTCGACCAATTGATGGCTAAATGGTGAAAGGGGATTAATCTCGGCAAACTCAGAAACGGCTACGCTGGTGTCTTGAGCGGTAATTTGTTCTCTGAGTAGAGGTTCTACCTCGGTGTAACTTTCGCTCAGTTCTAGTGCGAGTTCGCGTTTAGTCTGAGTGATGTCGTTCGCTCTTGCGTTGGAAGTATCGGTGACCTTTGAATCGTCGGATTGGCAGCCCATAAGCACTAACGTAGATAGAGCGGACAATATAATCGTTTTTTTCATAGCGTGTCCTTTGATAGTAAGAATGTAATAGAGCATAAACTCTATTCATTTCGAGAATATCATTGGACACCGTTCAATCAATTAACGAAATGAATTGATTATTGAATTTGCACACAGGATCAAATTTTATAAATTCTAAATTAGCGATGTCTTATGCTAAGTATTCTGGGAGTTTTAGTGGTATTTTGGCGAAATTTGCTAGGCGGATCAGTGGAGTACAGATCCGCCAGCAACTAGAAAAGCTTGCTTGACCAACCGAGCTTGTTTCTTAGTACGTGGTAGTAACTGTAGTCTTTCGGGTGGATAAGCTTAAGTACATTCGGGCTTTGGTAGATATGAACTTCATCGCCGGGCGAAACAGGAAGTGAGACTTGGCCATCGCAGCCGACTTCTTGGGTTCCTCGGTTATCTGGTGATACGATCAGTTTAATACGGCGATTGCCATCAACCACTAACGGTCTACTTGAAAGTGTGTGAGGGAACATAGGCACCAGTGAGATTGAGTTCAAACTTGGTGACAGAATCGGACCGCCGCCCGACAAGGAGTAAGCGGTCGAGCCTGTCGGTGTTGAGACGATTAAACCATCGGCACGCAGAGAGAAGGCAAAGCTTTCATCTATATATACTTCAAATTCAATCATGTGAGCGACTTGTCCGGGGTGCAACACGGCTTCATTCAATGCCGCGTTGTGGCTTTTAACTTGGCCGTGACGGTGAACTTCAGCCTCAAGTAAAAAACGCTCTTCTTCAATAAACTCACCCGCCAATACGTTCTTTAAGGCCGATTGAAAGTCTTCTGGGTTTAAATCCGTTAAGAAACCTAAGTTGCCTCTATTAACTCCGATCACGGAGATATCAAATCGGGATAACACACGAGCTGCGCCAAGCATATTGCCGTCACCACCGACCACGATTGCGAGATCAGCGGCTTTACCAAGTTGAATCAAGCTTGCAAAATCTTCTTTAGGAACATCGTCGAGAATCTCGATCAACCGATCGTCGATAAAAACTTGATAGCCTTCAGATTTCAGCCAAGTATAAAGCTCTCTGTGGGTCTGAATGGCTTGCTGATCTCGTGGTTTACCAATGATGGCGATCACTTGAAAACATTTTTTCATAGGTTTTCCGCACTAAATAGGCTTGATTCAATAATCTTCGTCCCCATAATAATGGCAAGTTAGCTATTTATGCGAATTTTTGTGTATCTAAACGCGATAAACGTGAAGCGTTAGGTACCGAGGAATATGAACTCTGGAGATATCATGAGCAACGAAGAAAACAAAGTTACAGAAGAAGAGCTTGATCAAATCATCGAAGAGGCAGAAAAAGTAGAAGCGGCAGCTCAAGAAGCTGAAGCAGAGCTTGAAGATATTGGTGATGAGAAAGACGCTAAGATTGCTCAACTAGAGGCAGCACTGTTATCAAGCGAAGCGAAACTTCAAGAGCAGCAAGACGGTGTTCTTCGTGCGAAAGCTGAAGTGGAAAATATGCGCCGTCGTACTGAACAGGAAATCGACAAGGCTCGTAAATACGCACTGAACAAGTTTGCTGAAGAATTATTGCCAGTGATCGATAACCTTGAGCGTGCTATCCAAGCGGCAGATACTGAAGCGGAAGTGGTGAAACCACTACTAGAAGGTGTTGAGCTTACGCACAAAACATTTGTTGATACCGTGTCTAAATTCGGACTTAAAGAGATCAATCCTGAAGGCGAAGCGTTCAACCCGGAACAGCATCAAGCGATGTCTATTCAAGAAAGTCCTGATCACGAGTCAAATACAGTCATGTTCGTGATGCAAAAAGGTTACGAACTTAATGGTCGTGTGATTCGTCCAGCGATGGTTATGGTTGCTAAATAACCACTGAATACACCCCGTTTTAAACACTAGAGAGGCTAAATGTCTCTCTTTTTTTTGCCTAAGGTCTCCCATCTCGCTTTGTAGTAATTGATTGATTTAGTGAATTATTCTTAGACTAAAGTTTAACCGAAAATTAATTTCCGATTTGAAACTTGTAACATTATCGTAAACAAATGCTTTATTTTGTAACCTTTATGTGTAATATGTGCGAACTCCGTCGGGGAAACTGGCGGAATAAACTATAAAACCATAAATTACAAACACAACATTCTGGAGATGGATGATGGATAAATCGCTTTCAAGCAAGATTTTTGTAGGCTTGTTTGCTGGTCTACTGATCGGTACTGCTATCCAGTACTTATTTAGCGGGATTGCAATCTTTGATACTTACCTTCTAGGCGCTGCGGAAGGCGCGGGCGGTATGTTCGTATCACTGATTAAGTTACTTGTTGTACCTTTGGTATACGTTTCAATAGTGTGTGGTATTGTTGATCTGAAAGACATTACTGCATTTGGTCGTCTTGGTGGTAAAACCTTTGCTCTATACATTATTAACACCATCATCGCGATTACTGCGGCTCTGACGGTTGGTATGATTTTCCAACCAGGCGCTGACGCGAACCTAGCCGGCACTATTTCTGAAACGGTTAAGTTAACAACAACAGAAACGCCTGATATCTTCTCACTCGTAGTAAACATCGTTCCTAGCAACCCAGTTCAAGCGTTTGCTAACGGCGACATGCTACAAATCATCTTTATGGCAATCCTGACAGGTCTTGCAATTCAAGCTCTTGATTCACGCGGTGGTCCAGCGATTCGTACCTTCAAGATGGCGAATGAAATCATGATGAAGCTAGTGGGTCTTGTAATGAGCCTAGCTCCATACGGTGTATTTGCACTGATGATTCAACTAGGTGCAACGCTAGATGCGAACACGCTAATGTCGGTAGCAGGCTATGTTGCGCTTGTTGTGGCAATGCTAGTGTTCTGGATCTTCTTCTTCTACCCAATGGCGGTTGGCATTGCGACAGGGACTTCTCCAAAGACCTTCTTGCGTGCAACTCGTGAGCAAATCCTATTTTCTCTATCAACAGCGAGCTCAAACGCTACGATTCCTGTAACGATGCGTACTCTGACGGAGAAACTGCAAGTATCTAAATCAGTAGCAGGTTTTGGTGTACCACTAGGTGCGACCATGAACATGTCTGGTGTGTCTATCTACATCGCACTTGCAACTATCTTCGTAGCAAACGCATTTGGTCAGCCAATCAACACTGCTGATGTGTTCACTCTAGGTCTTACTATCCTACTTCTGTCTATCGGTGCTGGTGGTGTTCCTGGCGGTGGCGTTGTAATGGTTGGTGTTCTTCTTCACCAACTAGGTCTTCCACCAGAAGGTCTAGCAATCATCGCAGCAGTTGACCGTATCAATGATATGTTCTGTACATCTTCTAACGTAGTGGGCGATACAGCAGTAAACACTATCGTTGCTAAAACGGAAGGTGAAATCGGCAAACAAGAAGCAGAAGTAGAAGCGAAACCCGCTCAAGCTAACGCTTAATCTTTAAACTGTCTGAATGTAAAAGCGAGCCAAATGGCTCGCTTTTGTTTTGTGAGGGTAATCTTTTTTAACTTTTTTTTACTCTTTCCCTTGAAAAGCCATTTGCCGCCCTTATCTATTGGGCATAGAGAAGCAAACATCATTATTTTTGTTTGTGAGCAAGGGTTGAAACCCGATTCTCCATCCCCACATAGGGGATATAGCAAAACGAAAATAGAAATTTATTCGGAGATAGCCTGATGGGTAAAATCATTGGTATTGACTTAGGTACTACTAACTCATGTGTTGCTGTACTAGACGGCGACAAACCACGTGTAATTGAAAACGCAGAGGGTGAGCGCACCACTGCATCGGTAATTGGTTACACAGACGGTGAAACGCTAGTAGGTCAACCTGCAAAACGTCAAGCAGTTACTAACCCAACTAACACGCTATTTGCAATTAAGCGTCTTATTGGTCGTCGTTTCGAAGACGAAGAAGTTCAGCGCGACATCGAAATCATGCCTTACAAAATCGTTAAGGCTGACAACGGTGATGCTTGGGTAGAAGCGCAAGGCCAGAAAATGGCAGCTCCTCAGGTTTCTGCTGAAATCCTTAAGAAAATGAAGAAAACTGCAGAAGACTTCCTAGGTGAGGAAGTTACTGGCGCAGTTATCACAGTACCTGCTTACTTTAACGATGCACAGCGTCAAGCAACTAAAGATGCTGGCCGTATCGCAGGTCTAGAAGTTAAACGTATCATCAACGAACCAACAGCTGCTGCTCTAGCATATGGTCTAGACAAGCAAGGCGGCGACCGCACTATCGCGGTATACGACCTTGGTGGTGGTACATTCGATATCTCTATCATCGAGATTGACGAAGTTGAAGGCGAGAAAACATTCGAAGTACTAGCGACTAACGGTGACACTCACTTAGGTGGTGAAGACTTCGATAACCGCATGATCAACTACCTAGTTGAAGAGTTCAAGAAAGAGCAAGGCATCGATCTTAAGAACGATCCTCTAGCAATGCAGCGTGTTAAAGAAGCAGCAGAAAAAGCAAAAATCGAGCTTTCTTCTACTTCTCAAACTGACGTAAACCTACCTTACGTGACTGCTGATGCGACTGGTCCTAAGCACATGAACGTTAAAGTAACTCGTGCGAAACTAGAATCTCTAGTTGAAGACCTAGTACAACGTTCTCTTGAGCCACTAAAAGTTGCTCTAGCTGACGCAGACCTTTCAGTAAACGACATCACTGACGTAATCCTAGTAGGTGGTCAGACTCGTATGCCTATGGTTCAAGCGAAAGTTGCTGAGTTCTTTGGTAAAGAAGCTCGCCGCGACGTAAACCCTGATGAAGCAGTAGCAATGGGTGCTGCAGTTCAAGGTGGTGTACTTGCTGGTGATGTTAAAGACGTACTTCTACTAGACGTTACTCCTCTGTCTCTAGGTATCGAGACTATGGGCGGTGTAATGACTAAGCTTGTTGAGAAGAACACAACTATCCCAACAAAAGCGAACCAAGTTTTCTCTACTGCAGAAGACAACCAGAATGCGGTAACTATCCACGTTCTACAAGGTGAGCGTAAGCAAGCGATGTACAACAAGTCTCTAGGTCAATTCAACCTAGAAGGCATTCAGCCTGCACCACGTGGTATGCCTCAAATCGAAGTGACTTTCGACCTAGATGCGGACGGTATCCTACACGTGTCGGCGAAAGATAAGCAGACTGGTAAAGAGCAGAAGATCACTATCCAAGCTTCTGGCGGTCTAAGCGATGAAGACATCGAGAAAATGGTACAAGAAGCAGAAGCTAACAAAGAAGCGGACAAGAAGTTCGAAGAGCTAGCAACTGCACGTAACCAAGCTGACCAAATGATTCACGGTACTCGTAAGCAAGTTGAAGAAGCAGGTGATGCGCTTCCAGCTGACGAAAAAGAGAAGATTGAAGCAGCTATCTCTGAACTTGAAGAAGCACGTAAGGGCGAAGACAAAGAAGCAATCGATGCTAAAGTTCAAGCACTTATGGCAGCAGCTCAAAAGCTAATGGAAATCGCTCAGCAACAAGCTCAAGCACAACAAGGCGCTGAAGCAGGCGAACAGCCTAAGCAAGAAGACGACGTTGTTGATGCTGAATTTGAGGAAGTTAAAGAAGACAAAAAATAATTTATCGTCGCTATAACGCGTGATGTCTGCGTCGAAGGTACTCATCTACGTTTTGTAGGCTCTGTGCCTTCTTCTTGAACTAATGCGTTCTAGCTTAGATAAATGTCTTTTTATTCTTTATATACGGGCGTTTGAGGAAACTCATACGCCCGTATGTTTGTAAACTAATTTGTCTTTCTAGCTAAATACTTTGCTTGATTGAGAGCTTTTAGCTAGAACGATACAAACACCAAGCGGAGCAAGTCTTATTGCCCGTTTGCAGTACTACATTGGTGACTAAGAACATGTCAAAACGTGATTTTTACGAAGTATTAGGCGTTAGCCGTGATGCATCAGAGCGTGATATCAAAAAGGCGTACAAGCGCTTAGCGATGAAATACCACCCAGATCGTAACCAGGGTGATGAAACTGCCGCGGATAAGTTTAAAGAAGTAAAAGAAGCGTACGAAATCCTACTCGACCCTCAAAAGAAAGCAGCGTATGACCAATATGGCCATGCTGCATTCGAGCAAGGTGGTATGGGTGGCGGCGGCTTCGGTGGCGGCGGTGCTGACTTTGGTGACATCTTCGGTGATGTATTCGGTGACATTTTCGGTGGTGGGCGTCGTGGTGGCGGTCAACAGCGTGCGCAACGTGGTGCGGATTTACGCTACAACATGGAACTCACTCTAGAAGAAGCGGTTCGTGGTGTTTCGAAAGAGATCGAAGTCCCAACGTTAGTTGAGTGTGATTCTTGTGATGGCAGTGGTGCAGAGAAAGGCTCTGCAGTCGAAACATGTGGTACTTGTCATGGTCATGGTCAAGTTCAGATGCGCCAAGGTTTCTTTGCCGTTCAGCAGACTTGTCCTACTTGTCATGGTAAAGGCAAGATCATCAAGAACCCTTGTAAATCTTGTCACGGACAAGGTCGTAAGCAAAAAACGAAAACGCTTAACGTTAAGATCCCTTCAGGTGTTGATACTGGCGATCGCATTCGCTTATCTGGCGAAGGTGAAGCGGGAGAAATGGGCGCACCAGCCGGCGATCTGTACGTACAAGTGCACGTGAAAGAGCACCATATCTTTGAACGTGATGGAAACAACTTGTACTGCGAAGTCCCAGTGAGCTTTGCAATGGCTGCGCTAGGTGGTGAGGTAGAAGTTCCAACGCTTGATGGCCGAGTGAACCTTAAGGTTCCTACTGAGACGCAAACGGGGCGCATGTTCCGTATGCGCGGTAAAGGTGTGAAAGGCGTTCGTGGCGGTGGCATTGGCGACCTAATTGTTAAGCTCGTAGTCGAAACGCCAGTTAATCTGAGCTCTCGTCAAAAAGAGTTGCTGAAAGAATTTGAAGAGTCATGTGGCGGCGAAGCGGCGACTAAGCACAAGCCGAAATCAGAAGGCTTTTTCAATGGTGTGAAGAAGTTCTTTGATGACCTAACCAGCTAATGCTGAGTTATTGAATGAAATAAAAGGCCTGCTAAATGCAGGCCTTTTTACTTCTGGTCGGTTAGTTCCAACAAGCGGATGGGTAGGAGGTGTTACTGGAGTCTAACGTCATATAGTCGACGCTTTCATCCGTCAGGCAGCGGTCTTTAGTTTGCCCTGAACCCGACTGAGCCTGAGCTTTTATCACATAGGCTTTGCCAGCTTGGCTCGCGATCGAAAATACATAACGTGTGGTTGGCGTTTCGCACTGATTGCAACTTCCTCCCGAAATAAGGCTATTCCAGCTATAGCCATTATTGTAGTTGGCTTCTAGTTCTAGCTGCAGTTTAACCATGTCTGAAAGTGCTTGAGAGCGATATGACTTTAGTACATAGCTTTGATAACTGGGGTATGCGATTGATGCCAAAATAGACAGCACTGCAACCACTATCATTAGTTCGATCAATGTCATTGCTGCTAATCTTGTTTTTCTCGGTTTACATCCATTTCTTAGAATCATTCCGCGTAGTTTCCTTTTGGTCCTCAGTGCATTGTTATGAGGTGTTAGTCTTTGCACAAGGCTGATTTAGTTTAATTATTGTTTTGCATAGGAAATTGGGAAATGTCTCGCGGCTTTACCTTACTTGAACTGCTGATCACCTTATTGGTTATCGGTGTTCTCGTTGTTTGGGCGGTGCCAAGTTTTAGTTCGGTTAACGACAAAGTAAAAATGGAGCGTTTAGCCAAAGAGTTAAATGGTTTTGTCTTGCTAGCAAAGTCAGAAGCAGTGATGCGTCGTGAGCCATTGTGGGCTCACTTGATTATGTCAGGTTCATCGAATAGTACAGGTGATTGGAAACTGGAACTCACTAATAGTGATACTGAAGGCGGAGGATCTAAGTACGCGATTTTGTCTGGTGCTGCTTTTGACGGACTTACCTTATCGACAACCTACACATCAGATCAAATTAGTTTTGACGAAACCCATGGCCGGCCCAAGGGAGGCAGGTTTACTTTTCACCCTAAACTGAGTCCTTCTTCGGCGCTTAACTTGAGAACATACCACCGCTCAGCAATTGTTCGAGTTTGTTCACCTAGTTCAAGTTCGTATCTAAATTATGAAAAGTGTTGATATGACGATAACCAAACAAAAGGGTGCGAGCTTGATAGAGTTTATGGTTGCATCGACGGTCGGCATTATTGCTCTTGGCGTCATGGGCTCTCTATTCATTAACAGTCAAAAAATAGCAGTACAGCGCACCAAAGAGCTGAGTTTGTTACAAAGCACCAACAGTGTTTTACAGATGATGAATTTGGATATGAAGAGAGCAGGCTACAACGGAGTAACCGATAACCTAGTGAAACTGTCGGGAGCTGATCATATGTTTTATATCGAAAACTCTCCGACAAGTGGCTTGTTGGCCTATGCCTACGTCAGCGAAATTTCTGGTGCATCTATTATCTACTCAAACATTGTTTATGAACAAACTTCAGCAGCTACCGATGTTCTGCGAATATGTGAAAAAAAACAATCTACCGTAATATCTGTGATTGATGCTCAAGACTTTACCGCGAATGTTGGTAACAACTGCAATACCTTGTTTCATAAAGACCGGATTTCTGTCGATGCGTTCAACCTAGCGCAAATTGAATTGCCAGGGAATAAGGTCTCTTCATCTATGGTGACTGTACAATTGGTTACGTCGTTAAAAAACTCTCCGGGCTTAAGCAAAGATTTGTCATTTTCATTGAAGCAAAGGAATTGGTGATATGAGAAGGAATAAAGGTGTGGCGACACTATTCGTCACCAGTTTGCTGCTAGTCGCGGCATTGATTATTGCTCTTGGTAGTTACAGAGGGTTGTTTTATCAAATCAAACGAGCACAGAACGAAGTGATCGCGAGGCAAAATCATTGGGCAGCAGAGGGGGGATTAGAATGTGTTTATACTCAAGCTATGCGGTTCAACCGTGTCCCTAGCGATGTTTCATTGTGCAAGAACTTACTTGGCCTTACTGATTTGTCTATTGCCGTAGGTTCTCCGAACATTATTGCCGCAACCAGCGGTTATCTCACTTTGAATAAAGCATTCTCAGCGCCAAATGTATCGAGCACGGGAGCGATCCGATCCACATCCGATTTGGTTATCAATGGGAGCTATACGTCGTCTCCAGACCCGGGCAAGAGTTTAGGTAACAACTTATGGGAGTGCACCGCTGTGCGCTACTTCAACTATTTCTATGCCACCAGCTATAACACTCATCACCCTTATCAAACGGTTAAGCCATATCAGTCATTCCCCAGTAGTGAAAATCCCAACTTTCAAATGTGTCATGCTGCGAACTACTCATTTGGTATTACCGACTTAGCCGACACCGCTGAGGACTATACACAAGACACCGCTATGGACCCGTTTAAGGATGTATTCGATGTAGCGCGTGAGGATTGGTTTGATGTGATGTCAGATAACACCCTTTTCGGTTATGTTCCTTACAGTTTAAATTCCCAAACCCTGTCAAGTGTAACGGACCTCGGCGCTCCTGGGTTCAACGCTCAGTGTGCAGAACAAATCGTCCAAAATATAGAGCAAGGCAGGGATGTTATCTGGGTATACGGTGGGTGTGAAATTAACGATAGCGATTTTGACTCAATCAGCAGTGCCATCAACACGCATCTTAATGACGGGATCATATTGGTGGTTCATAACGGCATTTTATCTGTGACGGGTTCGCAAGACTTTAATGGTATGTTGTATCACTTTCTTTCTGATGAGTTTAAAGACAGCGACGACAATGTGTTGGATCTAACGGGGTGGGATCAGACTGAAAATGATACGGGCACCAATGGCGCTGCAAGTGTTTTAGATGGTGTTATTAATGCCTTGAGCGGTACCGTCACTATGCCCAAAACCAAGATAGGGTATTTTCAAAACGGTGCGTTTAATCCGAGTGGTGGCTACGTAATGGATGGTCCTGGTACGTTTGCCGTGTTTAACGCTTCTCTGGCATTTACTTACAACCGAGATGTAATAGATGCACCGTTGAGAAAGTTTAAACAAGTGAAGTGGTATCGAGGCTCTTGGAATGATTTATAGGCATAAAGGGATGAGCCTAATTGAGGTGCTTATTGCTTTCGTATTGATAGGTGTAGGGGCTCTAGGTTTAATAAAAATGCAGGCGTATGCTGAGTCGAAAGCTGACTATGCCGATCGTAGTCTTCAAGCGTTGTATATTGCAGAAAGTAAACTTGAGTCATTTACTCGGCGAGGAGTTTCATCCGCTAGCGCAAGCTTTTCTTATAGTGATATGGGCAGTGATGTATGTGTCTCTTCTACCCATTGCTCAGTAAAAGGATCGGGGTTTAACACGCAGTGTCAGGTAACGCCATATTCTGGACTGAGTAATGCAGTTAGTGTTATTGAAGTTGAAGTATGTTGGTGGGATAGGTTTGGAGATAAGCAATCGGTAAAGCTCACCAGCGCGATTTCACAATTCAGTGAATTTGATTGAGACTAGGTGCATATGGCATCGAATAGCTTGCTTTTATACCGATAGCTATGCGTTATTTTTTTCAAAATCGTTTATATTTTGTTTCTGATCATGATCGGTTTGTGTTTTGGTTTTGTTGCACGTAGATGTTGTTTTTGCAAAATATGTCTCCAATTATGGAAAAAGGTCTAGAATCTTGTGCTTTTAACAGGGGCATTTAATAGAATGTGGGGTGAATCATAGGCTGATAAAACTATAACTAGATGCCTGGGCAACAACATCACACTATGGAGTTACCATGAGTAACCAAGCTGTAAATAAAGCACCATCTGCTAAGCCGAGTGGTATGGATCGCTTTCTAAACTTTATTGAACGTGCAGGTAACAAAATTCCGGATCCTGCAATTTTGTTTTTTTGGGCTCTCGTTATTACTTGGGCTGCGTCTGCTCTCCTTTCAAACGTATCGTTTGATCTCCTAAATCCACGTACTGGTGAAGCGCTTGCTATCAACAACCTTTTGACTGGCGAATCTTTGGCAAGCTTCCTAGCGAACATGGTGACCACATTCACGGGCTTCGCACCACTGGGTATTGTATTGGTCGCAATGTTAGGTGTTGGTGTTGCAGACTCTTCAGGCTTTATCACTACAGGCCTAAAGAAGATGCTGAACTTCACGCCAGCGAAACTTCTTACACCAATGCTAATCCTTGTGGCAATCGTATCTCATACGGCTGCTGATGCGGGCTACGTACTGGTTATTCCTCTGGGTGGTATCATTTTCCACGCTGCGGGTCGTCACCCTCTCGCTGGTATCGCAGCAGCGTTTGCTGGTGTATCAGGTGGTTTCTCAGCAAACTTTATTCCGTCAGGTATCGATCCACTATTGGCTGGTTTCACACAAACAGCGGCACAGGTTCTTGACCCAGAATACGTAGTAAACCCGCTGGCAAATATTTTCTTCACTGGCCTATCTTCAATCATTATTGTGGCGATTGGTTGGTATGTAACAGAAAAGATTATCGAGCCTCGTCTAGCGAAAACGCCAATCGATGAAGACGCGGAGAAAGCACCTGATTTAGGTTCTTTCACTGAGCTTGAGTCGAAAGCATTCCGCTATGCTGGTTGGGCAATGATGGCTGGTATCGCTGTTCTGATTGCTGCAATCATTCCTGAGAACTCTGCACTGCGCTCTCCTGAAGGTGAAATCACGGCGTTCTCAGCCCCACTAATGAAGTCGATTGTTCCATTGATCTTCATTCTGTTTATCATCCCAGGTTACGTATACGGCAAGGTTTCGGGTACGTTTAAGACAAGTAACGACATTATCAAAGCCATGTCTGACACTATGTCGACAATGGGTGCATATATTGTTATGTCATTCTTCTGTGCTCAGTTCCTGTCAGCGTTCGCGCAGTCAAACATCGGTACAATGCTTGCGCTTTACGGTGCTGAAGGTCTGAAAGCAATGAACTTGCCGGGCGAGGCGACAATCATTGGTATGATTCTGTTGACGGCTTCGGTAAACCTATTGATTGGTTCAGCGTCGGCAAAATGGGCACTGATTGGTCCAATCTTAGTACCTATGCTTATGGCTGTCGGTATTTCGCCAGAGCTGTCTCAAGCGGCATACCGCGTTGGTGACTCAGTATCGAACATCATTTCACCTCTGATGGTATTCTTCCCTCTCGTGGTGGTTTACTGTCAACGTTACGTGAAGTCGACAGGTATCGGTACTCTGGCTTCTCTGATGATGCCGTTCTCAATCGCAATGCTTATTGGTTGGTCAATCTTCCTAGTTGCATACTGGGCTCTAGGTATTCCACTAGGTATCCAAGCACCATACACTTACACAATGTAAATGCCGTCATATTTGGCGCTGTAGCGTTGTTAACTACGAATCCACTATTTAAGCTATTCAGTCGATTCGATAAGTTTAAAATAGTAGAAGCGCCGGTCGAGAGACTGGCGCTTTTTGTTTGTAGGTAAAGTGACAAGCCGCTAACTGGCTTCCACTTCCTTTTCCATGCGGGTAGAATTCACTATCTTATTCGCTTACTCATACAGCTGGAGCTCTCTTTGTCTGAATCTCAATTTACCCCTCAAGATGAACTGTTTATGCGCCGCGCTATGGATCTGGCGAAGCAAGCTGAAGCGGAAGGTGAAGTGCCAGTTGGAGCGGTGTTGGTTAAAGATGGAGAAATTATCGCTGAAGGTTGGAATCAATCCATTGGTCAAAATGACGCCACTGCGCACGCAGAAATCCAAACGTTGCGTAAGGCGGGCCAAGTACTAGAAAATTATCGCTTGCTCGATACCACCTTGTACGTAACGCTAGAGCCTTGTCCAATGTGTGCCGGTGCTTTATTACATAGCCGTGTGAAACGCATCGTTTTTGGAGCGCCTGATTTAAAGGCTGGAGCGGCGGGGACGGTACTGAATTTATTTGAACACCAAGCGGCCTATCATTATGCCGATGTAGAGCGCGGATTGTTGGAAACAGAATGTCGCACTCAGTTACAAGCGTTTTTTAAACGTCGACGTAAAGAGAAGAAAAATGAACGTAAAGCGACTCGCTTTACTCGAATGCATGAGGCGAAGAAAGCGCTCAAGAAGTAACTGGCTTTAGCAAACACCTTCGCAGAAGATGTTTGCTTTTGGGTTATGCGGCACAGATTAGCTGCATAAATGCACGGTGACGTGCGATCACCTTTTTCTTATTGTTGCTCAGCATACGCTTACGGCGATTCGCGGCAACGGTTTTGTTAAGGCGTTTTGACTGTAATTTACGTCTAGCCATAGAACAACCTCCTATTTGGGTTTATGACTCAACCAGCCCACTCCCCAACGAATACGACTGATTATATTTAGATATTGGTTTTATACTCGGCAATTGTTACGAATTTAAGAAAGTTCGCAAGTGATCAAGCACACGATATTATGTATGGGTGCTAGAGTAAGAATTCAAGTGTGTAATCTTTGTACAAAAGACTACACACTTGGTATCGCATTATTCTGAAGGGGCAGCTTCTTGACTGGCTTGAGCTGCTGAGGCTGGTAGAGCGCCAGAGGTCGCCATTTCTGGCACCTGAATAACGGTTAGGTCATCGACGTTGTTATTGTCTTCAGTTAAGGTTTGTTGCTCAACATGGCCAATGATGCTCTGATAGTAGCGACGAATGTTTTCGACATAATTACGGGCTTCATCGCCACGAGCATAGCCATAACGAGTCTGGCTAAAATATTTCTTTTGTCTCAACAGCGGCAGTCTGTCCTTCACATCTGCCCAGGCATCTGGGTCTCCGCCTTGACGTTTTGTTAAGCGTCTTGCGTCCATAACATGACCATAACCGACATTGTATGACGCGAGCGCAAACCAAATTTTTTCGTGTTCTTCTACCGAATCTGGAATTCTTGCCACCATTCGACGTAGGTACTCAACCCCACCTTTTACTGACTGCTCTGGGTCGAGGCGATCCTCAACCCCAACACTTTTCGCCGTTGGTAAGGTGAGCATCATCATCCCACGTACTCCTGTGGGAGACTTCGCCAGTGGATTCCAGTGTGACTCTTGATAGGCGAGGGCAGCAACTAAGCGCCAGTCGAATTCATCAGAGTACTTTTTAAAGAGTGGAGACCACTTCGGTAGCTTGGATTCAAGTGCTCGAATAAATGCACGGGTATCAACATAGTCAAATGAGTCAACATGGCCAATGTATTTTTCTTCAAGGGAAGCCAAGTGACCAGACTGTTTAATATTGCCAAAGAACTCGATTAGGAGCGCGTAAAAGCTCTCATCTTGGGAACGGCGTAAGAACCAAGAAGTCGGTTGGTCTTCCGTCAGTTCGAATGCTAACGCCACTTCTGGGTAGATGCGTTGGGATAGTGATATTTCAACCGAGTCCGCCACAGTAAATAAAAGCTCACCATTAGAGACCTTTTTCAACAGATCGTTTACGTCAGCATTAGGGTCTATTTTATAGATAAAGCTTGGGTGTTGGCGTTGAATCTCAGCTAGCGTCTGGTTGAAATGAGAGTCACCAACGATTTGCAGTACTGCTTCATTATTGTTCTTTTCAACCAGTTCAGGCTGGCGCTTTAACAATTGCTCAAGATTACGTGGTCGCCATTGGCCTTTTTTATAAACCACTTGTTGACTGACGTAGTAATAGGCAGGGCCGGCGCGAAATGCTTTTAGCCGCTCAGGAGACTGACTTAAGCCTGCTGCAATGATATCAATCTCACCGTTACGCAAAGCAGGGTAGAGGCTTGAGATACGATAAGCGGGTTTCATTTCTAATTGCACACCGAGCTCATTGGCAAACTCACGGGCTAGCTCATAGTCAAGACCTGCAGGGCCATCAGGACCGATGTAGTAAGAGAGTTGGTTGTTTAATGTACCCACTCGTAACACACCGCGTTCTTTAATTTGTTCGAGTTCGCTTTTCGGTTCAGACTCGATCTGACAACCCGACAGCAGTAACACACTGACGACTAAGGTACTTAATGCGCGTAATTGGGAAAGGTAAAGCTTTTTCATTCAGTGATAATCTCATACATCCAGTAGGGCATTTATATCAAAGTGTCATAACAAGGCAAGACAATCAGTATGGCTTCGAGAGTAAAGATCTTAATTTTGGATATTCACTGTATTTCAGAATTGACAAAAAAAATGACGCAAACGGTTGCGCAAACCGTTTCGTCGTAAAAAAAATTACTATATAATGCGCCCGCAAAGGAGAGGTGGAATTGGTATAAATTCGTAAAAGTAGCCACTGTGTTGGGCTATTGAAGTGAATTTATTCCAATATCACCTTGGTCAACAGACCCTAACCAATTGCATAAGAGACCTAAGCGCATGAGAATTTTTCGTGGCTCCCCAGCTCTATCTGAATTTCGTGTTAACAAGCTTCTAGAGCTTTGTCGTGAACTAAGCTTGCCTGTAACGGGCATTTACGCTGAATTTGCTCACTTTGCTGAACTGTCAGCCGATCTAGATGATCAGGAAGTTGAAAAGCTAGAAAAGCTACTGACTTATGGTCCTACAATTGAAGAGCACGAGCCGGAAGGCCGTCTGCTGCTTGCGACTCCACGACCAGGCACTATCTCGCCTTGGTCTTCAAAATCAACGGATATCGCAAATAACTGTGGTCTAGACAAGATCGCACGTCTTGAGCGCGGTATCGCTTACTACATTGAATCATCGGATGAACTTTCAGAGCTTCAACTGGTTGAGCTTAAAGCGATCCTACACGATCGTATGATGGAAGTTATCTTCACTGATTTTGAGTCTGCAACTGCGCTTTTCCAAGTGGCAGAGCCAGCACCAGTAGCAGACGTTGACCTACTGAACGGTGGTCGTGAAGCATTAATCAAGGCTAACGTCACGCTTGGTTTGGCACTTGCTGATGACGAAATCGAATACCTTTACGATGCGTTCGTAAATAAGCTAGATCGTAACCCAACTGACATCGAACTAATGATGTTTGCCCAAGCGAACTCAGAGCACTGTCGTCACAAAATCTTCAACGCAGACTGGACTATCGACGGCGTTAAGCAAGAGAAGTCTCTGTTCAAGATGATCAAGAACACATTCGAAACGACGCCTGAAAACGTGCTGTCTGCGTACAAAGATAACGCAGCGGTAATGGTAGGCTCGGATGTAGGTCGTTTCTTCCCGAACCCTGAAACTCGCCAATACGGTTACAACCAAGAGAAAGCGCATATCCTAATGAAGGTGGAAACGCACAACCACCCAACCGCTATCTCTCCTTGGCCAGGCGCTTCTACTGGTTCTGGTGGTGAAATCCGTGACGAAGGCGCGACTGGTATCGGTGGTAAGCCAAAAGCAGGTCTTGTTGGTTTCACTACATCTAACCTACGCATTCCTGGTTTTGAACAACCATGGGAAACAGACTTCGGTAAGCCAGGTCGCATCGTTAACGCACTAGACATCATGCTAGAAGGTCCACTTGGTGGCGCGGCGTTTAACAACGAATTTGGTCGTCCAAACCTACTAGGTTACTTCCGTACTTACGAAGAGAAAGTAAATTCTCACGCAGGTGAAGAGGTTCGTGGTTACCACAAGCCAATCATGATTGCTGGTGGTATGGGTAACATTCGTGACGAGCACGTACAGAAGAAAGAGATCCCAGTAGGTGCAAGCCTAATAGTATTGGGTGGTCCTGCAATGAACATCGGCCTTGGTGGCGGTGCGGCTTCTTCAATGGCATCTGGTCAATCAGCAGAAGATCTAGATTTCGCTTCAGTACAGCGTGAAAACCCAGAGATGGAACGTCGCTGTCAGGAAGTAATCGACCGTTGTTGGCAGCTTGGCGAAGAGAACCCAATCGCATTCATCCACGATGTGGGCGCGGGCGGTATCTCTAACGCACTTCCAGAGCTAGTCGATGATGGCGAGCGTGGCGGTATCTTCCAACTGCGTGATGTACCAAATGATGAACCAGGCATGAGCCCACTTGAGATCTGGTGTAACGAATCTCAAGAACGCTACGTAATGGCAGTTGCGCCAGAGAATATGGAAGTATTCGATGCGATCTGTAAGCGTGAACGCGCACCATACGCAGTAGTGGGTGTGGCAACAGAAGAGCGTGAACTGAAACTTGAAGATTCACACTTCGACAACACGCCAATCGACATGCCAATGGAGGTGCTTCTTGGTAAGACGCCTAAGATGCACCGCGATGCGAAAACGCTTAAGGCGAACAACCCTGCCGTTAACCGCGACGGTATCGAACTAAACGAAGCAGCAGACCGCGTGCTACGTCTTCCAACGGTTGCAGAGAAAACATTCCTAATCACTATCGGTGACCGTACCGTTACCGGTCTTGTAGCTCGTGACCAAATGGTTGGCCCTTGGCAGGTTCCTGTCGCTAACTGCGCAGTAACAGCAGCAAGCTACGACACTTACCACGGTGAAGCGATGTCTATGGGGGAGCGTACGCCAGTTGCTCTACTAGACTTCGGTGCGTCAGCTCGTCTAGCGGTGGGTGAAGCAATCACAAACATCGCAGCGACAAACATCGGTGATATCAAACACATTAAACTGTCTGCAAACTGGATGTCTCCAGCAGGCCACCCAGGTGAAGATGCAGGTCTTTACGAAGCAGTGAAAGCGGTGGGTGAAGAGCTATGTCCAGCACTTGGTCTAACTATCCCTGTGGGTAAAGACTCAATGTCGATGAAGACTAAGTGGGAAGAGAATGGCGAGCAGAAAGAAGTAACCTCTCCGCTATCTCTAATCATCACTGCGTTTGCACGTGTTGAAGATGTTCGCAAGACAATCACACCTCAGCTTCGTACCGACAAAGGCGATACTAGCCTTGTACTTATCGACCTAGGTAACGGTCAGAACCGTCTAGGCGCAACGGCACTGGCGCAGGTTTACAAGCAGCTTGGTGATAAGCCAGCAGACGTAGACAACGCAGCGCAGCTAAAAGGCTTCTACGAAGGCGTTCAAGCACTTGTTGCGAACGACCAAGTAGTGGCTTACCACGATAAGGGCGATGGCGGTCTATTCGTGACTCTAGCTGAGATGGCATTCGCAGGTCATTGTGGTGTTAAAGCGGACATCGCTGACTTAGGCGAAGATGCACTAGCAGCGCTATTTAACGAAGAGCTAGGCGCAGTACTTCAGGTTAAGAACGAAGATTTAGACGCTGTACTTTCAACGCTAGCAGCAAAAGGTCTTGAAGCATGTTCACACGTAATCGGCTCAGTCGAAGCGTCTGACGAGCTAGTGATCACTTCTGGTGACACAGTGGTTCTAGAGCGTAACCGTACTGAACTACGTACTATCTGGGCTGAGACTACGCACAAGATGCAAGGTCTACGTGACAACCCAGCATGTGCTGACCAAGAGTTTGAGGCGAAGAAAGACAACTCTGACCCAGGCCTGAACGTTAAGCTAAGCTTCGACGTAAACGAAGACATCGCTGCGCCATACATCGCGAAAGGTGCTAAGCCTAAGATGGCAATCCTACGTGAGCAAGGTGTTAACTCTCACGTTGAGATGGCAGCTGCATTTGACCGTGCAGGCTTTGAAGCGACTGATATTCACATGAGCGACATCCTAACCGGTCAAGCGGTTCTAGAAGAGTACCAAGGCCTAGTGGCTTGTGGTGGTTTCTCTTACGGTGATGTATTGGGTGCGGGTGAAGGTTGGGCGAAGTCTATCCTATTCAACGAGCAAGCTCGCAATCAATTCGAAGGCTTCTTCAAGCGTGAAGATACCTTCTCTCTAGGTGTGTGTAACGGCTGTCAGATGCTATCGAACCTGAAAGAGCTAATCCCAGGTGCAGACCTATGGCCACGCTTCGTTCGTAACGAATCTGAGCGTTTTGAAGCTCGCTTTAGCCTAGTGGAAGTTCAGAAGTCTGACTCTGTATTTTTCGACGGTATGGCAGGTTCTCGTATGCCAATCGCAGTATCACACGGTGAAGGCCGCGTAGAAGTACGTGACGCTGACCACTTAGCGGCGATTGAAGCATCAGGTACGGTTGCAGTGCGTTACGTGGATAACCACGGTAACGCAACGCAGCAATACCCGAACAACCCGAATGGTTCGCCAAACGCAATCACAGGTCTAACGACTCAAGATGGCCGCGTAACTATCATGATGCCACACCCAGAGCGTGTATTCCGTACAGTAGCGAACTCATGGTCTCCAGAAGGTTGGGGCGAGAACGGTGCTTGGATGCGCATGTTCCAAAACGCACGTAAGAACGTAGGTTAACAAGTAGGTTGTTAGCTTAACTTCGGGCTTTATCAAAACGAAAAGCGCTGGTAGGAATACCAGCGCTTTGTTTTTGAAAGATACCGAGAAAAACTTGCAGCATAGATCTCACTTTTATGCTCTAATACCGCGCTTACCAAGGGATGGTGTTGAACAGCTCAGCTTAGATGGAGTTATCAAGTTGACCGAATCCCTGATTAATCCCTTAGGAATGAATGAAATGTCTAAAAATCCAAAATTCGCTATCCGTACTTCAGAAAAACGCAACGGTTGGTGTGCAGAGATCACTCGCCAAGTCACTTCACGTAAAACAACCGTATCTAAGCGCGAATCAGGCTTTGAAACTGAAGCACAAGCGCAAGAATGGGCGGAAAAAGAGCTAGCAGGCTTCATCAAAAATCAAGCTGAGCGTAACGAACGTAAAGGCGAAGCACGTAAAGTGCGTGAAGAACGCGAAGAGCGTTTAGCTCAAGAAGCCGCAGAGAAAAAAGCACGTTACCTAGCTGAAAAAGCGGCACGTGAAGACGAGATGTTTGACGAAGAGTAACTCTCTAGGTCTCCATCAATGAAAAAACCGCCAATAAGGCGGTTTTTTTGTCTGAGCAGAGTTTTGTTTACAATCAGCGGAACTGTCCGGCGTCAGGTAAAAAGTCAAAACCTGCGGCTGCAAGTCTGGTTTCAAGTGATGAACGATCGATATCAAAGTAGGCCACTAATTTGTCCAGATCACCACCGAAGTCATCGCGTAGTTTCATGTTAACGATGCTCATCAACATGACAGGATCCATTGTTTCGTAGTTAGCCAGATTCATTACTTATCCTCGAAATCTGAAATCAGCAGATTTGCGGCGGCAAACGCAGCTTTGTCTCGAACATGTTGTGGCAAACTGGTGTCAGCGGCAATATCGTTAAGTGCTCGTAATGAACAAGCAATCGCTTTTGGTACATAAGCCTGATCACCACTACCGATTTGAGCGTACAGCTCTCGGACCAAATCACAGCAGTCATATACTTTCATGTCATTAACCTAATCTTTAAATGATAACTGCTCTCAACTATACACAGACACTCTAGTAAACTCAAAATCTAAGCTTGCTCTAGCTCAAGTTAGACTCCTATTCGTTGACTAAATCACCAGTTTAATCTGCTTGCCATTGAAGCTCGAGCTGTTGCGTGACTTGCGGATCGAGTTGAAGCTGTTTTGCAAGCTCTTGTAGATACGCTTTTTCCATAAAATTCTGCTCATCAATCACAATCAAAGAGGCGAGGTAGATTTCAGAGGCTTGTTGTGGGGTTCTTGCAAGTAGGGCGATTTCATTTGGGTCTAGGGGCTTATTTAGCTCCGAATGAAGGAGGGACTGAAGTGAGCTGTTGGCTCCTGCTTCTTTAAGTGCAGCTTCAATTCGCTCCATTTCTTGTTGATCTACGTGTCCGTCTGCCTTAGCCGCGGCGATCATTGATTTAATGATCAACTCACTGTGGATGGCATCATCAGCATTAAAGTCATCTTGTACTGGCGAGCTGGGTTGTTGCTTTTGATGATCATTGTAAACCTTATATGCAAGGGCTCCTAGCGCAGCCACACCGCCAATTTTTAGCGCATTCTTTCCTAGCTTCTTGCCCATTTTCTTACTTTTCTTTGAGCCCATGAGCAAG